>JBDSMR010000173.1:0-21958 GCA_039915735.1 Usitatibacter sp. | reverse complement strand
TCCAGCTCGGCGAGCGCTCCCTCGACCTTCGCGGGCAATACCTTGCGCGCGCGAGTGATGACCTCCGGCCCGCCATTGAGGGTGGTGAGGATCGCCATGTCGCCGGCAGCCGCGGCGTCCTTCTGCTGCACCGCGTGGAAGGTGGCTTCCGCGCGCTCGGCGTCGGCGCCCTGCATCATCGCGCGGTAGACCCCAGGATGGCCGAGGTCCACGTGGATGCGCTGCACGCCGGCACACTTGAGGCTTTCGATCATCAGCCGGACGATCTCCACGTCGGCTTCGATGCCCGCGTGCCCAAAAAGCTCCGCGCCGATCTGGATCGGCTCGCGCATCTTCGTCATGCCCGCCGGCACCGTGTGCAGCACGCTGCCGCAGTAGCACAGCCGCGCGACACCCTGGCGATTGAGCAGGTGCGCATCGATGCGCGCCACTTGCGGCGTGTGGTCAGCGCGCACGCCCATCATGCGCCCGGACAACTGGTCCACGAGCTTGAAGGTGGCGAGGTCCAGGTCGCGACCGGTGCCGGAAAGCAGCGACTCGACGTATTCGAGCAGGGGTGGGGCGACCAGCTCGTAGCCATGCACCTCGAAGAGGTCGAGGATCGCCCGGCGCATGCGCTCGATGGCGCGCGCTTCGGCGGGGAGCACGTCTTCGATGTGCTCAGGAAGGAGCCAGCGTCTCATCGTTTGTTTTTCCCGCCCCCGATCAAAGCCTTCGAGGGCAGGCCCCGTCGGCAATCCAGTTAGGTCACCAAGAACAGCAACACCAGCCCCGCAACCATCGAGGCCAGCCCGGTGAAGCGGATCTGGCCGTCGGTCATCTCGACGAAACGGCGGAAGGCTTCCCGCCAGATGCGCGGCGACATGAACGGCAGGATTCCTTCGATCACCAGCATGAGCGCGAACCCCGCGACGATGATGTCGCCCATAAAAGGCCCTACTTGCCGCGTCCGGGGCTCTTGAAGTACTTGAAGAAGTCAGACGAGGGATCGAGCACCATCACGTCGCTTTTGCTGCGAAGTCCGAGGCGGTACGCTTCCATGCTGCGGTAGAAGCTGTAGAACTCCGGGTTCTTCTGGAACGCTTCGGCGTAGATGCGCGAGGCGAGCGCGTCGCCCTCGCCCTTCACGCGCTGCGCGTCGCGATAAGCTTCGGCCACGATGATCTGGCGCTGGCGATCGGCTTCCGCCTTGATCTTCTCGCCTTCCGCCTGGCCGGTGGCGCGCAGTTCGCTCGCGACACGCTTGCGTTCGGATTCCATGCGGCGATAGACGTCGGAGGAGATCTCGGGCACGTAGTCGACGCGCTTCAGGCGCACGTCCACGACTTCCACGCCGATGCCCTTCACGTCCTTGTCGACCTTTTCGCCGACCGTCGACATGATCATCTCGCGCTCGCCGGAGACCACGTCATGGACCGTGCGGCGCGCGAATTCCGCTCGCAGCGCGTCGTTGACGGTCTGCGAGATGCGCGCCTCGGCGGCCACGGCGTCGCCGCGGACGGAGACGAAGTACTGGCGCACGTCGATGATCCGCCACTTCACGAACGAATCGACCAGCACGTTCTTGTTTTCCGAGGTGAGGAAACGTTCCGCCTCGCGCGCGTCCAGCGTCTGGATGCGCGTGTCGTAGATGCGCACGTTCTGCAGCAGCGGCACGAGGAAATACAACCCCGGCTCCGTCTGCAGTGCGACCACTTCGCCCAGCTGGAACTTGATCGCGGCCTTGCGCTGGTCGACGGTATAGACGCTCATCGTGAGGATCAGCGCGATCACGATCAGGCCGACGAAGACGTATGCGGTGACGCGTTTCATCGTCCGCCCTCCCGGTCACGTGAACGCAGGCTGTCGCGGCGGGTCGTCGACGGGTCCGCGGGCGCGGGCGGCGCAGTCACCTCCGGTGTCGTGCGCGGCATCTCCGCGGACTGCGGCGCTACGCTGTTCGAAGACATCTTCATCAGGTCGGCGAGCGGCATGTAGAGCAGGTTCTGGCCGGACTTGGTGTCGATCATGATCTTGCTGGTGGCGCCGAGGATCTGCTGCATGGTCTCGAGGTAGATGCGCTCGCGCGTGACTTGCGGCGCGCGCTGGTATTCCGTGAGGATCTGGCCGAAGCGCGAGGCATCACCCTGCGCGGTGGACACCACGCTCTGGCGGTAACCGGTGGCCTCTTCCGTCAGGCGCGAGGCCACGCCGCGTGCCTTCGGCACCACGTCGTTGGCGTACGCCTGCCCTTCGTTCTTGAAGCGCTCGCGGTCCTGGCCGGCGCGCACCACGTCTTCGAAAGCCGCCTGGACCTGCTCCGGCGCCTGGACGCCCTGCAGGTTGACCGTGGTTACGAGGATGCCGGTCTTGTAGCGGTCGAGGATCTGCTGCATCAGGAGCTTCACGCGCGCGGCGACCTCGCTGCGGCCCTGGTTGAGCACGAAATCCATCTTGCTCTTGCCGACGATCTCGCGGATCGAGGTTTCCGCCGACTGCAACACGTTGTCGTCGGGGTTGCGGTTGTTGAAGAGATAATCCTCGGCGCCCTTGATGGTGTACTGGATGGCGAACTGCACGTCGACGATGTTTTCGTCGTCGGTCAGCATCAGCGCTTCCTGGGGCTGCTTGTTCTTGGGGTTGCCGCGGTAACCCACTTCCACGGTGCGCACCCCCGAGACGTTGACGACCTCGACGCTCTCGAACGGATACGGCACGTGCCAGCGCGGGCCCGGCTGCGTGGTCTCGAGGTACTTGCCCAGGCGCAGCACGACGCCGCGGCGGCCTTCTTCGACGATGTAGAACCCGCTAGCCAGCCAGACGGCGGCGATCAGCAGGACGATGAAGATGAGGCCACCGCCCACGGCGGGGCCCATGCCGGGACCGGCCGGGCCGGGAGGCGCTCCCGGCGGGCGCGGGCGGAAGCCCAGCAGGCCGACGATCTTCTGTTGCAGCTTGCGCAGGATCTCGTCGAGATCGGGCGGACCTTCGTTGTTCTTCTTCCCCCATTGGGGATCGCTGGGCGGCATCGGTTTTTTTTCAGGCGGCGGTGGGGAGGGAACCCGTGGAGTCTGTACGAGCGATCTGCGCGAGCACTTCGCGAAGGCCGTCGAGACCCGCTCCGGTGACTGCACTTACCTTGATATTCAATATCTTACCAGAAGAATCACACACAACTTCGGGCGCCATTCCGGGCACGCGGTCGATCTGGTTCAAAACCAGGAGCTGCGGCACCTGGCCGGCGCCGATTTCGGCCAGCACCGTGTCGACGGCCTTGATCTGCTCGTCGCGCTGGGGGTGCGCGGCGTCGACGACGTGAAGCAGCAGGTCAGCCTGGACGGTTTCTTCCAGGGTGGCGCGAAAAGCATCGACAAGCATGTGCGGCAGGTCCCGGATGAAGCCCACGGTGTCGGATAACGTGATCTGGGCGTTCTCTCCCAGATAGAGGCGGCGGGTGGTGGTATCAAGGGTCGCGAACAGCTGGTCGCGCGCGACGGCCTTGGCCTGGGCCATGCGGTTGAACAGCGGCGACTTGCCGGCGTTGGTGTATCCCACGATGGAGACGCGCAGGATACCGGAGCGGTCGCGGCGCGCGCGCTGGGTCTCGCGCACCTTGCCGACCTTCTTGATCTTCTCCTTCAGCTTCTTCACCTGCTCGCCGATCATGCGGCGGTCGAGCTCGATCTGCTTCTCGCCCGGGCCGCCGGTCTTGCCGAGCGATCCGCGCTGCCTTTCGAGGTGGGTCCAGCCACGCACCAGGCGCGTGGAGAGATGCTCCAGGCGGGCGAGTTCCACCTGCAGCTTGCCCTCGCTGGTGCGCGCGCGCTGCGCGAAGATGTTGAGGATGAGGTCGGTGCGGTCGTAGACCTGCACCGCTTCACCGCCCTCGGAAAGTGCCACTTCCAGGTTACGCACCTGGGCCGCGGACAGGGACGAGTCGAAGATCACCACGTTTGCATCGTGCTCGCGCACGGCGACATGGATCTCCTCGACTTTTCCGGAGCCGGCGTAGGTCTTGGCATCGGGCCGATCGCGTCGGCCACGAATGACTTCCATGACCTTGGTGCCCGCGCTGTCCGCCAGCCGCACGGCCTCCTGCGCCCGATCGTCGGGCTGGGCCTTGCCGATATCGAGGCTTACGAGGACGGCGCGGGTGCGCTCAGGATTCCGGGGCGTGCTCAAGCGGGATTGTCACCGGGCGCGCCGGGACCACTGTCGAGATGGCGTGTTTGTAGACCATCTGCGTCACCGTGTTCTTGAGGAGCACGACGTACTGATCGAAAGATTCGATCTGACCTTGGAGCTTGATGCCGTTCACCAGGTAGATGGAGACCGGGACGTGCTCTTTACGCAAGGTGTTGAGGAATGGGTCCTGCAGCAGTTGACCTTTGTTGCTCATTGTTCTGCCCCTTTTCTCTCTTCGGGTTTCCCGGTCTACGCCGGGCCGGTCCTGCAGCACCAATTATGCCACCGGACCATAAAAGACAGCCCGCTTTGGAGGGAGTTCCTTACCCGTAGCGCCGCTTGGAGACGATCTTGCGGCGACGGCGCTGGGAATCCTGCTTCTCCGTCAAGGGCTTGTGACGGCCCTCGAACGGATTCGAGGAGGAGCGCAGCTCGATTCGCAATGGCGTGCCCTTGAGCTTGAAGGCCTTGCGGAAATAGTTTTCCAGGTAGCGCTTGTACGGCTCCTTCACGCCATCCAGGCCGCTGCCGTGGATCACGACGATCGGGGGATTGGAGCCACCCTGGTGGGCGTAGCGCATCTTGGGGCGGAAGCGGCCGGACATCGGCGGTTGCTGCGCTTCCACCGCGGCCTGCATGGCGCGCGTGAGCTTGGGCGTGGATAACTTGGCGGTGGCGGCCGCGAAGGCCACGTCGACGGTGGCGAGCAGCGGCTTGATGCCGGTGCCCATGCGCGCGGAGATCGAGGTGAACTCGGCGAAATCGAGGAACATGAGCTTCCTCTCGAGCTCGCTCTTCACGTCCTTGCGCTTGTCGGAATCAACCGCGTCCCATTTGTTGACGGCCACCGCGAGGGCGCGCCCCGCCTCCAGGATGTAGCCGGCGATGTGCGCGTCCTGTTCGGTCACGTCATCCTCGGCATCAATCACCAGGATCACGACGTTGGCGCGCTCGATCGACTGCAGCGTCTTCACCACCGAGAATTTTTCGACCGCCTCGAACACCTTGCCCTTGCGGCGGATGCCCGCCGTGTCGACCAGCGTGTAGTGGCGGCCCTCGAAGTCCAGCTCGACCTCGATCGAGTCGCGCGTGGTGCCCGGCTTGTCGAACGCGATCACGCGCTCTTCTCCCAGCAGCTTGTTCACCAGCGTGGACTTGCCGACGTTGGGACGCCCGACGATGGCGACGCGCGGATGGTCCGGCATCTCCTCGTCTTCCTCGCCCGGCGTGAACGGCTCGAGCGCAAGGTCGATCAAGTCACGCACGCCTTCGCCGTGCTCGGCCGAGACCGCATACGGATGGCCAAGCGCCAGCTCGTGGAATTCCGCGGTGACGATTTCCTGGCGCATGCCCTCGGTCTTGTTGACCGCAAGGAACACCGGCGCGTTGGCTTCGCGCAGGTCCTGCGCGATGCGCTTGTCCTGCGGCGAAAGGCCGGCGCGTCCATCAACCACGAAGATGATGACGTCGGCTTCGGCGATGGCTTCGCGTGCCTGGCGCGCCATCTGGACGTAGACGCCTTCCGCGTTCACCGGCTCGAAGCCACCGGTGTCGACCACGATGAAGGGTTTCTCGCCCATGCGACCCTGGCCGTAGTGGCGGTCGCGGGTAAGGCCCGGCAGGTCCGCGACCAGCGCATCGCGGGAACGGGTGATGCGGTTGAACAGCGTCGATTTACCGACGTTCGGCCGCCCCACGAGGACCACCGTCGGTTTCACCTCAACGCGTCGGGAAACGCACCAGCGCCACCGATCCCTTTGCGGTCTGCAGCACCGTGCCGCCGTTGGCCACGATCATCGACTGGATCGCCGAACCATCGGTCGGCAGGCGGCCGACGATGGCGCCGGTCTCCGTCGACAGGACGTGCAGGAAACCGAACGAGTCGCCGACCAGCAGGCGGCCTTCGACCAGCAGCGGCGCGCCAACCTTGCGATAGAGCAGCTTGTCCTGCTTCCACACGCTGGCCCCGGTCGACTTGTCGAGGGCATGCACGCCGCCATCGTCATCAACCACGTAGATGTACCTGGCATCGCGCGCGAGCGGGCGGGCCGTCGACAGGTCGCGCGACCACACGAGGTTGCGTGTCTGGATATCGAAACAGGCGACCTTGCCCTGGAACGCCGCGGCGCAGACGCTGCCGCCGTCGACCACCGGAAGCCCCGCCACGTCGGCGATGCGCTCGAGCTCCGTGGAGCCGCGCGGCAGGGACACCGTGACTTCCCAGGTGAGCTTGCCGTCATCGACGTCGAGCGCCACGAGCTTGCCGTTGGGGTAACCCGCGAGCACGTCGCCGCCGATGATGAGCACGCCGGCGGCACTGCGAAGCAGCAGCGATGGCGACGGGCGCTGGAATACCCACAGGCGTTTGCCGTCTTCCGCCGAAAGCCCGAAGATGCGCCCGTCCGACGTGCGCACCACGACGACCTTCTTCGAGATCGCCGGGGGCGCGATCACTTCGCCATTGATGGTGCTCATCCAGAGCTGCTTGCCGCTGGTGGGGTCGAGCGCGATCACTTCGCCCTTCATGGTGCCGACGAGCACCTTGCCTTCGCCGACCTCCACGCCACCCGAGAGCTTCTTCTTGGTCTCGGCCTTGGTGAAGACCTTGCCTGTGTCTTCCTCGAGCACGCTCACCACGCCATCGGCGGACGCCGCGTAGATGCGGCCGCCTTCCGCGTCGGGGCGGAAGGTGAAGCCGCCGGCCTTGCCGACCTGCGCGATCCAGACGGCGCGCGGCAGCACCTCAGCCTTGATGTTGCCGAGCGGCGTGGGCTGGTGCGGCGGCTCGGTTTCAAAGCCGAGGATGATGAGCGGGTTGTAGGTGGTGCAGCCGGCGAGCGCGCCCACGCACAGCGCGCTGGCGGCGGCCAGGCGCAGCGTCCTCATTGCGCGCCCCCGAGCGCATTGAGCTTCGTTTCCGCGATGCCCTTGACCGGACTGCGGCCGATGGACTTCTCCATCGCTGACTTGTACGCGGCGCGGGCTTCATCGATGCGTCCCTGCGCCAGCATGATGTCGCCACGCAGGTCCGCGGCCGCGGCCGCGAAGGACTCGCTCTTGTTGCCGTCAAGCGCCTTGAGCGCCTCGTCGTATTTCTTCTGCTCCATCAGCACCGAGGCGAGGCGAAGTCGCGCGACGCCCTTGTGCTCCTCGACACCCTTGTCGAGCACCCACTCGAGCTGCTTGCGCGCTTCGTCGAGGTTGTTGGCGTCGAACGCGGCCTTGGCGGCAACCAGGCTGCTTTCCGAGGCGTAGAACGTGTCCGGGTGCCTGGAGATCAGCGGCTGCGCGGCGTCCAGGATCTTCTTCGCATCCTTGCCCTTGGCGGCTTCGGCCACCGGCTTGTAGAGGGCCGCGGCTTCCTCGGAATCGCGCACCTT
Organism: Usitatibacter sp.; assembly: GCA_039915735.1. Taxonomy (GTDB): domain Bacteria; phylum Pseudomonadota; class Gammaproteobacteria; order Burkholderiales; family Usitatibacteraceae; genus Usitatibacter. The sequence continues at coordinate 14,414 of JBDSMR010000173.1, read as the reverse complement.
CATCCAGCCCCACAGCTTCCAGGCGCCGAAGGCGAGCAGGGCCGCGACGATCGCGCCGACCACGTACCAGCGGTTGTCTTCCCACCAGCCCTTCAGCTCGGCGATGCGTTCCTGCTCTTCGAAATCGTAGGATCCAGCCATTGTTCAACCCATCTCGAGTAGTGCTTCACGCGGCGTGAGGCTCTTCTGCGCGCCGTCGCCGCGAAGCGGTTTCAAGGTGACGTTCCTGGACGCCACTTCCTGTTCGCCGATGATGGCCGCGAAACGCGCGCCCGATGCATCGGCTTTCTTCATCTGCGACTTGAAGCTGCCGCCCGTGCCCATCACGACTTTCTTGCCGGCATCGCGCCATTCCTCGGCGAGCTTCCAGGCCACGCGTTCGGCGCCTTCGCCCGCATGCACGACGAATACATCGGGATCGGCTCCCGCAACCGCGCCGGCTGCCAGCATCGTGAGCAGCACGCGCTCCACACCCATGCCGAACCCACATGCGGGTGTGGCCTTGCCGCCGAGCTGCTCGAACAGCGCATCGTAGCGCCCGCCGCCTGCGATGGTGGACTGGGCGCCGATGTTGTTGCTCACCCACTCGAACACGCTGCGATTGTAGTAGTCGAGTCCACGGACAAGGCGCGGGTTCACGACGTACGCGACACCCGCGTCTTCAAGCAGCACCTTGAGCGACTCGAAATGGTCCGCGGCCGCATCGCCGATATGGTCGATGAGGCGCGGCGCTTCCTCGATCATCTGCTGCATCGCGGGATTCTTCGAATCGAGGATGCGCAGCGGGTTGCCGTGCAGGCGGCGCCTCGCGTCCTCGTCGAGCACGCCCGCGTGCTGCTCGAAATGCACGATGAGTTTTTCGCGGTGCGCCTTGCGGTCGGCGGCGTCGCCGATGGAGTTCACGTGCAGCTCGGCGCCGGTGATGCCCAGCTCCTTCCACAGGCGCGCGAGCAACACGATCTGCTCCGCGTCGACGTCCGGGCCTTCGAAGCCCAGCGCCTCGACGTCGAACTGGTGGAACTGGCGCTGGCGGCCCTTTTGCGGGCGTTCGTAGCGGAACATCGGGCCCGTGGTCCACACGCGCATCGGCCCGTTGTAGAGGAAGTTGTGCTCGATCGCGGAGCGCACGATGCCGGCCGTGGCCTCGGGACGCAGTGCCAGGCTTTCCCCGTTGCGGTCCTCGAAGACGTACATCTCCTTCTCGACGATGTCGGTGGCTTCCCCGATGCTGCGCACGAAAAGCGCGGTGGGTTCGACGATCGGCGTGCGGATGTTGCGATAACCGTACTGGCGGAAGACCGCGCGGCACGCGTCTTCCAGCCGCTCCCACAGCGGGCTGGCTTCCGGCAGCACGTCCTCCATGCCACGGACCGATTGGACTTTCGCGTTCATGAGCCGCCCGCCTGGATCGCGATGGTTTTCCTGCGCTTCATCGCCGCGGGCGGTTGCGTACCGGGGGTGTAGTGGCTGCGAACGTACTCTTCCACGAGCACCTGGAATTCCTCGGCGATATGGTCGCCCTTGAGCGTGACGGTTTTTTCGCCATCGACGAATACCGGCGCCACGGGCTTTTCTCCCGAGCCCGGCAGCGAGATGCCGATGTGGGCGAGCTTCGATTCGCCGGGACCGTTCACCACGCAGCCCATCACGGCGACGTGCATGTCTTCCACGCCCGGATACCGGGCTTTCCAGACCGGCATCTGGTCGCGCAGGTAGGACTGGATGCGCTCGGCGAGAGTCTGGAAGAACGTGCTGGTGGTGCGCCCGCAGCCGGGGCAGGCGGTGACCATCGGCGTGAAGGCCCGCAGGCCCATGGTCTGCAGGATCTCCTGCGCGACGATCACTTCCTTGGTGCGGTCGCCATTCGGCTCCGGCGTGAGCGAGACGCGGATGGTGTCGCCGATGCCTTCCTGGAGCAACACGCCCATCGCGGCGGTTGATGCCACGATGCCCTTCGAGCCCATGCCCGCTTCCGTGAGGCCGAGGTGCAGCGCGTAGTCGCAACGCTTGCCCAGCTCGCGGTAGACGCGTATCAGGTCCTGCACGGCGGAGACCTTGCACGACAGGATGATGCGTTCCGCGGGCAGGCCCCACTCGACCGCCTTGGCGGCGCTCTCGAGCGCGGAGACCACGAGGGCCTCGCGCATCACGGCGTCGGCTTCCAGCGGTTGCGCGAGCCTGCCGTTTTCGTCCATCAGCCGCGCGAGGAGCTCGGGATCGAGCGAGCCCCAGTTGACGCCGATGCGCACCGGCTTGCCGTGCGTGATCGCGGCTTCGATCATCGAGGAGAACTGCTCGTCGCGCCGGGTCCCGTGGCCGACGTTGCCCGGGTTGATGCGGTACTTGTCGAGCACCACGGCGCACTCCGGCGCCTGCGCAAGGATCTTGTGGCCGTTGAAGTGGAAGTCGCCCACGAGCGGGACCTTCACGCCCATGTTGTCCAGCAGGCGGCGGATCTGCGGCACCTGGCGGCCGGCCTCGACGGTGTTCACGGTGATGCGCACGATCTCGCTGCCGGCACGCGCCAGCGCGGCGACCTGCTCCGCCGTAGCCTTTGCGTCCTCGGTGTCGGTGTTGGTCATCGACTGGACCAGGATCGGCGCGGTACCGCCGATGGTCTTGTCGGCGACCCGGACCGGGCGCGAAATTCTGCGTGAGCTCATGGAATTACTCGACGGTGAATCGGGCGACGGCGACCCGCGTATGCGGCTCGAGCGGGAAGGCGCGGTCTTCATACGTCACCTGCACCTCGGGCGCATTGCCGATGATGACGTTGAGCGGCGGACGGCCGGTGACCTCCGCCTCGCTGCCGGGTGAATTGAGGCGGGACAGGAGCACCTTGCCCTTGCCATCGCGAATCTCGACCCAGCTCTCGCCCTTGAAGCGCAGCTTCATGCGGCGCGCGTTGCCGCTGCTCACTGCGGCGGCATCGGCTACCGGCGTGACCACCGGCGGCTCCAGCCTGGGCGGCGGCGCGGGCCGGGTCTGCGCGACATTCTTCGGCCCGGCGGCCTTCGGCGGTTCGATCACCTCCGGCGCTTCGTCCTTCGGCATTTCCATCGGCGCCGATTGCGGCGCAGCAGGCGGCTCCGGCGGCGGCATGCTCGGCGCGGCGAGGTTGAGCGGCGCCGGCTCGCTGGTTTTCTGGGCCATGCCGCCGGGAGGGGTGTCGCGAATGAAGAGCCACCAGTAGACAGCAGCCAGGGCCAGCGCCGCGAGCCCCAGCGCGATGCCGCCCGCCTTGAGGTACGGGTTGGCCAGGCGGTCGCCCAGCGGGTCGAAGCGGATGTTCTGGCTGGGGACAACGATGCCGGGCGCGGTGTTGCTGGGCACGCTGCTGGCAAGGTGGGCGAGCATGGATTCCGGCTCGAGTCCCAGTGCCTTCGCGTAATTGCGCACGAAGCCGCGCAGGAACGTGCCCTTGGGTAGGCGCCCGTAGTCGCCGGCTTCCAGCGCCTCGATCTGCCAGGCGCTCATGTGCAGGCGCTGCGCTACTTCGGCGCGAGCAAGCCCCTGACGCTCCCGCTCCGCGGCGAAGAGCTGACCCAGCGTGCGTGACTCATTGGTGTCGTCGCGTTCTTCCACGTCTCTAGGGTGACTTTTCCAGCTCTTGGAGCTGCGGGGACTGGGGGTACCGGCGCCGCAGCTGCTGCATGAAGCTGTCGGCGGCGACCTTGTCCTTGTTGGCACGGGCGATCTTCACGCCCAGCGCCAGGCCTTCCAGCGTCGGCGTGGACAGGCGTGTGTAGCGATTGAGGTAGACCTCGGCGTCCTTGGTGCTGCCACGCTCGAAGTTGATCACCGCAAGGTTGTAGAGCGCTCCGATGAGGTCGGGGCGGATCAGCACCGCGCGGCGCAGCGCGTCTTCCGCCTCGACGACGCGGCCGGTTCGCTGCAGGCAGAGGCCCGCGGACATCCAGGCTTTCTCGGGCGTGGCGTACTGCGTGTCCTGCGCGGCGCGCACCATCATCTCGACGCCGCGATTGGTTTCGCTGCGCAGGCAGAGGAACCAGCCGTAGTTGTTCAGCACCTCCGGATTGTTGGGCGAGATGCTGAGCGCCTTGGCGAACGCCTCGCGCGCGGTTACGTCCTCGCGCAGCTCCATGAAGACCAGCGCCTGCATGTTGTAGGCGACGTAATACGTGGGGTCGTCCTTGATGGCAAGGCGCGTTTCCGAAAGTGCCACCGCGAAGTTGCCGCGCGCGTAGTACTCGCCCGCGAGCGCGGTGTGCACTTCCGCGCGGCGGCGCGCATCGGCGCCACCCGTGTCGGTGACCGGCCGCGACTCCATGCTGCTTTCCGTCGCGCAACCGGCGGCAAGCGTGAGGACAACCGCTACAGCGATATGGCGGAGCATCAGGGCCTCGCTTGTGGTTGGAAGTGCACGGCCTTCGGCTTCATGCGGTTCACCACCTGGCCGGCAAGCTGGCCACAGGCGGCGTCGATGTCGTCGCCACGTGTCTTGCGGACGGTGGCGACATAACCCGCTTCGATCAGGATCTTCTGGAACAGGCGGACACGATCCATCTCGGTCTTGCCGAAGCCCGAATCCGGGAACGGGTTGAACGGGATCAGGTTCACCTTGCAGGGAACAACCGACAGCGTGCGCGCCAATTCATGTGCGTGGTCGGGCGCATCGTTGATGCCCTTGAGCATCACGTATTCGAAGGTGATGAAATCGCGCGGCGCGCTCTCGAGGTATTCGTTGCAGGCAGCGAGCAGCTTGGCGATCGGATAGGTGTCGTTGATCGGCATGATGCGGCTGCGGATCTCGTCATTGGGCGCGTGCAGGCTCACGGCGAGGGCCACGGGCAGCGCGTCGCGCAGCTTGCGGATCTGCGGCACCACGCCCGACGTGGACAGCGTGACGCGGCGGCGCGAGAGGCCGTACGCGTGGTCGTCCAGCATGATCGACATCGCGTCGACCACCGGATTGAAATTGTTCAGCGGCTCGCCCATGCCCATCATCACGACGTTGGAAACCGGGCGCAGGTAACCGCCGCCCTCCTCACCTTCGGGCGGCGCAAGGCGCGCGGTACCCAGCTCTTCGAGGCGGCGATTGGCGACCCACACCTGGCCGATGATCTCGGAGACCGAGAGGTCGCGATTGAAACCCTGCCGGCCGGTCGAGCAGAACTTGCAGTCGAGAGCGCAACCGACCTGCGAGGAAACGCAGAGCGTGCCACGGCCTTCTTCCGGGATGAACACCGTCTCGATGCCGTTGCCGATGCCGACATCGAAGAGCCACTTCACGGTGCCGTCGGCGGACCTGTGTTCCGAGAGCACCGCCGGCGCGCGCACTTGCGCCTGCGCCTTGAGCTTGTCGCGAAGGGACTTCGCGATGTCGGTCATGGCGTCGAAGTCAGCGACGCCGCGCTGGTGGATCCAGCGGAACACCTGCTTCGCGCGAAACGGCTTCTCGCCTTGCTGCGCAAACCACTCGGTCAGGCGCGGCAGGGTGAAATCGAGAAGGTTGGTGCGCTCGCTCACGGGGGAAACGTCAGCGCGAGTAGACCTGGTGCGACGGGAAGAAATACGCGATCTCGATGGCCGCGGTTTCGGGCGCGTCGGACCCATGGACCGCGTTGGCGTCGATCGACGACGCGAAGTCGGCGCGGATGGTGCCCGCGGCGGCTTTCTTCGGATCGGTCGCGCCCATCAGGTCGCGGTTCTTGAGGATGGCGTTGTCGCCTTCGAGCACTTGCATCATCACCGGGCCGGAAATCATGAATTCGACCAGGTCGTTGAAGAACGGGCGGCCCTTGTGGACTGCGTAAAAGCCTTCGGCATCCTTGCGCGACAGGTGGATCATCCGGGCCGCGATGACCTTGAGGCCCGCCTTTTCGAATCGGGCATAGATCTGGCCAATCACATCCTTGGCCACGGCATCGGGTTTGATGATCGAAAAGGTACGTTCAACTGCCATGTAAATCTCCGCTAAATGGATGAAAAAGCTAGCTTTTCATTCTAGCACAGCGGAGCCTTTCCCGCTACCCTCCAGGCCGGGTTGAGGCCCTCCTGCCCGGCCGGACAGGCGTACTCGGCGGCGATCCCCACCCCGGGCACCCAGACCAGGTGGTCGCCGTGGAACAACAACGGCAGTTTTTCGCGCTGCCAGGCAGGAATTTCGCGTTCCTGGAGCAGGTTCTTGAGGGTGCGCGTCGGCCTGCCGGGGGCCACCTTCATGGTCTCGCCCCCGGATCGCGGTGCGAAGAACCAGTCGCCGCCAGCGGCGTTCGCTGCGATGCCCTCCCCCCGGGCGGACGTGAAGGTGACGCTGCCGCGCCCAGCCCCGAGATCGATCTCGCGCTCGTGATGCCAGCTGATGCGCCACCGGGCCTCCCCGGCCGGCGCCAGCGACTCCAGCAGCACGCCGCCCTTGTGACGGACGATCGCGATGCCGTCGTGGTCGATCCGGACGCGAGCGTCATCGCGTGCCGTGTAGAGCTGGCGCGCGATTTCCGCCAGCCGCGCCTCGGGCGGCATCGCGACGCCATTGCGCGACAGAAAAACGCGCAGCGCGTTGGCACGGCGCTCGGGCGGCAACTCGCTGCGCAGCGGCAGCGGATGACCCGGCTCCTGCGGCACGCCGTCAAGACTCGCGAGTTGCTCCAGCAAATTGTTGGCGCTGCCCGCATGGCGCGCGAATCGCGCCAACGACTCGCGCCATCCGGGATGCCGCAACTCGAGGCGCGGCGCGATCTCCAGCCTCACATAGTTGCGGTCGTGGCGCGTCGCGGCATTCGACTCATCCTCGATCCAGGCCAGCCCGCGATCGAGCGCGTATTGGTGCAACTGCGCCCGCGAAAAATCCAGCAGTGGGCGGAAGAGCCGGATGCCCGAGCCCATGAGCACACGCACCTCGGGCATCGCGCCGATGCCCTTCAGCCCGGTGCCGCGCAGCAGCTGCAGCAGGACCGTTTCGGCCTGGTCGTCGAGGTGGTGTGCGAGCGCGATGCAGTCCTCGCCACGCGCGGCAAACACCGCGTGGCGCGCGGCGCGCGCGCTCGCTTCGATGCCATCCGGGGATCCGCGATCGATGTGGACGCTCTCGATCGAGAGCGGCACGCCGATGCGTTCGCAGAAGACCTCGCAGGCGCGCGCCCAGTCACCCGCGTTGGGTGACAGGCCGTGGTGCACATGGACGGCCGCAAGCGAATACCCAAGCGGCCGCGCATGCGCCGCGAGCACGTCGAGCAGGACGGTTGAATCCAGCCCACCGGAAAATCCCGCGCAGATGCTGCTGCCCACGGGGAAATTTCGCGACAGGCGCGCGCGGACTTCGGCCTCGATGGGGTGAGACCCCATGGCGCCCTCCTACTCGGCGAGCTCCTTGAACTTCCCGTAGTTGACCCAGCGCTCCTGGCGGCGCTCGAGCAACGCGTCGGGCGAGAGGTCCTGCAGCCCGCGCAGGCTTTCCTGGATCGCCTTCTTGAGATTCTTCGCCGCCTCGGCGTGGTCGCGATGGGCGCCGCCGAGCGGTTCGGCAATGATCTTGTCGATCAGGCCCAGCGTCTTCAGCCGCGGCGCCGTGATGCCGAGGCTCTCCGCCGCCTCACCGGCGTTCTCCGCACTTTTCCAGAGGATCGCGGCGCACCCCTCGGGCGAAATCACCGAGTAGGTCGAATACTGGTTCATCAAGGTCACGTCACCCACGGCGATCGCCAGCGCCCCGCCACTGCCACCCTCGCCGATCACGGAGACCACGACGGGCACCCGCAGGCCGGCCATCGCATAGAGGTTCTTGCCGATCGCCTCCGACTGGCCGCGCTCCTCGGCGCCGATGCCCGGGTAGGCGCCGGGCGTGTCGACGAAAGTAAGCAGCGGGATGCCGAACTTCTCCGCCAGCTGCATCAGGCGCAATGCCTTGCGGTAGCCCTCGGGGCGTGGCATGCCGAAGTTGCGGTAGATCTTGTCGTTGGTGTCGCGGCCCTTCTGGTGGCCGATGCACATGACGCTCTGGCCGTTGAAACGGCCCAGGCCGCCGACAATCGCGGGGTCGTCGGCGAACGCACGATCGCCGTGGATCTCCTCGAAATCGGTGCAGATCGCGTTCACGTAGTCGAGGGTGTACGGGCGCTGCGGATGGCGCGCGACCTTGGAGATCTGCCAGGCGGTGAGCTTGGCGTAGATCTCCTTGGTCAGGTCGCGGCTTTTCTTGGAGAGTCGCTCGATCTCCTGGGAGATGTCGACGGCGCTGTCGTCCTGAACGAAGCGCAACTCCTCGATCTTCTGCTCGAGCTCCGCGATCGGCTGCTCGAAATCCAGGAAGGTGGTTTTCACGATCGGAATGATACGAGAAATCCGGCCGGATCCCCCGGAGCACCGCGCTGGTGGCCGATGTTCTCCGGACGAAAGCGTGCGCCCGGCCCCGGCGACATCCACTGAGAGGCTCTACAATCCCAGTCCATGGGACACAGGCTTTCGAAGATCGTCACACGCACCGGCGACGACGGCACCACCGGGCTGGGCAATGGCGAGCGCGTGGCCAAGGATTCACCGCGGATCGCCGCGCTGGGCGACCTCGACGAGCTCAACAGCGCCATCGGCTGCGTGCTGGCCGAGGACGTCCCCCCGGCCGTCGGCGCAGCCCTGCTGGGTGCACAGAACGACCTCTTCGACCTCGGTGGGGAAATCGCGGTCCCGGGACGTGTCGCAATGGCCGCGGCCCATGTGGAGCGCCTGGAGGCGGCGGTGACCGAACTCAACGCCACCTTGCCGCCGCTGCTCGAATTCATCCTGCCGGGCGGATCACGCGCCGGCGCCATGTGCCACCTGGCGCGTACGGTCTGCCGCCGTGCCGAGCGCTCCGTGGTGGCCCTGGAGGACGGGGTGAGGCAGAATTCCGCGAGTCGCCAATACCTTAACCGCCTCTCCGACCTGCTCTTCGTGAGCGCCCGCATCATCAACCGCGAGCACGCCCGTCCGGAAGCCAGCTGGCAACCGGGTGCGGCCCTGAAGGATCCATGAGCCTGGAAGCCCCACAGCAACGCCTCGCCGACCTCCTTGCCCGGGCCGCCCTGGGCGACCGCAAGTCCTTCGCCGACCTGTATGAAGCGACCAAGTCGAAACTGTTCGCGGTCTCGCTGCGTATAGTCCGTGAGCGTCACATTGCGGAGGAAGTGTTGCAGGACAGCTTCGTCAATATCTGGAAGCATGCGTCGGACTACGCGCAGGCGAAAAGCGCACCCACGACGTGGATGGCGGCCATCGTGCGCAATCGAAGCCTGGACGTCGTGCGGCGCACGCGCGAGGAACCGGACGTCGACGATGCCCTGGCGGCGAAGCTGGTGGACGAAGGCGCGGCACCCCCGCTCGAGATGCAGGATCGCGCCGAGGCCCATACGCTGAAGCAGTGCCTGGGCGAACTTGAAGCTGAGCAGCGCCAGTCGATCGCGCTCGCGTTTTTCCATGGCCTGTCGCATTCGGAACTGGCGGACCACATGCGCCGGCCGCTGGGCACGGTGAAAACCCACATCCGCCGCGGCCTATTGAAGCTGCGCGATTGCATCGCGCGCAGCGGTACCGTGGAGCGTGGCTGACATGCGCAAGCTCAATCCCGACCTCGCCCATGCACTCGCCGCGGAATACGTCGTCGGCACCTTGAAAGGACGCGCGCGCCAGCGCTTCGAAGCGATCGCGCGCGCGGACAGCAGTGTGGCGGCAGTGCTTGGACAATGGGAACGCGGCCTCACGCCGCTCATCGACGACGTGCCCCCGGTCGAACCGCCGGCGCGCATCTGGAAGGCGATCGAGGCGCGTATCGAACCGCGCGGCACTACCGCCAACCCCGGCCGCATGTTCGGCTTCTGGCGCGCCTTCGGCCTGCTGGCTGGCGGCGTGGCGTCGGTGCTGATGGCGGCCTTCATCTACCTGGCGACCGGCCCGCGTGGCGAACCGGTGTTTGTCGCCGTGCTCACCGAAGCTTCCGAGCCCGACCCGCGCATGGTGGTTTCGATGCACTCGCCCAACCTGCTGCGGGTGCGCGTGGTGCATCCGTGGAAGATGGGACCGGAGCAGTCGCTCGAGCTGTGGGTGATTCCGAAGGAAGGCAAGCCGCGCTCCCTCGGCCTGGTCGCCAATGCCGCCACCGATACGATGATCCGTATTGATCCCAGCGATCCGCGCGTCCAGAACGCGCACCTGCTGGCGGTCACGATGGAGCCGGCCGGCGGATCGCCTACCAGCCAGCCGACCAGCAAGCCGGTGTGTACCGGCATGATCGCGCCGGTGCGGAAAATCTAGGGCTGGCGAACCCGGTCGAGGCCGGCGCACAACTGCGCCACGCCCTCGGCCAATCGCAGCGTCGGGCGCTGGATCGTGTCGGGCTCGAGCCACACCGTGCGTTTCTCGCGCACCGCAGCCAGCGCGGAACGCTCGCTCCAATTGTTCCTGAACTCCTGCGCATTGGCGGCCGAACCCGCGCCCACGATCACACGCGGCTCGCGCGCGTAGAGCTCTTCCCAGGAAACCACGGGCGCCACGTTGGGCAGGTCGAGGAACGCGTTGCGGCCCCCACACAACTCGAGCGCCTCGTTCATCCAGTGCGTGCCCGCGATGGTGGTGAGCGGGCGATGCCAGATTTCCATGAACACCGTGACACGCGGCAGGTTTGCATGGGCCGCGCGCAGCGCAGCGATGCGAGCGCGGAAAGCGCCTGCGGGCTTCAGGCCATCACGCCCCGCCAACGTGCCGATGTGAGCGAGCAGGCGCGGCACGTCCTCGAGCGTGCGCGCCTGCGTGACGAAAACCGCGATGCCGAAACCTTCGAGCCGTGCGATGTCCTCGCGACGCATCGTGTCGCGCCACGCGAGCACCAGGTCCGGCTTGAGTGCCAGCAGCGGTTCGATCGAAAGGGTGACCGCGGTCGCGACCTGCGGCAGGCGCTTCGCTTCCTCGGGATAGTCGCTGTACGCGCTGACCCCCACGAGGCGATCACCGGCGCCCGCCGAATAGGTGAGCTCGGTGAGGAACGGCGCGAGCGCGACGATGCGTTGCGCAGGAGCCGGCAGCTCGACTTTGCGATCGAGGTCGTCCTTCACCGAAATTTTCGCCACCGCGGACGTTGTGATGCAAAAAGCAACGAGTCCGCCGATGAACGCCGATGAACACCGATAACCCCAATAGATGGGTGTCGTGCTCATGGTCCACACCGAGGAAAATCGAGCACCAATACTCTCTGGCCTCTATCCGCGTTTATCGGCGTTCATCGGCGGACAAACGTTTTTGGTAGGCCTCTCGCACGATGGCGCAATCCTCGAGAAACCGCGGCAGCTCCGCCAGCGTGAGCGCCTGCGCCGCGTCCACTAGCGCCTTGCGGGGATCGGGATGCATGTCGGTCAGCACCAGGTTCGCGCCCGCGATGATGCCTTGCGCAGCCACATGGAAGATGTCCTGGATGCCGTCGGGCGAGGCGGCGCGAATGCCCACCGAATGTGAAGGATCGATGCACACCGGCATGCGCGTAAGGCGCTTGACCACCGGCACGTGCGCGAAGTCCACCAGGTTGCGGTGCGGGTCGCCGAAATTGGTCTTCATGCCGCGCAGGCAGAAAACGATGTCGCGGTTGCCGCTGTTGGCGACGTACTCCGCGGCGAGCAGCGATTCGTGCAGCGTGATGCCGAAGCCACGCTTGAGCAGGATGGGAAAATCCCGCTGGCTGCCGACCGCCTTGAGCAGCTCGAAGTTCTGCGTGTTGCGCGTGCCGATCTGCAGCATCACGCCGCAGGGGTCGCCAGTTTCGCGCAGCGCCTGGCGAAGCTCGTCGAGGTGTTCGTCGCGCGTGATTTCCATCGAGATCACGCGGATGCCGTATTTGCCCGCGAGCTCGAAGACGTAGGGCAGGCACTGCTTCCCATAGCCCTGGAACGAATACGGGCTGGTGCGCGGCTTGTACGCGCCCATGCGCGCGCAGACCTGCCCCGCTTCCTGCAGCGCCCTGAAGGTCTGCTCGGTGTATTCGCGCGTGTCGACGGCGTTGAGGCCCGCGACCACGTGGAAACAATCCTGGTCGAAGCGAACTCCGCGGTACTCGAACGCGATCGACTCGTCGTTGCCTTCGCGCCTGCCGAGGATGCGGAAGTCGTCGGGATTCGACATCAGGGATCGCTCTTGAGCCGGCGCTTGCGCACGCCGTCGGCCAGCTCCTCGAGCAGCTTCTCCGTGTCGTCCCAGCCGAGGCAGGGATCGGTGATCGAGACGCCATAGGCGAGCGCCTGTCCCGGCACCAGGTCCTGGCGGCCCGGGTTGATGTGGCTTTCCACCATCACGCCGACGATGCGCTCCTCGCCGGCGGCGAGCTGTGCTGCCACGTTGGCGCCGACATCCATCTGCTTCTGGTATTGCTTCGACGCGTTGGCGTGAGAGAAGTCCACCATCAGGCGCGCGGCGAGCCCGGCGGACGAAAGCTCCCTGGCGGCGGCCTCGACGCTCGCGGCGTCGTAGTTCGGAACCTTGCCGCCACGCAGTATCACGTGGCAGTCCTCGTTGCCGACGGTTTCGAAGATCGCGGCCTGGCCGGTCTTGGTCATCCCCATGAAGGCATGCGGCGCCGCGGCGGCGCGCAGCGCATCAACCGCGACCTTGATGGAGCCGTCGGTGCCGTTCTTGAATCCCACCGGGCACGAGAGGCCCGAGGCCAGCTGGCGATGGGTCTGCGATTCCGTGGTGCGCGCGCCGATGGCGCCCCAGGCGATCAGGTCCGAGATGTATTGCGGCGACAGCAGGTCGAGGAACTCCGTGCCGCAGGGCAGCCCCATGCGGTTGATCTCCAGCAGCAACTTGCGCGCCAGGCGCAGCCCCTCGTTGATGGCGAAGCTGCCATCGAGGTGCGGGTCGTTGATGTATCCCTTCCAGCCCACGGTGGTGCGCGGCTTCTCGAAGTAGACACGCATCACCACCAGCAGCTCGTTGCCGTGGCGCTGCGCGGCCTTCTGCAGGCGCGCGGCATATTCGAGCGCGGCGCCCGAGTCGTGGATCGAGCAGGGACCAACAACGGCGACCAGCCTGTCGTCCGCGCCGTGCAGGATGCGGTGCATGGCCTGGCGCGCCTGGGTGACGGTGGCAAGCGATGCAGCATCGATCGGCAGCTCCTCGCCCAGCAGTTGCGGGGCAATCAGCGCGCGGACCGCCGCGATGCGAAGGTCGTCGGTGCGGTTGGGGGCGGACCCCGGTTCACGCGCCTGGGGTGCGTCCCCGGTGTTCAGGGTCACCACTTTCATCGTCATTCCTCCGCGGCCACGCGGCGCTTGCGCACGCCGTCGGCCAGTACATCGAGCAGCCCGACGGTGTCGGACCAGCCGAGGCACGCGTCGGTGATCGACACGCCGTATTCGAGCTGCTTGCCGGGCACCAGGTCCTGGCGGCCGGGATTGATATGGCTCTCCACCATCACGCCGACGATGCGGCGCTCACCAGCGGCCAGTTGGCGCGCGACATCGGCGCCGACCTCGACCTGCTTGTCGAATTTCTTCGACGAGTTGGCGTGCGAGAAATCGACCATCAAATTCTGGCGCAGGCCCGAAGCGGCGAGGTCCCTGCAGGCGGCCGCGACATTGGCTGCGTCGTAGTTGGGCGTCTTGCCGCCACGCAGGATCAGGTGGCAGTCCTCGTTGCCCGCGGTCTTGAACACCGCGACGTGGCCCGACTTGGTGATCGAGATGAAGTGGTGGCGCGCGGAGGCGGCCTTGATCGCGTCGACCGCGATGCGGATGTTGCCGTCGGTGCCGTTCTTGAATCCCACCGGGCACGAGAGGCCCGAGGCCAGCTGGCGGTGCGACTGCGACTCGGTCGTGCGCGCGCCGATGGCAGCCCAGGCGATCAGGTCGGCGATGTACTGCGGCGAAATCAGGTCGAGGAATTCCGTGCCGCAGGGAACACCCAGCTTGTTGATGTCGAGCAGCAGCTTGCGCGCGAGGTGGATGCCCTCGTTGATGTCGTAGGTCTCGTCGAGGTGCGGGTCGTTGATGAGGCCCTTCCAGCCGACGGTGGTGCGCGGCTTCTCGAAATACACCCGCATCACGATCGCGAGCTCGCCCTTCAGGCGCTCGCACTCGGCCTTCAGGCGCGTCGCGTATTCCATCGCGGCGGCGTAGTCGTGGATCGAGCACGGCCCCACGACCACCAGCAGCCGGTCGTCGGCGCCGCGCAGGATGTCGTGGATCGCGCGACGGCCCTCGACCGTGGTCTCCTGGGATTTCTCGTCGGCGGCCAGGTCGCGCATCACCTGCATCGGGGCCAGCAGTTCGGCCCCCACCTCGATGCGTACGTCGTCAGTTCTGTATTGGGTCATATAAACAAAAACCGCCAGTTTTTGGCTGGCGGTCTTGGGGGATTCGTTGATCTTGCCTGGCTCAAATCCTCTCGACCGCCTCGGGCGTGAGATAGAAGAACCAGGAGAAGGATGCGGTCCAGCG
>JBDSMR010000143.1:0-17485 GCA_039915735.1 Usitatibacter sp. | reverse complement strand
TCCCATCCCGAACAGGACCGTGAAACGACGCCGCGCCGATGATATTGCGGATAGCCCGTGAGAAAGTAGGTCATCGCCAGGGCCCTATAAGTCAAACGCCCCACCAGTTACCTGGTGGGGCGTTTGCGTTTGTGCGAGGCGGCGGTGGCGAAACAAGTTGTTTTCGGGTGTAAGGGAGCCGTGGACGGCGCGACTTATGGTTGCAGATCCGATGCACCAAACTCACTGAAAGGACCCGAAAATGCATTCACTTACAAAGGTGCTGGCCGCCGCAACCATGGCAGCCATGCTCGCCGCCCCCGCCGTGCAAGCCCGCGAGGACCTCGATGGCGACAAGTTCGTGAAGATGTGCGACACGGACAAGGACGGCATGGTGTCGAAGGCCGAGATGATGAAGATGATGGAGAAGATGTTCGACAAGCGGGACTGACCTGCCCGGGATTTTCGGACCAATCGTACCTTGAGAGAATGGCTCCTGGACTCATCAAAGGGAGCCCATGAAGAAGAGCCGGTTTACCGAAGAACAAATGGTGGCAATGCTTCGCGAAGTGGATCGCACGTCGGTGGCGGAAGTATCCAAGAAGCACAAGGTGAGCGACCCGCATTCGAGCCTCAAGTACCAAACGCCCGCTGAATTCAAGCTGCGCTACGATTCCACCAACCTGGGGGCCATTTCCAGGTCAAGGGCCAGGAGCGCGCCCCCGCCTCGCGCTTGACCGGCGTCAAGTCGCGCCTCGCTCCCCGGGCTACGCTGGGAGACATCCAAGGAGCGGCGTGCGATGCTTCCGCGCGAGAGGATAGACCCGGTCGAGTTGGCCATCGGCCGCGTGCTCGAAGTCGAGCGCGCCGCCCAGGAATCCGTTGCCGGCGCGCAGGCATCCGCGAAGGCTCGCCTCGCCGCAGCCCGCACGCAGGCGCTGCTCGTCGCCGAGCGGGCCGAAGCCCGGCTCGCGCGCGCATGCGCATCCATCGAGTCGCGCATCGCCGCTCGCGAAGCGCAAGTCGAGGTGCGCATCCGCGAGATGCGCGCCGACGCGGCGCCCGCATCGACCCAAAGCGCGCGCATCGACCTGGCCGTCGCCGCGGTGGCGGATGCGCTGACCCGCGCGGGACCGCCATGATCGCGGCCGGCAGCCTGGAGTTCGCGCTCGCACGCATGCAAGCCCGCATGGGGCGTCGTCCGGCGGAAGCCGCATGGCGCTCGATCGAGCAATCGCGCGATGTCGCGCCCATCCTCGAGATGTGCGGCGAGACCTCGCTGCACGACGTGGCCGCGAGCCTTGCCGAGTCCCGCGACTTGCACGCCGCCGACCGGGCGGCGCGCGAGGGCTGGCGGCGTGCCGTCGGAGATGCAACCGCGTGGATGCCCGCCGATTTCGCTGCGGCGCTCGCCTGGTTGCGCATCGCGCCATTGCTCCCGGCACTCGAGCACCTGGCTCGCGGCGGGGGGGGCACCCCCTGGATGAGCGCCGACGCCGATCTTGCAGAGGTAAGTGCCGCGGCAATCGCCGAGCGCGCGTCCACCGTCGCGCGCGGTTTCATGGCGGCCCTGTCGCCCTCGTGGAACGCACCCGGGAATCTCGGTGAGGCGTGGTACGCCGAGTGGGAGCGTCGCCTTCCCCGCGCGGCGCTGCACGACAGCGCCCTGGCCGGCCTGGCGCGCGACGTCGGCCGGCACCTCGCGCGGTTTCGAACCGCTGCCGTGCACGAGGCACCGTCCTTGCGCCGCGACCTCGAGGCGCGCCTCATCGCGTGCTTCCGGCGCCATGCGCTCGAGCCTGCGGCGGCCTTCGCATGGCTCGGGCTCGTCGCGCTCGACCTCGAACGCCTGCGGGGCGAACTCGCGCGCCGCATCGCATTCCCGCACGCCCGGTGGGTGACATGATCCGGCCGCGAGCCGCACGCTGGTTCGAAGCCCTCGTCGCACGCGACGACTGCACGCTGCTGCTCGAGGCGCTGGCGGCCAGCGGCGCGGTGGAGCTCGAGGCGCGCGCGGGCGCCTCCATGCCCGCCGCGTTCACCGCGATTCGTCCCGCCCTGCAACGATTCTCCGAATACCAGTCGCGCTACGCGGCGTGGTGGCCGACCCGCGACCTGGTGGGATCAAGCGTCCCCGAGACGCCCGCGGCGACGCTGGAGCGAGGGCTGGCGGCGCTCGACGCGTGGGCGGTCGACGCGGAGTTGGCCATTCGCGCGCTCGAGCGCAACGCCGCCGAACGCGCCCAGCGCCTGCGCTGGCGCGATCTCATCGGTGCGCTTGCAGGTTCGGGGCTGGACCTGGGAGCCCTCGCGCGCGCCGGACCGCTCGTCCGCGCGGCCCTCATCGAGCATGCCGAGGATGCGCAGCTCGATACGCCCGGCCCGGTGCTCGCGCGCTCGATCGTCGCCGCGGGACGGCGCTACTCCATCGTGCTGGGCTCCGCGGCCAACCTGGAGGACACCGCCCGCGAGGCCGCCACGAAGAAGGGACGGGCGCATCCCGTGCCGTCCTGGCTCACCGGTTCCCGCGACGCGGACGCCGCCGCGATCGAGGCTCGCCTGGCCGCGCTCGACACCGACGACCGGCAGTGGCTTGGGAAGCTCGAGGAGTTGCACCGCCGCCACGGACTGCACCGCGCGCTCGCGGACCTGAACCGCCTGCAATGGGTGCTCGCCAACGTGAGCGCGCTGGAGAGCGGCGATCGCCTGGCATGGGTGACGGGATGGTCGAGCGACGTCGCGGGCTCGGCCCTCGAGGCCGCCGTCGCGCGCAGCGGCGCCCGCGCCCTCGTCCGCCTCGCCACGCCACCTGCGACAATGCGCGCGCCGCTCATCCTCATCAACCCGCGCTGGGCGCGCCCGTTCGAGCTCTTTCCGCGCGCGCTCGGCGTGCCTGGAAGCACCGAGGCCGATCCCACCGTGCTGCTCGCCATCGTCGTGCCGCTCCTCTTCGGCTACATGTTCGGCGACGTGGGGCAGGGCATCCTCATCGCCCTCGCGGGATGGTGGCTGCGCGATCGCACGCCGGTGGCGCGATTGCTGATCGCAGGCGGCATCGCGGCGACCGCGTTCGGCTTCGTCTTCGGCAGCGTTTTCGCCGTTCACGGCGCGGTCGAAGCGCTCTGGACCGACCCCCTGACCGCGCCCATCGCCGTGCTCGCCGTGCCCCTCGTCGCCGGCGCTGCACTGCTCGCCGTGGGCCTCGTCCTGCATGCGATGGGATCGCTCTGGCGCGGCGAGCGTGCGCGGTTCTATGGCGAGGACCTCGGGCTCATCGCGCTCTACATCGGCATCCTCGGAAGTCCTTTCGTGCCCGGGCTCTATGGGCTCGCGATCGCGGGGGCCGCGGCGTTCCTCGCCGGCCATGCGATCCACGCCGGCAGTGCCCGCGCGCTTGGAGCCGCGGTGGGCGAGTTGCTTGAGCGCACGCTGCAACTGCTCATCAACACGCTGTCGTTCGCGCGCGTGGGCGCTTTCGCGCTCGCGCATGCTGGTCTCGCATCCGCCGTCGTGGCTCTCGCCATGCAGACCGACAACATTGCCCTGCGCATCGTGGTTTTCGTCCTGGGCAACGCCCTCATGATCACACTCGAGGCGATGGTGGTCTCGATCCAGACCACGCGCCTGGTCCTGTTCGAGTTCTTTGCCCGCTTCCTCACCGGCTCGGGTCGCGCATTCCGGCCCCTGCCGCCCCCGCCGTCCGCCATCCAGGAGTCCAGTCCATGAAGCGCACCCTCGCAGTGCTCGCCGCATTCGGCACGATCGCCCTTATTGCGGCCGCCCTCGCCACCGGCACGATGCTCCTCGCCACGCCGGCGATCGCCGCGGCCGTGAGCGCGGGCGCCGTCGATCCGCAGATCGTCGCGTGGGGCTTCGCCGCCGCCGCGGGTGCCACCGCCGCCTCGTCACTCGCCGCGGGCTACGCGGTCGCGAAGGTCGGCACGGCGGCCATCGGAGCGCTCGCCGAGAAGCCCGAGCTGATGGCGCGATTGCTGATCTTCGTCGGCCTCGCCGAGGGCATCGCCATTTACGGGCTCATCATCTCCATCCTCATCCTCAACCGGATCGCCTGATGGCCGCGCCCGTCTTCATCGGCGGCGAGGTCGCAGGCGCGGGCTTCCGGCTCGCCGGGGCCGAAGTCCGCGTCCCGGCCCCGGGTGAGGAAGCCGCCGCGCTCGAGGCCGCGCGTGCATCCGCATCGCTGGTCATGATCGACGCGGCAGTGGCGGCCCGGCTGTCTCCCCAAATCCTGCGCGCGGCGGTGAGTGCTACTGCGCCGCTCACGGTGGTCGTGCCGGACCTGCAGGCCGAAGCCGACTATCCGGAGCTGGCGGCGCGCCTTCGCCGGCAACTGGGCATCGATGCCTGAGACCCTGCCAGCACCGCAAGCAGCGCGCGCGCTCCTCGACCTGGTCGAGGCCGACCGTGCGCGTCGCTGCGACGAGATTTCGACGCTGGCCGAGACCACGGCTCGCGCGCTCCTCGCCGAGGCGCGCGCGTCGGCGCTCGCGCGGGCGCGTACGGTGATGGCCGCCGAGCGCGCCCGCCTGCACGAACGCCTGCGCGCGCTCGACGCACGCCTCGCGACCGAGTCACGTCTGCATGCCCAGCGCCGCGTGCGCGCGTTGCTGGACGAGGCCTGGCGTCGCCTGCCGATCGCGCTCGAAGCGCGCTGGCGCGACCCCGCCGGCCGCCGCGAATGGACGCGGCAGGTCTTGGCGAGCGCGCGCGCCGATCTCGGACCGGACGATTGGGCGCTGTCGTACGCGCCCGGATGGCGCGAGGACGAGCGCAGGGACGCCCTCGAAGAGCTCGCCGCGGCCGGGTTCGCGATCGCCGCCGTTACCGGGGACGAGCAGATGCGCGCCGGCTTGCAGGTACGCCACGGCGGCAACGTCCTGGACGGCACGCTGCAGGGCCTGCTCGCGGATCGCAAGGTCGTCGCCGCGCGGATCCTCGACGAGTTGTCGAGGAGCGCGCCATGACGCGCGCGCTGGTGCGCTCGATCGCGGGTCCGGTGCTGCGCGCCGTCGCCGAGGGGCCCTTCCACCTGCGCGAAGCGGTGCGCGTCGGCCCCGATGCGCTGCTGGGCGAAGTCGTGCGCCTGGACCGCGACGAGATCGTGGTCCAGGTCTACGAAGACACGACGGGACTGCGCCCCGGGTCGGAAGTGCACGGCGACGGCCAGCCTCTCGCGGTGCGCGTCGGCCCGGCGCTCCTGGGACGCATCTTCGACGGACTGCTGCGTCCGCTTTCCGGGGCGCCCGATCGCCTCGCGCCAGGAATGCGTTCAGCCGCCGCTGAACGCTTCGACTTCGTGCCGCGCATTGCCGTGGGCGCCCAGGTCGGGGGCGGAGAATGCGTCGGCGATATCGTTCCGGATTCGGGGCGAACCCTGCGCGCGCTCGTGCCGCCCGGCGTGGCCGGCGTCGTGGCGTCGGTGGTGACGGCGGGTGGCTACGCCGACGACGCGCCGATCGCCTCGATACGCACCGCCGAGGGCCGCGAAGTGTCTATCGCCATGAGCCATTGGTGGCCGGTGCGAGTGCCGCGCCCCGTGCGCCGGCGGCTGCCGAGCTCGGTGCCGCTCGTCACCGGCCAGCGCATCCTCGATTCGTTCTTCCCGATCGCGCTCGGCGGCAAGGCGGCGATCCCGGGCGGCTTCGGCACCGGCAAGACAGTGCTGCTGGAGACGCTTGCGAAGGGCTGCAACGCCGACGTGATTGTCTATCTCGGCTGCGGCGAGCGCGGCAATGAGATGGCGGGAGTGCTCGAGGAATTCCCGCGACTCGACGACCCGCGCACCGGCCGCCCGCTCATGGAGCGCACCGTCATCATCGCCAACACTTCGAACATGCCGGTGGCCGCGCGCGAGGCGAGCATCTACTGCGCCATCACGGTCGCCGAGTATTTCCGCGACCAGGGGCTGCACGTGGCGCTGATGGCGGACTCCACCAGCCGTTGGGCCGAGGCGCTGCGCGAAGTGTCGGGGCGCTTCGGCGAGCTGCCGGGCGAGGGCGGCTACCCCGCGTACCTCTCCAGCCGGCTCGCGGATTTCTACGAGCGCGCCGCGCGCGTGGAAACCCTGGGCGGCGATACCGGATCAGTAACGGTGATCGGCGCCATCAGCCCGCCGTCGGGCGACTTCTCCGAGCCCGTGACAAGCCACACCAAGCGCTTCGTGAGGAGCTTCTGGGCGCTCGACGTGAAGCGCGCGCAGGCGCGCTTCTACCCCGCCATCCACCCGCTGCAGTCGTACACCGAGGATGCGGGTGACTTCGCGCCGTGGTGGTCCGAGCAGGGCAACACGCGCTGGCTGGAATTGCGCCGCCGCTTCCTCACTCTGCTCGACGACCAGTCGCGGCTCGAGCGCATGGCCCGCATCATCGGCAAGGACGCGCTGCCCCCGGGCCAGCAGCTCACGCTCTTCGCCGCCGAGATCGTGAACGACGCGCTGCTGCGCCAGTCGGCGTTCGCGCCCAAGGACGCCGTTGCGAGCCCCGCGCGGCAGGCGGCGATGATGCGGCTGGTCGCTCGCTTCATCGACCTCGCCGGCGAGGCGGTCGCCGCGGGCATCGCGCCCGAACGGCTCGCGCATCTCGAGTGCGTTCGCCCGCTCGCGCGCATGGGCGAGGAAATCGGAGACGACGAGTTGCCGTGCTTCGCGCAGCTCGAGGAACGAATCGAGGCGCAGTTTCGCGACCTCACGCGCGAGGCGGCGGCGTGACCATGCAACCGCGCCTGCTCGCCGAAGGAGTGGCCACCCGTCTCGAGGGACCGCTGCTTTTCCTGAAGCGCACGCTCGACGTGGGGCTGGGAGAAGCGGTCGAGGTGCGCGGCGGCGATGGCTCGACGCGCCTGGGGCGCGTGGCCGCGGCCGATCGCGATACGCTCACCATCGAGGTGCTCGAGTCGACCTCGGGGCTCGCGCTCGGCGACACCGTTGTGCGCTTCCTGGGCGAGCCGCTGTCCTTCGAGCTCGGCCCCGGCATCCTCGGCCGGGTCTTCGACGGCGTGGGCCAGGTGATTGACGGCGGCCCGCCGGTGGCGGCGCGCGAGAAGCTGCGCATAGACGGGATGCCCTTCAATCCCGTCGCGCGCGACACGCCGCGCGATTTCATCGAGACCGGCCTCACCACGCTCGACTTGATGAACAGCCTCGTGCGCGGGCAGAAGCTGCCGATCTTCTCCGGCGGCGGCCTGCCGCACGACCGCATGGCCGTGGACATCGCCACCAACGCGCGCCTGCCAAAGGTGGGCGCGGGCGATTTCGCCATCGTGTTCGCCGGCATCGGCCTGCCCCACGACAGCGCCGAATATTTCCGCCGCCGCCTCGAGGAAGGCGGCGCGCTCGAGCGCACCGCGCTCTTCCTGAACCTCGCCAGCGACTCCAGCACGCAGCGCCTGCTCACGCCGCGCTACGCGCTCACCGCCGCCGAGTACCTCGCCTTCGTCGAGGGAAAACACGTGCTGGTGATCCTCACCGACATGACCAACTACTGCGAGGCGCTGCGCGAGGTGTCCTCGTCGAAGGGCGAGATTCCCAGTCGCAAGGGCTTCCCCGGATACCTCTACTCCGACCTCGCGACGATCTTCGAGCGCGCCGGATGCCTGCACGGCGCCAGGGGCACGCTCACGCAGTTGTCGATCCTCACCATGCCTTCCGACGACATCACTCACCCGATCCCAGACCTCACCGGCTACATCACCGAGGGTCAGATCGTTCTCTCGCGCGACCTCGACCGGCGCGGCATCTACCCGCCGGTGAACGTGCTGCCGAGCCTGTCGCGGCTGATGAAGGACGGCACCGGTGGCAGATACACGCATCCGGATCACCCCGCGCTCGCGAGCCAGCTCTACTCAGCCTACGCGCGTGCGGTGCAGACACGAGTGCTCGCGAGCGTGGTCGGGGAGGACGGCCTCGCGGAAAGCGACCGGCGCTACCTCGCCTTCGGGCAAGCGTTCGAACGCGACCTCGTGAGCCAGTCCGCCGCGCGGGCCTTCGCTGAAAGCATGGCCGTGGGCTGGCGCCTGCTGAAGGGCTTGCCGCGCGCCGAGCTCACGCGGCTTTCGGACGAGCAGATCGCCACGCACCTGGAACGCGCCTGAGTGAGCGATCTCGCCCCCAGCCGCAGCGTGATCCTCGATCTGCGCGACGAGCGCCAGACGATGGCCGAGGGACACGCGTTTCTCGACGAGAAGTGCCTGCTGCTGGCGGGCGAGATCGTGCGCGAGTTGCAGCGCTACGACGCCGAGCGCGAGCGCATCGACGCGCTCGCCGTGATGGCGGCCGCCGCGCTGCAAGCAGCACTGGCGCGCCACGGACTCGAGGAATTGTCAGTGCTTCAGGCGCCGGATCTGGCCACGGCGTCGGTCGCGCGCCAGTGGCGCTCGGTGATGGGAGTCAAGCTCGCGCAGGCGTCGTTGGCAGCTCCCGGCGTCGCGCCCGTGCCCGCGCCCTGGAGCTCGCCGGAGGCCGTGGCGTGCCGCGAAGAATTCGCGGCGTTCATGGCAGCCGCCACGGTGCTGGGCGGGGTGGCCGGAAACCTCGAGCGCCTGTCGCAGGAGTATCGCCGCTCGATCCGGCGCGCCCGCGCGCTCAACGACGTGCTCATGCCGGAGCTCGACCGGACCGTGGGCGAGCTGGAGACGCAGCTCGAGGACCTCGAGCGCGAGGATGCGATCTCGATGCGGTTGGGGGCTTCCTGACCTCCGCGCTGCAGCGAACGCATGGACTCAGCCCTGTCGTGCGCCCTTCACAAAGTACATGTCGATCTGGCCTTTGCCTTTGGCGTCCACCTTGCCGCGGTACTCGCAATCGAACTCTTCTCGAATCAGATCGTAGGTGTAGGCCGAGATATTGACCCGGCCAATCTCACCAGCGCTTTCCATGCGGGACGCGATATTGACGGTATCGCCCCAGATGTCATAGGCATATTTTCGCTTGCCGACGACACCTGCCACCACCGGGCCGGAATGCACGCCAAGTCGAATGGACCACTTGAAGGCGGCTGTTCGGTTCCTGTTTTCAAGATAGTCAATCATGCGCAGTCCCACGCGTACGCAGCGTTGTGCATGATCAGGACAAGCCTTTGGCAATCCGGCTGCGGCCATATAGGCGTCGCCAATGGTCTTGATTTTTTCAACGCCAAACTCGTCCGTGATGCTGTCGAACGCCGCAAATATCTCATTGAGTTCGCCGACCATCCGGTCAGCCGGCATGGCGGAAACAGCCTGCGTGAAACCGCCGAAGTCGGTGAACAGAATGGTCACGGACTCATGCCGGGCGGGACGGGCGCTGCCTGTGGCAGACAGTTCGTCCGCGATTTCAACGGGAAGGATATTGTGCAGCAACTCCTTGGTACGAACCTGTTCGTGCTGCAGCTCCAGAGTGCGCTGAGAGACCTTTTCTTCCAATTCGCGCTCTGATCGCTGCAGGCCTTCAATAAGTGCGGACTGCGACTCGAGCAACTCGCGTGTCTTGAGTTCGTTATCGGCCGACAGACGCACCACGACGGGATAGATCGCTGCGCCGCAGAGCAAGGATGCCAGGCAGACCATGAGTGCCGCTGACAAGGAACTGGCGGCGAGTTGCTCCTCTTGCCATGGTGGAACGACGCGGACTGCCTCGAAATAGCCGGTGATCGGTCCGGTGGTGTCGGTTGCCGATTTGCGTATCGGGATGAAGATACGCACGATCCAGAGGTTGCCTGGAAGTGCAAAACTGGCGTACGACGCAGTAGTGTAGTTCGGTGCGTCATGATGGGGCAGGGCCGATTCGACTGCGGCGCCAGTGCTGGTGATCGCTTCGGCCAGCTTGCGCCCCTGGCTGTCGTAAATTTCGGCGATGTCAAACAGGCCGCCGGAAATGGATCTGGCTGCGAGTGTGGCACGTTGGGAAGCATCCCCGCTGGTGAGATCGGTCGCGTTGAGGTGATTGACCAGGCCGCGTGATTCTTCGGTGGCCAGGGCGATGATCGCTTCCTCCGCCCTTTCGCGCGCAATAAACCATGAAATCGGGCTGGCAATCGAAGCCAGAAGAATGCTGACGGCGGCGATTCGTATCGCGGCGCGCTTCCGGAAGGGGTTCATCGTATTCGTTTGACGGTCGTCACGCCGCGGGAGGAAAGCGCCGCAGCAGCAGGTAGTAGGCCACCGGGATGACCAGCAGCGTGAGCAGGGTCGAGACCAGGATGCCGAAGATGAGCGAGATCGCGAGCCCGTTGAAGATCGGGTCGTCAAGGATGAAGCCGGCGCCGATCATTGCCGCGAGCGCCGTCAGCGCGATCGGCTTGGCGCGCGCGGCGGCCGAGCGCATCACCGCCTCCTCGAGGGCGAGCCCCTCGGCCAGCCCTTTGTTCACGAAGTCCACCAGCAGGATCGAGTTCCTGACGATGATGCCGGCGAGCGCGATCATGCCGATCATCGAAGTGGCGGTGAACTGCGCCCCGAGCAGCGCGTGGCCCGGCATCACGCCGATCACGGTGAGCGGGATCGGCGCCATGATCACCAGCGGCACCAGGTACGAGCGGAACTGCGCCACCACCAGCAGGTAGATGAGCACCAGGCCCACGGCGTAGGCGAGGCCCATGTCGCGGAAGGTCTCGTAGGTGACCTGCCATTCGCCGTCCCACTTGAGGGCGTACTCGCGGTAAGGATCGGCGGGTTGGCGCACGAAGTATTCGGCGATATGGCTCTCGCCCAGGGGAGAGGGAGAAAAGATCCTCGCGCGGGCGGCGAACATGCCGTAGAGCGGGCTGTCGAGGCGGCCGGCCTCGTCGGCCACCACGTTCACCACCGGCAGCAGGTCCTTGCGGTACATCGGTCGGTCGCGCTCGTCGGCGACCACGCGCACCAGCTCCGAGAGCGGCACCAGCGCGCCGTCGGGCGCTCGCAGCGTGAGCTTGAGCATCTCGTCGAGGTCGCCCTTGCGCTCCGGCGGCAGCACGACGCGCACCGGCACCTCGTACTTCGACTGGCCGTCGTGCAGCGGCGCCGCGTCGGCGCCTTGCAGGCCCATGCGCATGGTCTCGACCACGTCGCGGCGCGAGATCCCCAGCAGCGCCGCCTTCGCCTGGTCGACGCGCAGCGCGAGGCGCGGCGCGGAATCGGCCACGCTGTCGTCGACACCGACCACTCCGGGGGTCGCGGCGAGCGCCGCGCGCACGCGCTTTGCGGCGCGGATGCGCCCCGCCTCGTCAGGCCCGTACACCTCGGCCACGATCGGCGATAGAACCGGCGGGCCTGGCGGCACCTCGACTACCTTCACCTTCGCCTCCCACCGCCGCCCGATGTCCTCGAGCTTCGCGCGCACCGACTGCGCGATCTCGTGGCTCTTGCGGTGGCGCTGCGATTTGTCGGCAAGGTTCACCTGCAGGTCGCCCTGGGAGGAGTCGGCGCGCAGCGCGTACTGGCGCACGAGCCCGTTGAAGTTGATCGGCGAGGCGAGCCCCGCGTATGCCTGGTAGTTGGTCACTTCCGGAACCGTGGCGATATACGCGCCCAACTCGCGCAGCGCCGCGGCCGTCGTCTCCACCGGCGTGCCTGCGGGCAGGTCCACCACGACCTGGAACTCGCTCTTGTTGTCGAAGGGCAGCATCTTGAGCACCACCAGCTTCACCGCGGCAAGGCCCACCGACAGCACGATCAGGATCGCCACGCCCGCCCCCAGGCGACGGCGGTTGCGGGCGGCCCGCGGTGCGGCGATGAAAGGCGCGAGCAGGCGGATGAAGAAGCGCGCGAGCCACGCGTCGAGGGCGGATTGCGTGGCATGCACCTCGCGCCCGAGGACCTTCAGCGCGAGCCACGGCGTCACGGTGAAGGCGATGGCGAGCGAGATCAGCATCCCGAGGCTCGCGTTGATCGGGATCGGGCTCATGTACGGGCCCATGAGGCCGCTCACGAAGGCCATCGGCAGCAGCGCCGCGATCACCGTGAGGGTGGCGAGGATCGTGGGCCCGCCCACTTCGTCCACCGCGACAGGGATGATGCCTTGCAGGGAGCCGGGGCCGAGCGCGCGATGGCGGTGGATGTTCTCCACCACGACGATGACGTCGTCGACCAGGATTCCGATCGAGAAGATGAGCGCGAAGAGCGACACGCGGTTCAGCGTGAAGCCCCACGCCCAGGAGGCGAAGAGCGTGGCCGCGAGCGTGAGCACCACGGCCGCGCCGACGATCAGGGCCTCGCGGCGGCCGAGGGCCACGAACACCAGCACCACCACCGAGAGCGTGGCGAATGCGAGCTTCTTGATGAGCGCGCGCGCCTTGTCGTCGGCGGTGAGGCCGTAGTTGCGCGTGACGACGTAGTGCACGTCGGAGGGCACCAGCGTGCCGCCGAGCGCCTGCATGCGCTCGAGCACGCCGCGCGCGACATCGACTGCGTTCTCGCCCGGCTTCTTGGTGATTTGCAGGGTGACCGCCGGGCGCTCGCCCGGTGCACCGGCCGACGCCGGTCCGGTCCCGCCCCACACGTAGCGGCTTGGCGGTTCGGGCCCGTCGACGACGTCGGCCACGTCGCCCAGGTACACCGGCCGGCGCTCCACCGCGCCCACCACCAGCGAGCGCACGTCGGCAGCGCTTTCGAGGAAATTGCCGGTCTCCACCACGATCTCGCGGTTGTTGCGCACGATCTCGCCCGAAGGAAGGGCGACGCTCGCGAGTTGCAGGGCGTTGCGCAGGTCGAGCGGCGTCACGGCGCTAGCATTCATGCGGTCGGCGTCGAGCAGCACGCGCACGCTGCGGCCCGGGCCGCCGAGCGTCTGCACTTCGCGCGTGCCCGGCACGCGCTTCAGCTCCGCCTCGATTGCGTGCGCCACCCGCTCGAGGTCGAATGCTCCCTTCGAGGCATCGTCGCTGTAGAGCGTGAGCGCCACCACCGGCACGTCGTCGATGCCGCGCGGCTTGATCACCGGCTCGCCCACGCCCAGCTCCGGCGACACCCAGTCGCGGTTGGCGGCGAGCGTGTCGCGCACCCGCACGATCGCCTCGGTACGCGGCACGCCGACCTTGAACTGCACGGTGACGAGCGCCATGCCCGGGCGCGAGACCGAGTGGATGTGCTCCACGCCCGGCATCTGCGAAAGCACCTGCTCGGCCGGGATGGTGACCAGCGATTCCACGTCGCGCACCGACGCGCCCGGGAACGGCACGAATACATTCGCCATCGTCACGTCGATCTGCGGCTCCTCCTCGCGCGGCGTGACCACGACTGCGAAGAGGCCGAGCAGCAGCGCGACCAGCGCAGCGAGCGGCGTGAGCTGCGAATCCTGGAAGAAGCGCGCGATGCGCCCGGAGATGCCCATGCGCGCTTTGCCTTCAGCCCTTCAGGCGCTTGATGCCGAGGCGCTCGAGGATGAACTTTTCGTAGAAGGGCTCGGCGTCGCCAGTCTTCATCTTGCGGATGAAGTACTTCTCGTACGCGACCTTGGCGAGGTGCACCCACTTGCCCTCGCTTGACCAGTTCACGTTGCGCGGCGGCATCTGCGGCAGCGCGGCGAAGGCAATGCCCGAATCACCGAAATCGGCGAGGCAGACGGCGTTCCAGGTCGCGCGGTGGCTGGGCTCCTTGCCGGCGATCTGGTCGCGGATGTTGGCCACCGTCGCTGTCACCATCGACTCGATCATGAAGCCGGTCTTGGGCGCGCCCGTCGGAACCGGGGTCGCCTCCACCGGCGGGATCGCCACGCACACGCCGACCGAGTAGACGTTCTTGTGGGTCGGGTTGCGCTGGAACGCATCGATCAGGATGAAGCCGCGCGGGTTGACGAGCCCCTCGACGCCGAAGACCGCATCCACGCCCTTGAAGGCGGGCAGCATCATGGCGTACTTGAACGCGATCGCGTGGCGCTTCTTCTCGGTGCCATCCTCGTTCATCTCGAGCGCGTGCAGCATGCCGGGCTCGACCTTCTCGGTCTTCGCGTTCACCACCCACTTGATGTGGTGCTCGCGCATCGCCGACTCGAGCAGGCCTTTCGTGTCGCCCACTCCGCCCAGGCCCAGGTGGCCGATGTAGGGCTCGGCGGTCACGAAGGTCATCGGCACGCGGTCGCGAATCTTGCGGCGCCGCAGGTCGGTATCCATGATGAAGGCGAACTCGTATGCCGGCCCGTAGCAGGACGCGCCCTGCACGGCGCCGATCACGATCGGACCGGGATCAGCGACGAACTTCTCCCACGCCGCGCTCGCGGTCACCGCGTGGTCCACGTGGCAGACGGAATTCGTGTGGCCCTCGGGCCCCAGCCCCGGCACCTCGTCGAAGGCGAGCTTGGGCCCGGTGGCGATCACCAGGAAGTCGTAGGTGAGCGAGCCGCCGTCCTCGAGTTCGAGGCGGTTTTCCTTCGGGTGCACGCGCTTTGCGCCGACATCGGTGTACTCGATGCCCTTCTTCGCCAGGTGCGGCGCGGCGGGAAACTCGATGTCCGCGCGCTTGCGCCAATTCACCGCGACCCACGGATTCGACGGCACGAAATGGAACGACGCTCCGCGGTTCACGACGGTGATGCGGTGCTCCGCGCCCAGCCCCTTGCGCAGGTCGTAGGCGGCGGGAAGGCCGCCAATCCCGGCGCCCAGTACGACGATATGTGCCATGGAAGTCTCCTCTGTTCTGAATGCCTTCAGGGGACCGCGGGGCGTGACGCCATGCCCGCGGCGACGGGATCGAGCGCGACCTTCTCGCCCGGCTTGAGCCCGGCGAGCACCTCGATGCCGCGCTCGTCGGAAATGCTGCCCAGGCGCACCTGGCGAAGCTGGGGCGGGCCCGCGTCGCCCAGCACGTAGACCGCGGTGAGCTCGCTGCGGCGCACCAGCGCAGCGCGCGGCACCATGAGGCGAGGGGCGTGGCCGACGACAAAGTGGGCGCGCGCGAAAACGCCGGGGTAGATCCCCCGAATGTCGTCGGGCAGCTCGATGCGCACCTGCGTGGAATGAGTGCGCGGGTCGGCGGTGGGCACGACCGTGATTGCCTTGGCGTCGACCCAGCGGTTGGCCGCGGGGATTTCAACCCGCGCCCGGGCCCCCGCCTGGATCGCCGGCACCTGCGCGGCGGCTACCGTCGCCACCACGCGCAGCGTGGACGGGTCGAATCCGGTCATGATCGGCTTGCCGGGCGTCGCCATCTCGCCCAGTTGCACGTGGCGCACGGCAACGACGCCCCCGTAGGGTGCGACGATGGTGGCAAAGCTGCGCTCGGTGCTCGCCTGGCCGGCGCCCGCGAGCATCGCCTTCATCTGCGATTCGGCCGAGCGGAAGTCGGCCTGCGACTTGTCGAGCGCTGCCTGGCTGATGAACTTCTGCGCAAAGAGCTGCTGCGAGCGTTCATGGGTCGCGCGAGCGTTGGTGAGCGAGGCCTCGGCCGCGCGCACCTGCGCCTCACTCGCCGCGAGCGCCTGGTTCGCTGCGCGCTCGTCGATGCGCGCGATCACTTCGCCCTTCTGCACGCGGTCGCCCACGTCGAAGCGCAGCTCGACGATGCGCCCCGAGATCTGCGAGGACACGGTCGACTGGCGCACCGCCTCGACGATCGCCTCGGCGGAGAGGGTGAGCTCGACCTCGCGCAGCTCGACCGCCGCCGCGGCAAGCGCCGGCAGCGTGGCGACGCCGGCCACGGGTTTGTCGCCCGAGCACGCCACCAGCATGACGGCCACCGCGGCGATGAGGCCTCGCTTCACGCGCGGTCGGCCACGGTGCAGGTGTCCGCCGAGCGCACGCCCAGGCGGCGCAGGATCGAGTCGAGCGGGCAGAAGCAGGTGAAGACGATGCGTTCGGTGGACATGGCGCGGTTCCTGCTGGGTTGGATTGTCATACTATGGGGGGTATAGTATGCGAACGCAATTCGGCGCACAATGGCATCGTGAACCCGCCCCGTGGCGGCGCTTTGAGGAAGGTCAAGGATCATGGCGGTAATCAGCGACGAGAAGCACAAAGGGGACTTGGTTGTGCGCCTGAAGCGCGTCGAGGGCCAGTTGCGCGGCATCCAGGCGATGATCGCGGCCGGCGAGGACTGCGAAAAGGTGGCGCAGCAGCTCGCGGCGGCCCGCAAGGCGCTTGACAAGGCGTTTTTCAACGTGCTCGCGTGCGCGATCCAGGCGGAGCCTGGCCCGACGGCGACCGTCGACAAGCGCCTGCGCCATGCCGCCGAGCTGCTGGCGAAGTTCGGCTGAGGTCATGACATTTTCTTTCGATCCGGCGCAGCTCGATCGCTGGAACGGTCGCTTCTCCGCCGAGGGCTACCTTTTCGGCAAGGGGCCGAACGCCTTCCTCGCGAGCCAGCGCGGGCGTCTCGCGCCCGGCATGCACGCGCTGAGCGTCGCCGACGGCGAGGGGCGCAACAGCGTGTGGCTCGCGCAGCAGGGCCTGCGGGTCACGGCGTTCGACTTCTCCCCCGTGGGCCTGGAGAAGGCGCGCGCGCTGGCGCGCGAAGCGGCTGTCGTGGTCGACTACCGCCGTTCGGACATCTACGCCTGGGACTGGAGCGCGCAGAGCTACGACGTGGTGGTGGCGATTTTCTTCCAGTTCGCTGCGCCGGCGGAGCGCGCGCAGGTGTTCGCCGGCCTCCTCGAGGCGCTCGCGCCCGGGGGCCTGCTGATCCTCCAGGGGTACCGCCCAGAGCAACTCGCCTTCGGAACCGGCGGGCCACTGCAGGTTGAGAAACTTTATACGGAAGCGCTCCTTCGCGAGAGCTTCGCGAGCCTCGAAATCCTTCACCTGGCGTCCCACGACGACGTCGTGGACGAAGGCCCGGGCCATCGCGGCATGTCGGCGCTCATCGACCTCGTGGCGCGCCGCGCCGCGCCGGCCGCGGCTCAGCGGTTACCGTAATACCGGGCGACACTGGGTGTGCAAGCGCAGCAATGGCGTTGAGTCAGACGGCCAACGTACTCACGGGTAGGGCGTTTGCGTTTCCGTGAGCCAATGCGAGAATCGCGGCATGCCGAGCTGGGAGCGGCTGCGCCGTGCGACGGCGCGAGCCTATACCCATGTACCCCACATGGATCGATTTCGAGCTTGAGGTGCCGCTCCATCGCGTCAACGATTCCGGCTACTTCGGCAGCCACGTATTCAGTGCCCAGAGGTAGACAAGTGCCAGCGGGATGAAGAGTGCGCAGAAGCTCAGGTTGCGACCCACGACAAGTGTTTCTGGATTGACTTCATACAGGGCGGCGGCATACAGCACTGGGACGACGAAAAGCGACAGCACGATGGTCAACATCCATCCGAGGAGCACGCTGCCGACGACGACGACCGGGTGCAACACCGGAATGGAGGCGAGGATCGGCAGCAGTATGCTCGCGGAGATGATCGGGTGCAGGCCCACGAGCGACGTACCCAGCATCAGTGCGGGAGGCAACGCGATCAGCATGAGGACGGGCAGACCCTCCAGGCCCGCCGGCGGTTGAAGCATGCCCTGGGAGATCATGTCCTTGAGGACTTCTCCCAGCACCATCGCAGCCCCGACGACAAGCGCCTCCACGGCAATGGTCGCGAGGGAAGCGACCCAGCGCCTCGAC
>JBDSMR010000140.1:0-6792 GCA_039915735.1 Usitatibacter sp. | reverse complement strand
TGCACGTCACCTCCAACCATCACACCGGCAGGCTCGGCTATCGGTCTGGTCCGCTGATGGCCTCTTCCGACGAGCTGCGAATTTTCCTGCGTGGCAACCAGACGCATGGCGCCATGCCGTGGCTGGGCGTCGATCCCATCGTCATCGGCTCGCAGGTGGTCATGGGCCTGCAGACGATCGTCTCGCGGCGCATGGAGCTCACAAAGGAGCCTTCGGTCGTCACCATCGGCGTGTTCCACGGCGGCAACCGCGACAACATCATTCCCGACGAAGTGAAGATGGAAGGCACCATCCGCACCTTCGACGAAGGCCAGCGTGACGCCATCCACGAGCACGTGAAGCGCATCACCGGAATGATCGCGGAATCCGGAGGCGCCAAGGCGCGCGTGCAGATCAAGCGCGGCTACGACGTGGTGGTGAACGATCCGGCGTTGACGCAGTTCGCGGTGCCGGTGATGGAATCAGTGGCGGGCGCGGCAAACGTCGGCGTGGTGGACAAGGTGTGCGGCGCCGAGGACTTCGCGTTTTTCCAGAAGGTCGTGCCGGGATTCTTTTTCCGCGTCGGCTGCACGCCAGCCGATGTGGAGCTGCGCAGGGCGGCACCAAACCACAGCCCCAGGTTCTTCGTCGACGAAGGCTGTTTCCCCCTCGGCGTCAAGGCGCTTTCTTCGCTGGCGCTGGCGTGGCTGGAACGTGAAACCACAGATGGACACAGATGAACACAGATAAGCGTCGAAGCTGACCACCACCACCGTGGCTGCAACCACGGGCAGGAGAGGTGGCGTCCTCGGGGCTCATCTGTGTTCATCTGTATTCATCTGTGGTTCCCACCGGTTCAAAGAGGCCGCGGCGGACGCGGCGGCATTGCCGCCTTGAGCTTCGCAAGCTCTTCCGCCGTGAGCACCTGCGCCAGCAGGCTGTCGGTTTCAGTGCGGATCGCTGCCATCGCGGCATGCATCGTGGCGCGCGTGGTCTCGTCGGTGGGACGTCCCAGCTGCCGGCGCGCTTCCATCACCCGCTCGCGCGAATTCTCGAGGATCGCCTCGACCTTCCCGGCGCGAGTGGCGTCGAGGTCCAGCAGCTTGACCACGTCGACGCGCGGCGGATGGGTCGGCGCGAACTGCGCCGTGGCGACGCTCGATGCAAAGGCAAGCGCGGCAATGACGGGGGAGAGCTTCTTCATGTCGGTGCTCCTGTGTGTTGAGCATCCAGACTAGACCCGCGCCTCCCGCACAGGTGTAATCGATTGCAACGAATGTGCGCGCGTCAGCGCGGCAGGCGCATGGTGGCGGAAAGGCCGCCGCCCTCGCGGTTGACGATCACCAGCTCGCCGCCCTGCCCTTCGACGATGTCCTTGGCGATCGCCAGGCCGAGGCCCGCGCCGCCCGTTTCACGATTGCGCGAAGACTCGACGCGATAGAACGGATAGACGACCCTGGGAAGGTCGTCCTCGGGAATGCCGGGGCCGCGATCGGCCACTTCGATGGTCGCGTGCTCGCGCGCTTCACCAAGGTCGACGCTGACCTCGCGCCCGTACTTGATCGCGTTGTCCACCAGGTTGCCGAGCGCGCGGCGCAACGCAGCGGGTCGCGCATTCACTGCGGGCGCGTGTCCCGTCACCGGGATCACCACGCCCATGGCGGCGTAATCGCGCACCAGCTTATCCACCAGCGCCTCGATGTCGACCGGCACGATGCTTTCGTCGGGCGCCAGGTCGCGCGTCATCTCGAGCGCCGAGCTGGAGATCGCCTGGATCTCGTCGAGCTCCGTCTCCAGGCTCTCGCGCGCCTCGTCACCCAGCGATTCGAGCTTGAGGCGCATGCGCGTGAGCGGCGTGCGGATGTCGTGCGACATCGCCGCGAAAGCGAGCGAGCGGCTGTTCACGTGGCGGCGCAGGCGGTCCTGCATGCGATTGAATGCCCGCGTCGCGGTGCGGATGTCGTCGGCGCCTTTCTCCGGCAGCGGCGGCTCCTCGATGTTGCGGCTCAAGCGATCCGCCGCTTCGCCCAGCATGCGCACCGGGCGCACCGCGAGGCGCACGGCGAGGATGGTGAAGATGGCCGTCACCGCGAACACCAGGGCGATCGCGGTCCACGCCTCGGCGGGAATGCCGCGCACCGGCTGGACATAAGGTGTCTCCACCATCGCCTCGCGGCCGCTCTTGAACTTGAGCGCGACCGTGAGCAGCTGCGTGGGCCTCTGGAACCGCGCGTCCGGCATCATCCGCGGGCCGCCACCACGCGACGGTGGGCCGCCGCCTTCCCCGCGAGGAGGGCCGCCGCCATCGACCCGGGGGCCGGCCTCGCTGCGCGACCCGATCTCACCCGGAGGCGACGCGGGCATTTCGCCCGCGGTCAACGGTGCGGGGCGCTGCAGCCAGGTGTTGGCGACAAACGGCGTGATCGAGGTCCAGGCGATCGGATCCTCCTCGAAGTTTTCTTCGAGAAGCCGGCGAAGCTCGGACATGAATTGCGTCGAGGGATGTTCGCCTTGCGGCGCCGCGCCGACCTTCTCGACATCGCGCCAGCGCACGCGATGCCGCAGCAGCAGCACGCCCTCGCGGGCATGCGAGGG
Organism: Usitatibacter sp.; assembly: GCA_039915735.1. Taxonomy (GTDB): domain Bacteria; phylum Pseudomonadota; class Gammaproteobacteria; order Burkholderiales; family Usitatibacteraceae; genus Usitatibacter. The sequence goes on along the minus strand of JBDSMR010000140.1, from coordinate 4,218 downwards.
CAGGCTGGTGACGGGCGCGCGCGCGGCGTCGGTGATGCGGGTGGCGAGGTCGGAGGCGAGGAAGCGGTCGATCGAACGCATGCGCTCGATCTCGAAGAACGCATAACTCGCCACATGCGCAACCACCAGCCCGGCGATGATGATGAGGAAGATGCGTCCCGCGAGGTTGGCCGGCCAGAGCCGCAGGCCGCGCGTCACTGCAGCGTCTCGACCCTGGCGCTCAGGATGTAGCCCTCGCCGTAGACGGTGCGCAGCAGGCGCGGCTCGGCGTTGTCTTCCATCGCCTGGCGCAGGCGGCTCACGCGCACATCGATGCTGCGGTCGTACGCGGGCGCCTCGCGGCCCTGCGTGAGCTCGACCAGCAGGTCACGCGAAAGCACGCGGTTGGGGCGCGTCACGAAGATGGAAAGGAGCTCGAACTCCGCGCCGGAAAGCGCGATGACCGTTCCGTCCTCGCGCGAGAGCGTGCGGCGGATCATGTCGAGGGTGCGGCCGCCAAATGCATAACCGGAAGACGCGGGTGGCGCCTCCTGGCCCGCGGAGCGCGAGAGCACCGCGCGGATGCGCGCCAGCAGCTCGCGGGGATGGAAGGGCTTCGCCAGGTAATCGTCGGCGCCCATCTCGAGGCCAACGATGCGGTCGACGTCTTCTCCCCGCGCCGAAAGGATCAACACCGGCATGCGGCTCCTGGAGCGCACTTCGCGGCAGAGCGTGAGGCCGTCGACACCGGGCAGCATGAGGTCGAGCACGAGGAGGTCGACGGCACGTTCTTCCAGCGTGCGCGCGAGCTCGCGCCCGTCGGGCAACGTGGAGACGCGCATGCCGTTGCGCTCCAGGTAGGCGGCGAGGTGCTTGCGGATTTCCTGGTCGTCGTCGACCACGAGGATGTGTTTTGCCATATCCCGAATATGGTCTCGCATCCGGCTGTAACGCCCGGTTCGCCAATTGTAAGCGATCGTTGCCCACGGGCCCTGGCACCCAATCGGTTGCAATCCATCACCACTGTGCAGGCCGCGTTTTCCTACGATGGGCGCTGCCTCAACAAACAAAGGAAAAAGGCGTGATGAACAAGCCCTGGTGGGCCGCGGCACTGGTCGCGGCAACGGTAGTGCTGGCGGGATGCAACAAGGGCGGGACCGACCAGAACACGATGCAGTTGCGGGTGCTGAACGCTGTGGTCGACGCGGAGCCGCTGGACGTCCTGGTGGACGACAACGCGAAGTTCACCGCCGTGGCGCTTGGAACAACCACCAGCACCTCGCAACTGGATTCGGGCACGCGGACCATCAAGGTGCGCTCCTCGACCAACGCGGCGATCCTGAGCGAGAAGTCGCTGGCGCTCGGCAGCGGCACCACGTCCACCATGGTGATGTACGGCAAGCGCGGCGCCCTGGGCACCGTGCTGCTCACCGACAGCACCGTGACGCCTGCGAGTGGCAAGTTCCGCCTGCGCGCCTTGGGCCTTTCGGCCGACTCCGGAGCGCTCGACATCTACGTCACCGCTGGCACCGTGAACGACGGCTCGGCCACGCTTTCCTCGGTGGCCTACCTTTCGCCCACCGACTACTCGGAGATTACCTCCGGCAGCTTCAAGGTCTTCATGACAGTCGCGGGCACCAAGGACATCGTGTTCCAGTCGACCGCCCAGGCCTTCGCCGAAGGCTCGAAGGTCACGATCCTGGTGTTCCCGTCCGCAGGCGGCAAGCTGGTCAATGCCATCGTGCTGGTGGAAGGCAGCAGCGGCTCCGGCACGCTGCTCTCCAACCCGGTGGGCCGCACCAAGGCGGTCAACGCCATCCCCGACGCATCGCCGCTCAACTTCAAGGCCGACGGCACCACGCTGCTTTCGAGCGTGCCGTTCGCGGGAACCTCGAGCTACGTCTCGCTCGCCTCGGGCGACCGCACCCTGCAGGTCGAAGCGGCCAACGTTCCCGGCACAATCATCGCCAGCACCGTGAAGAACATCGGCGGCGCGCGCGACTACACGACGATGGCGCTCGACACCCTCGCCGCGCCCCGCGTCGTGGTCCTCACCGACGACAACTCGCTGCCCACCAGCGGTTTCGCGAAGATCCGCTTCGTGAACGCGCTCACGGGTTCGGACGGTGTTGATGCACTGGTGAATTTCGCCTCGCAGGCCAGCGGCATCGGCTACGGCGCCGCATCGGGCTACAGCCAGGTGGCAGCCGACACGGGCTACACGATCTCGTTCGCCACCGCGGGCGGTGTCTCCACGCTCGCGACGATATCCGCCGCGGAGCTCGACGCGGGTGCTGTCTACAGCGCCTTCATCATGGGCAGCGCCGCGGCGCCGCAGGCCAAGCTGGTGCGCGACCGCTGATCGCTCCGCCGCGCTTGCACCGGGGCTCGCCGTATGGCGGCGGGCCCGTTCAGCCCTGCTTGAACGAAAGCAGGTCCTGTCGTTGCCAGGACACCACCTGTTGGTTGAGGTAGCGCTTCTCCTCGAACGCAATCGGGCGCCGAACGATCTCGGGGGCGCGCCAGAAAGTGAGGGTGATCTCCACCGGCGGACGAAACATGACGGTGTTGTTGCCGCGCGCCTCGATGCGAAAGCAGTCGAAGGTGCCGGCGGGCACCGTCAAGGGTTCGCGGGCGACGATCCGCAGGTCGAGTTCCACCGTTCCTGTGCCCCCCGCAATCACGTCGTAGCGCGTGGTCCATCGCTTGCCGACCACGTAATCGAGCGGCACGTCCTGGCGCGGCGTGAAACGCAGGCCGTCGCGGTTCACAATCACGTTGCCGAGCGGATCAAGCAGCGCGCGTCCGTTGTTGAAGCTCACCTCATGGTTGCTGACCGCGGTCACCCGCTGCGACAGCTCGCGTTCCTTGCCCAGGCGCAGGTCGCGCAGTCGATAGCGATAGTGGTCGCCCACCTTGAACAACGTGTCGGCGCGCGCGCTCCCCAGTGTGTTCGGGTTGCCCGCCGTGGGAGCGGCCTCGACACGTTTTTCGCCTTGCGCGGCGAGGCCGCGATCCAGCAACAGTTGGGCGATCTCGGCATAGTGCCCACTGGGATAAAGGCGCAGGTACTCCTGCAGGCGCACCACATCCGCCGAATCGCGTGCCGCCTCGAAGAGTGTACGTTCCTTGAGGAAGGCGTGATCCACCTGCTCCCGCGACAGCAGCACCAACTTTTCGGGCGGGTAGAAGTGGAAGTCCTCCTCGAGCGAAGTGCTCTCCCATGGGATCTGGGCGCCGCGCGAGGCAAGTCGCACCCCGAGCCGCACGCGCTTGAATACATCCTCGATTGGTGCCTCGCGCACCGCCATTTCGCGCAGCAGGTTTTCCGTATACAACCCATGGGCGCCGCCGCCGTCGCTTGCCAGGTTTCCGGGCGCGGTGGCATACGCAAGCAAGGTCCCGGGTGGCGCGTCCATCTGGCTGAGCCCGCGGGCCTCGACCCGCAGCTCGCGCGCAAACGGGTTGTCGCGGCAGGCATCGAGGATGATCACGTTCATCGGATTGGCGGCACGCTTGATACCACCGATGAGCTCGCCCACGTCGACACATCGCGCAGGGACGTCCTCGACCTTACCGAGGGCCGCCTCCACCGGCACCAGATAGTTGCGCCATGCGAGCTGCAGGCCGTGCCCCGCGAAATAGAAGAGGCCCACCGCCTTGCGCGCCGCCAGCGCATCGACATGTGCACGCATCGCCTCGAGCATGCGCTCGCGCGACCCGTCGAGCACCGTGGTCACGGCAAACCCGGCCGCGGCGAGCGCCGCGGCGATCGCGCGTGCGTCGTTGCCCGGATTGAGGAGGGTCTCCACGTTGCGGTACGCGCTGTTGCCGATGACCAGCGCCACTTTCGGTGCGCGCATGAGGCGCGTGGCCCCATCGGATTGCGCCCACACCCAGGCGAACGACGCCGGCAGGAAGAGCGAACCGGCAGCGATTCCGCCCTGCAGCAGGCGGCGCCTCGTCAACATGGCATCTCCCGAACGATTCGGGCGATCATAGCGTACCGCCATCCGCCGCAACGATGGCCGCGAAATCGAAACACCCGGCCCCGAACCCCATGCAAATGCTGCTGGCGGTATGGAGGCCGGAGGGAGGGCTCCCTCCCCCTGCCTTCTAGTTGCCGCTCAACTGGGCGCGAATCTCGCCCGGGGGATTCTTGGCGCTATGGACGTTGACGTAGGTGCGTCCCGCCTTGTAGGCGGCGAGCTGGCTTTCGGTGAACCTGGCTCCCGCGGG
>JBDSMR010000113.1:0-108066 GCA_039915735.1 Usitatibacter sp. | reverse complement strand
AGCGCGTTGCCGCCGGTGGTGGTTTCCGGGTTGCCGAACATCACGCCGATCTTCATGCGGATCTGGTTGATGAAGATCACCAGCGTGTTCGAACGCTTGATGTTGGCGGTGAGCTTGCGCAACGCCTGGCTCATGAGGCGGGCCTGCAGGCCCATCTGCGGCTCTCCCATCTCGCCTTCGATTTCCGCCTTGGGGGTCAGCGCGGCGACCGAATCGATGACGACGCAATCCACCGAGGCCGAGCGCACCAGCATGTCCGCGATTTCCAGCGCCTGCTCACCGTTGTCGGGCTGGGAAAGCAGCAGCTCCGAGGTGTCTACGCCGAGGCGCTGGGCATATTGCGGGTCGAGCGCGTGTTCCGCGTCGATGAAAGCCGCGGTGCCGCCGAGCTTCTGGATGTTGGCGATGACCTGGAGCGTGAGAGTGGTCTTGCCGGAGGATTCCGGGCCGTAGATCTCGACGACGCGCCCGCGCGGCAGGCCACCGACACCAAGCGCCATGTCCAGCCCGAGGGAGCCGGTGGAGACCACCTCGATGCCCTTGTCCACATCGGCGTCGCCCATCTTCATGATCGAGCCCTTGCCGAACTGCTTCTCGATCTGGGAAAGCGCGGCCTGGAGCGCCTTGGATTTGTTCTCGTCCATCTTGGAGGATTCGGCGGGAGGGTTGGAGATGACTTTGAGCATTGGGATGTTCCTTGGGTTATTTGTGGAAGATGTGCTCGAGACTAGAGGTGTCCAGGCTCATGGAATGAGCTACCGGCTGCGCCGGACCAGCCCTGCCATGACCCCGAAGATCTCCAGGCGCCCCTTCGGGCGGATGACCGGATAGGCCTTGTTGGCCGGCTTCAGCACGAAGGCGTCCTTCTCCCTCTCCAGGTACTTCACGGTGAATTCGTTATCAACAATCGCCACGACGATTTCGCCGACGTTGGCGTTTGGCTGCTGCTCGACCACCAGCAGGTCGCCTTCGAGGATGCCGGCGTCGATCATCGAGTCTCCCTTGACCCTCACCAGCGACGTGCGCGACGGGATGCGCACCATGTAGTCATCGATGGTGATGAGGTCGTAGCCGTCCGATACGGCGGGGTTGGGCAGGCCGGCCTGCACGGTGGAGTCCGCCAAGCGGCGTTCGAAGAAACGCGAGCCGGGTTTCAGCTGCTTGTCCGGCGTCCAGTCGAGGTAGCCGCCTTCCAGGTAACGCTTCACGCACTCCGAGACCCACGACTTGGCCGAAATGCCCCAGAGAGTGGCGAGCACCGAATAAGACGGGATGACCTTGTGGTCGGCGTAATAGTCCTGGAGTTTTTCCAGGTAAGCCGGATCCAGCTGGGGCTTCTGAGTATTCAACGCCACGTGAGCGAATTCCGATGACAGAACGATTGTTCGGTAAGCTACCGAACGACCGTTCTGTTGTCAAGGAATTAACTCAGCAGGTCGATAAGCCCCTGAATTGCTATGGAAACTGATTGAATACGAACCTCGGCGCGGCCGCCCTTGAGGTGAAACGCCCGAACCTGCACCCCTGCCTTGGGAGCCGCCCAGGCGAGCCAAACCGTACCCACTGGTTTGCCTGGCACCGCCCCCCCAGGGCCGGCAATGCCGGTAATGGCGACGCTTACCGCGGCCTGGCTGTGACGCAAGGCACCAAGCGCCATCTCGCGAGCCACTTCCCCACTCACCGCCCCGTGTTGCTCAAGCGTGTGCTGCTTCACGCCGAGCATCTGTTCCTTGGCAAGGTCCTGGTAGGTCACGAACCCGCGATCGAACCAGGCGGAGCTGCCCGCGATGCGCGTGATGGCTTCGGCGACGCCACCGCCGGTGCAGGACTCCGCGGTGGCAACCGTGACGCCACGCCGCCGGCAGGAAAGACCCAGCTTGCGTGCGAGCGCGGTGATGTCGCCTTCGGTCAATGCTGCTCCCCAACACGCGCTCGATACCAGTAGAGGTAGCGCTCCTCGAAGCCGAAGTCGCGATAGAGGCGGCGCGCGGGCTCGTTGTCGGCCTGCACCTGCAGGTATGCGTGGCGCGCGCCCGCCTCGCGCGCGGCCGCCAGCAGGCTTGCAACGAGCTTGCGCGCGTGGCCTTGCCGGCGGGCCGCGGGATGCGTGACGATGTCGAAGAGGCCCGCGCAATCGCCCTCCACCACCGCAAGCCCGGTCGCGGCGATGGCTCCCGCGTCTTCGATCACCATCGGACAAAGCTGCAACGGCATGCCGGCAAGCCGCGCATGGTGCGTGGCGCGATGCTCGGCCGGAGAACCGCGAAGGTCTCCCACGGTTTCAACCCATGTGGCCAGGTTCATCGGCCGCGCGCCTCCCGCGGGGCGATCTGTGATCGACGCGACCTCCACCGCCGTCTCGTCGAAGCGGCCATAGCCGTGCCCTTCCAGTTCGCGATCGAGCTGCGGGGGCGAGACGAAGGGCGTGAGGCGGAAGAGTGCCGGGATGCCCGCACCGGCGTACAGCGCCTCGCAATGGGCGATCTTTTCGTCGAGCGGACGCGTCGAGGGGTAGACCGCGTTGATCGAACGTGCGCGCTTCGCTTTGCCGGGCGCAAGGCGCAGCAACCAGCCGTCATAGAGCAATTGGCCCGGCGGAGCAGAGGAGTTGAGGCTCAGCTCCTCCAGGCGCCTTGAATCCAGGGTCATGCGCGCAGGCGCTTGCCCGAGTCGGTATCGAAGAAGTAGAGCTTGCCGGGGCGTGCGTGGAACACCAGCTCCGCACCCGGCGCGGGCGTCGCATGGCCTTCGACGCGTGCGATGAGGATGCCCTCGCCGAGCGCGCCATGCACCAGCGAATCGGCACCCAGGGCCTCGATGGTGTCGACCTTGAAGCGGAACTGCGGGCCGGTGCCGGTTCCCGCGAGCAGGTGTTCCGGCCGCACGCCGACGGTGACCGCCTCCGGCGCGCCGGCCTGAAGCTCCTGTGGGAGCGGCACGCTGATGCCACCGCCGACATCGACCGCGGCGCCGTTGCGCTTGCCCGGCAGGAAATTCATCGCCGGCGAGCCGATGAAGCCGGCGACGAACAGCGTGTTGGGATCGTCGTACACGTCTATCGGACGGCCGACCTGCTCCGCCACGCCGGCGTTCATCACGATCATGCGATCAGCGAGCGTCATCGCCTCGACCTGGTCGTGGGTCACGAAGATGCTGGTGGTGCGCAGCTCGCGGTGCAGCTTCTGGATTTCCAGGCGCATCTGCACGCGCAGCTTGGCGTCGAGGTTGGAGAGCGGCTCGTCGAACAGGAACGCAGCGGGCTCGCGCACGATGGCGCGCCCCATGGCAACACGCTGTCGCTGGCCGCCGGAAAGGGCACGCGGCTTGCGCTCGAGGAGAGCGCCCAGTTCGAGGATCTTGGCCGCGCGTTCAACGCGCTTGCGTATCTCCTCCGGCGGCATGCGGCGGATGCGCAGGCCGTACGACATGTTCTCGTACACGCTCATGTGGGGATAGAGGGCGTAGTTCTGGAACACCATCGCGATGTTGCGGTCCTTCGGTTCGACTTTGTTCACCACGCGTCCGCCGATCGAGATCTCGCCCTCGGAGATGGTCTCGAGGCCCGCGATCATTCGCAGCAGCGTGGACTTGCCGCAGCCCGAGGGGCCGACGATCACGATGAATTCGCCGTCGGCGATCGTGGCAGTCACGCCATGGATCACCCGCAGATCCTTGGTGTAGCTCTTCTTGACGTCCCGGAGTGCGATTTCAGCCATTTGGTTGCATCGTCATTTTTCGGTTTCGACCAGGCCCTTCACGAACCACTTCTGCATCAGCATGACCACCAGGGCCGGCGGCAGCATGGCGAGCATGGCGGTGGCCATGATCAGGTTCCATTCGTTGGAGGCATCCCCGCCCGCGATCATCCTCTTGATGCCGATCACCACCGTGTACATCGACTCCTGGCTGGTGATGAGCAGCGGCCAGAGGTACTGGTTCCAGCCGAGGATGAAGAGGATCACGAAAAGCGCGGCCATGCTGGTCTTCGAAAGCGGCAGCACCACGTCCCAGAAGAAGCGCATCGGCCCGGCGCCGTCGATGCGCGCCGCCTCGGCGAGCTCATCCGGGATGGTGAGGAAGAACTGGCGCAGCAGGAAGGTGGCCGTCGCCGAAGCGATCAACGGCAGGGTGAGACCGAGGTAGGAATCCAGTATCCCCAGGTCCGCGGCGACCTTGAAGGTCGGGATGATGCGCACCTCGATCGGCAGCATCAGCGTGACGAAGATCATCCAGAAGAAGAAGTTGCGGCCGGGGAAGCGGAAATACACGATCGCAAAGGCGGAGAGGATGGAGATCGCGATCTTTCCGCAGGCGACCACCATGGCCATGATGAAGCTGTTCATCAGCATGGTGGAGACTGGCGCGGACGAGCCCTTGGTCGAGCCCGAGAGGAGCACCTGCGAATAGTTCTCCAGCAGCTGGTCGCCCGGCAGCAGCGGCATCGGCACGTTGACGATCTCGTCGTAGGTGAGCGTCGAGGCAACGAATGTGACGTACAGCGGGAAAGCGACCAGGATCACGCCGATGATCAGCACGGCGTGCGCGAGGAAGGTGCCCCAGGGGCGGTTCTCGACCATCAGTACTGGACCTTCTTCTCGACGAAGCGGAACTGCACCACGGTGAGCGAGATGACGATGAACATCAGGATCACCGACTGCGCAGCCGAGCCGCCCAGGTCCGCGGCCTTCACGCCATCGTAGTAGACCTTGTAGACGAGGATCTGGGTGGAACCCGCGGGGCCGCCCTGCGTGGTCGCATCGATCACCCCGAAGGTGTCGAAGAACGCGTAGACGATATTGATCACCAGCAGGAAAAACGTGGTGGGCGACAGCAGCGGGAAGATGATGGTCCAGAAGCGGCGCAGCGGCGTCGCGCCGTCGATGGCCGCGGCCTCGATCAGCGACTTCGGGATCGACTGCAGGCCCGCCAGGAAGAAGAGGAAGTTGTAGCTGATCTGCTTCCAGGTGGCGGCGATCACTATCAGCAGCATTGCCTGGTCGCTGTTGATGATCCAGTTCCAGTCGACGCCGGCCTTCTTGAGGAAATAGGTGACGATGCCGATCGATGGCGCGAAGAGGAATGCCCACAGGACCCCGGCAATGGCGGGCGCCACGGCGTACGGCCAGATCAGAAGCGTCTTGTAGGCGAGCGCTCCGCGCAGCACCTTGTCGGCCTGCGTCGCCAGGAACAGGGAAATCACGATGCCGCAGCCGGCCACCAGCCCACTGAAGACCGCGGTGACCTTGAAAGAATCCAGGTAATGGGAGCTGGTGAAGAGCTCCTTGTAGTTCTGGAACCAGACGAACTGGCTCGACATCCCGAACGGGTCCTGCACCAGGAACGAGTAGTACACCGCCTGGGCCGCGGGCCAGAAGAAGAACACCACCGTCACCGCGATCTGGGGGGCCAGAAGCGCGTAGGGCAGCCACGCGGATTGGAAGACGACTCGCTTTTCCATGTTCCCTGGGCGCGCGTTGAACGGCCTGGTGTCCGTCCGCTCAAACGCGCGCGGTTAATCGGGCATCGACCCGCTGACCCGATTAACCCTTGTTCGCTGCTTCGAACTTGCGCAGGATCTCGTTGCCGCGCTTGACCGCTTCGTCCAGCGCTTCCTTCGGCTGCTTCTTGCCGGTGAAGACGCCTTCCATCTCCTCCTCGATCACCTCGCGTCCCTGCACGAAGTTGCCGAAGCGAAGCCCCTTGGAGTTGGCCGTCGGCGGCTTGTTTGTGAGCTGCTTGATGGCAATGTCCGCGCCCGGGTTCTTGTCGTAGTAGCCGGATTTGCGCGTGAGCTCGTAGGCAGCCTGCGTGATCGGCACGTAGCCGGTGCTGGTGTGCCAGTCCATCTGCACCTCGGGCTTCGAGAGGAACTCGAAGAACTTGGCCACGCCGCGGTAGGTATTGTTGGTCTTGCCGCCCATCACCCACAGCGAGGCGCCGCCGATGATGGAATTCTGTGGCGCGCCCTTGACGTCGTCGTGGTACGGGATGAAGTTGACCGACCACTGGAACTTGGCGTTGCGCCGGATGTTCGCCTGCGCGCCCGACGACGACGTGAGCATCGCGCACTCGCCGCTGGAGAACTTCGCCTCCGCCTGGTTGCCGCGGCCAGCGTAGGTGAATTCACCCTTCTTCGCCAGGTCGGACAGCATCGTGAGGTGGCGCACATGCAGCGGCGAATTGATCTTGAACTCGGTATCGAGCCCCGCCATGCCGTTTTCCTTCGTGCCGATCGGCACGTTATGCCAGGCTGAGAAGTTCTCGATGTGCATCCACGACGGCCAGCCGCTGGTGTAGACGCAGCCGATGCCTGCGGCCTTGAGCTTGTCGGCCGCGGCCTGGAACTGCTTCCAGGTCTTCGGCGCCTTCTCGGGGTCGAGGCCGGCCTTCTTGTACATGTCCTTGTTGATGTAGAACAGGACGGTGGAGCTGTTGAAGGGGAACGACAGCATGTTTCCCTTCGAGTCGGTGTAGTAGCCCGCCACCGTCGGCAGGTACGCCTTCGGGTTGAAGGGCACGTCGGCGTCCTTCATCACCTTGGCCACCGGCACGACGGCGCCCTTGGCGGCCATCATGGTCGCGGTCCCGACCTCGTAGACCTGCAGGATGTGCGGCGCGTTGCCGGCCCGGAACGAGGCGATCGCCGCGGTCATCGACTCCGGGTAGCTGCCCTTGTAGACGGCGACCACTTTGTACTGGTTCTGCGACTTGTTGAACTGCTCCGCCAGCGAGGCGACCTTGTCGCCCAGGGCACCGCCCATCGAATGCCAGAACTGGATTTCGGTCTGCGCCTGGGCAACGGTTGAAACGATGCCGAACGCGAGCGCCGCGAATAACGATTTGCGAAACATGGCTATCTCTCCTCGTGAGTTTGGGCCGCCCGACGTTATGACCGCTTCTTATGACGAGCCGGCGACAGCCACCAATGTTACATGAGCCGCAGGAGCGCGGCCCTGGCGGCTAGTCCTTCTTGATGAAGGATTTGATCGATCCCAGGAGGCCGCGCTTTTCCTCGGCCGGGGCAGGCTCCGGGGCGGCCTGCGCCACGTACTGAGCCGTCGTCCTGGGCTTGGGAGGGATGGTGGCATTGGGGCGCGCGCTGAGCACCGAGCGCTTGGCGATCTCTTCCCACTTGTTGGGTCGCCCGATGAAGAACTTGGCGAATTCCTCCACCGCCTGCTCGTTCATCTCCAGGCCCATCATGTTGAAGAGGTCGACATGGAAGCCGTTCACGTTCTTGGTGACCATCTTCATCTTGCCGCTCTCGTGGTCGCCCTCGACCTTGCACTGGACGCGGAAGTCGCAGTTGACCTTGAAGACCTCGTGCGTGATGACGTTGCGCTCGTTGCGGAACTGCTCGCTCTTGTGCTCGATGTTGGACTGCCACAGCGTGTCGCGGAATTTCTCCATGTCGTCCGGGCCCTTCTTCACCGTCAGGACCTTGTCCGACCAGCAGCGGTAGGCAAGGTGGACTTCGCCGTAGTAGTCCTTGTCGATGAAGTGCTTCGAACGGAAGTCGCAGTAGAAATCCTTGATCACCAGGCCGTCGAGGTCTCCCACCGTGGGCAGGTGGAACTTGAAGGGGCTGGGCATCTGTACGACGTTGAGCTGCTTGCCCAGGTCGTTCATGTACAGGAACGTGCGGCGCAGCGCGTGATCAATCGAGACGGCGGTCGAGCGAAGGCTCTCCGTGCGGTCGGTGTCCTGCGCTTTCAGGTCATCTGCCTGTTTCTTCAGATCATCCAGAAGTCCCACGGCCCCCCCTTAGAATGCGGCTGTACGAGCCGAACTTTATCGTATCATCCCGCAAAACCAAAGGCTTGCGTCTTGCAAACGTCATGAAGGCAATTCTGGCCTTCGATCAGGGTACTACCAGCTCTCGCGCCATGGCATTCAGCGCCGAGGGCGCAATCGTGGGTACTGCCCAGCAAGAATTCCGCCAGATCTTCCCCCAGCCCGGGTGGGTTGAACATGACGCCGAGGAAATCTGGCGCACGCAGCGCGACGTGGGGTCGCAGGCGCTCGCTGCGGCGGGTCTCCGGGGCAGTGACGTGGCAGCCATCGGCATCACCAACCAGCGTGAAACCACCGTGCTGTGGGACCGCAGTACAAGCCGTCCCGTGGGCCCCGCGATCGTCTGGCAGGACCGACGCACTGCGTCGCGATGTGACGCTCTTCGACAGGCTGGACACGAGCCTCTTTTCACCGCCAGGACCGGCCTGATCCTCGATGCGTACTTCTCCGGCACCAAGCTCGCCTGGATGCTGGAGAACGTTGCCGGTGCGAGGGAGCGCGCGGAGCGAGGCGAGCTCGCATTCGGCACCATCGATTCGTGGCTGGTTTGGCAGCTTTCGGGTGGCAAGGTGCACGCCACCGACGCGAGCAATGCATCGCGCACACTGCTTTTCAACATCCACACGCTGCAGTGGGATGACGAGCTGCTGCGCCTGCTCGGCATTCCGCGCGCGGTGCTCCCGGAGGTCGTGCCCTCGAGCGGGATCGTTGCGACCACCGCGTGCGAGGGACTTCCGCCAGGCATTCCGGTCGCCGGAATCGCGGGCGACCAGCAGGCCGCGCTTTTCGGCCAGGCCTGCCACCAGCCCGGAATGGCGAAGAACACCTATGGCACCGGCTGCTTCCTGCTGATGAATACCGGGGCCAAGCCCGCAATATCCCGCCACCGCCTGCTCACGACGGTGGCATGGCAGCGCGGCAACGCAACGACCTACGCACTCGAGGGCAGCGTCTTCATCGCGGGCGCCGCGATCCAGTGGCTGCGCGACGGGCTCGGCATCATCGCCAAGGCCGCCGAGATCGATGGATTGGCGGCGTCAGTGCCGGACGCCGGGGGCGCCTACTTCGTGCCAGCGCTTTCGGGCCTGGGCGCGCCCTATTGGGATCCGCACGCGCGCGGCACGATCATCGGAATAACTCGTGGAACTACCCGGGCGCATCTCGCGCGCGCCACCCTCGAGGCGATCGCCTTCCAGAGCGCGGAGCTGATAGAGGCGATGGCGGCCGACTCCGGCATCGCGCTGAAGGAGCTGCGTGTCGACGGAGGGGCCACCGCATCGAACCTGCTGATGCAGATGCAGGCGGACCTGCTCGGCGTGCCGGTGGTGCGCCCGAAGATCACCGAGACCACGGCACTCGGCGCCGCCTATCTGGCGGGGCTCGCAACCGGCTTCTGGAAGGACGAGGCGCAGATCGCGGCGATGTGGTCACGCGACCGCGTGTTCGAGCCGACGTTGTCGTGCGCCGAGGGCGGCCAGAGGCTTGCCGAATGGAAGCGCGCCGTAGAGCGGGCGCGCGACTGGGCGCGTCCCGCCTAGGCCGCGGGAGCTTCGACGAGGAAATGGCGGCGGTAGTGGCGCAATTCCTCGATCGATTCCTGCACGTCCGCGAGCGCTTCGTGCTTGCCTTCCTTCTTCAGGCTCGCGACCACCGCCGGGTTCCAGCGCTTCGCGAGCTCCTTCAGCGTGGAAACGTCGACGATCCGGTAGTGCAGGTAGGCCTCGAAGGCCGGCATGTAGCGCGCCATGAAGCGGCGGTCCTGGTGCACCGTGTTGCCCGCCAGCGGCGCCGTGCGCTCAGGCATCAACGGCTTGAGGAACTCGAGAATGCGCGCCTCGACCTCCGCATCGGTGAACGTCGAGGCGCGGACCTTGTCCACCAGTCCGGACTTGCCGTGTGTAGAGCGATTCCACGAGTCCATGCCATCCAGGACCTCGTCGGACTGGTGCAGCACCCAGACGGGAGCCTCGGCGATGGTGTTGAGGTCGGCGTCTGTCACGATGAGCGCCACCTCGAGAATGCGGTCGCGCTCGGGAACGAGGCCCGACATCTCCATGTCTACCCAGACCAGCGGTGTGTTGTCTTGTGCCATATGGAATTTCGCCTTGAGCCGCACTGGAAGGGACGGCAAGCCGTCCATCAATGCGGAAACGTGAACAATCAGTCCTGACGAGTCTACCAGCCACTTGAGCGCTTCGACCTTCGCCAATGTCTTCGCCGTGTTCGTGTTCGCCGCCGTGGCGTGGCGCACGCTGCTGGCCGTTCGCCAGTCGCGTCACGTGGCTCGCCACCGCGACGCAGTGCCCGCCGATTTCGCGGATCTGATCCCGCTCGAATCCCATCGCAAGGCCGCCGACTACACGCTCGACAAGCAGCGCTTCGCGCTCGTCGAGACGTGGGTGATCGAAGGCGCGCTCCTGCTGCTGCTCACGCTCGGCGGCGGCATCGCGGCGATCGATTCGGCCTCCGAGCGCCTCTTCGGCGCGGGTTACGCGCGCGAGCTGGCCACCGCCTTCGGCGTGCTGCTGGCAAGCACGCTGGCCACCCTGCCCTTCGATCTCTATCGCACCTTCGTGCTGGAGGAGCGGCATGGCTTCAACCGCATCACGCCGAAGCTTTTCATGCTCGATTTCTCCAAGGGCCTGGTGCTCGCGGCGGTGATGGGCGCGCCGCTGCTGCTCGCGGTCTTCTGGCTGCTGAATGCAACCGGCACCTACTGGTGGTTCTACACGTGGCTCGCGTGGATGGCGTTTACCATGGTGCTGGTCGTGGTGTTCCCGCGCTGGATCGCGCCGCTCTTCAACCACTTCACGCCGCTCGAGGATGGAACGCTGCGCGCGCGCATCGAGGCGCTGCTGGCGCGTTGCGGCTTCACCTCGTCAGGCCTCTACGTGATGGACGGCTCCAAGCGGTCGAGCCATGGCAACGCCTACTTCACCGGCTTCGGCAAGACCAAGCGCATCGTGTTCTTCGACACGCTGCTCGAGCGGCTCACGCCCGAGGAGATCGAAGCGGTGCTCGCGCACGAGCTCGGCCACTTCGCGCGCGGCCACATTCCCCGGCTGCTCGCAGTGCGCTTCGTGCTCGCGCTGGTGATGCTCGCCGTGCTCGGTTGGCTCTACTCGGAGCCCGCGTTCTACCAGGCGCTGGGCATGGACGCGCCGCACATCGGCGCGCTGCTGGCGGGGTTCGCGTTGGTGCTGCCGGTATTCACCTTCCCGTTCCAGCCCCTCGCGAGCCTCATGGCGCGCAAGCAGGAGTTCGAGGCTGACGCGTTCGCTGCCGCCCACGCATCGGCTGCGGATCTCGTGAGCGCGCTGGCCAAGCTTTACCGCGACAATGCCTCGACGCTCACGCCCGATCCGCTGCATTCGCTGGTGTATGATTCGCATCCCCCGGCGGCCCTGCGCATCGACCACCTGAAGAGAGCGGCACCATGAACGAGCTCGCACGCAAGAAGTGCAAGCCCTGCGAAGGCGGAGTCGGCCCGCTCAGCGCGGAGCAGGTGCGCCCGCTGCTGAAGGGGCTCGAGGGCTGGTCGCTGGAGCCCGACGGCATGATCGCCAGGACCTACCGCTTCAAGAACTACTTCGAGACCATGGCGTTCGCAAACGCGGCCGCGTGGGTCTCGCACCGCGAGGACCACCATCCCGACATGATGGTCGGCTACGACAAGTGCCGCGTCGCGTACATCACGCACGCCATCAACGGCCTGTCCGAGAACGACTTCATCTGCGCAGCCAAGCTCGACGCCTTGTTCGAGATCTGAACGCCAACCAATGACCACGCGCCGCGAGAGAAGCGAGTCGGTCGTCGTCGAGGGGCGCGTGGTCGCGGATTTCGGGCGCGAGTTCCTGGTGGAGTTCGCCGACCGCAAGCAGGTCGTCTGCACGCGCAAGGGCAAGCGGCAGGACGCCACCTGCGGCGACTTCGTGGAGGTTCGCCTCACGGGCTCGGCGCAGGGCTCGATCGAGCGGGTAGGCACCCGCCGCAACCTTCTCTACCGCTCGGACCAGTGGCGCGAGAAGCAGCTCGCGGCCAACGTCGACCAGGTGGTCATCCTGATTGCGCCCAAGCCCGCCTTCAGCGAGGCGTTCCTGAACCTGAGCCTGGTGGCCTGCGAAGCCGCCCGCCTGCCGGTGGTGATCGCGCTCAACAAGTCCGATTTGCCCGAGCATGCCGTCGTGCGCAGGCAGCTCGATCTCTACGTGGACATCGGCTACACCGTGATCACGATGTCGGCCAAGCAGGATGTCGGTCCGCTGCTGCCGCATCTGGAGAACAAGCTCACGCTGCTGGTGGGCCAGAGCGGCATGGGCAAGTCGAAGACGGTTAATGCGCTGGTGCTATCGGAAGTCGCGCGCGTGGGCGAGCTCACGGCCTCGCGCGAATCGGGCACGCACACCACCACTTTTTCGCGTTTCTACCGCCTCGATCGCGACACCGCAATCATCGACACGCCGGGCTTCCAGTCCTTCGGGCTGTTCCACCTCACCGAGGACCAGATCGGAGAGGCGATGCGGGAGTTCCGCCCCTACCTCGGCACCTGCAAGTTCAACGATTGCTCACACCTGAACGAGCCGGGATGCGCGGTGATAGGGGCGTCCAAGGCCGGAAAAATCTCGGCGGCGCGGTTGTCGTTCTACCAGGTGCTCATCGAGCAGCACCGCGACCTGCACGAGCAGCATCCGGAGTGGAGCCGCTAGTCCTCAGGCGAGGTTGACTTCCACGCTCGCGCGCCCCGCGCGATCATGCCGCGCCGATAGCGCGACACGGGCTCCCTCCGGAGCACGCACCGTCCACTCGCATTGCCCGCGATCGCCGGTGAGGTCATGGCTGGGCAGGAACGCCTGCAGCGAGGCCTTGCTGGCACGGCCTTCGAGCTGCCGGCCTTCCTCGCGGTGTTTTCCCGCCACCAGCGTGGCTCCGGCAGGCAGCTCGATCTCGTAGACCACCCCGCGCATCACTTTGCGCTCCAGCGCGCGCTTGGTCACGTATGAAGGCAGGTAGCCGGTGTTCTGCACCGCGAGACGCACCTTCCAGGTGTCGTCGCCCAGCCGCTGCACTTCAGCGCGGAAGACCTCCAGCTTCGGCAGCGTGAGCGCCTGCCACGTGAGCCACTGCGGGAAACGCGCGACCTCCCGCTCGATGTATTTCGGCGGCGGGTTGCGGAACGTCGCCAGCTTGTTCCAGCCGCCCAGCTCCACCGGTCCCAGCTGCGGGTGCTCGTACGGATACCAGGCGACGTAGCCTTCGCCATTGAGCTCGCGGTCGCTCCACGCCAGCAGCTTGAGGTCGTCCTCGGGAGGGTGCTCGCGATACCAGTCGATGAAGTGGTAGTCCTTCACGCCCGCCTCGCGCACCGGCGCCCAGATCTCCACCGTCCAGAAGAACTGGCCGAGGTGTTCGTAGATCCAGTCGAAACCACCGGTGATGACCGACTTCGGGTGGTACTTGAAGTCGTGGAAGATGGAAATGTTGGGGTAACCCGTGAGCTCGGTGCTCTTCTTGCCGAAGAGCTTGTAGAGCCAGAGGTCTTCCGCCGGCATGTTCTCGTCGGGTTCGCTCGCGAACGGGCGCAGGATCACGCCGCTGTGCGTGTGGAAGCTCACCCCGCCGCCGATGTTCGGATGGCGGACGATGAAATCCACCAGCGCGCGCACTTCCGGCTCCGACGTGGGATAGGGACCTGCCCCGAGCTGCTCGTATTCCTGCCGCCAGCCGGAGGGGAAGTTGCGGTTGAGGTCGAGGCCTTCCTTGTCGCGGTTCACGCGGATCTCGACGCCGTCGTAGTTCACCAGCGTGCCTTCGGGAATCACGCGCCAGTACTGGCCGCCCGATTCCACCGGATCGCGTGGCGTCATCAGCCGCGGTTCTTCCGGGTGCGCCTTGTATCCGCCGTTTGCATCCGCGATGCGCATGCTGAGGATGCGGCCATCACCATCGACGTCCTCGACATTCAGGCCATCAACGGGCTCCTCGTCGAACGGATAGGCGCGCGTGGAGGAGCGGATGTACTTCGGCTTGTCGGCCAGCGCCCATTCCGCGCCATCCGGATTGATGCGCGGGCAGATGTAGAGCGCGCGGGAATCCAGCAGGCGCGTGATGTCGGCATCGATGCCGTAGCCCTTTTCCAGCTGCTGCAGGTAATACAGGCAGGCCGTGGAGGCGGTGAGCTCCGCCGCGTGGATGTTGCCATCCACCCAGAAGGCGGGCTTGTCGGCGGCAGCACCATGGGCCGTGCTGGTGGCCGTAACCACCCAGATATCGCGGCCTTCATGGCTTTTGCCGATGCTCTCGACCGAGAAGAGGCCGGGCCTTCGGTCCGCGAATCCGTTCAGGATTGCGGTGAGCTCGGGGTATCGGTAGAACCGGTCGAAACGCTGTTCCAAAAATCAACCCGCCACGGCACGTTTTTTCTTGAGCAGGGCCATCACCAGCGGTGCGAGCAGCACGAGCACCGTGATTCCAAGCAGCACGGCGGAAATGCCGTGCGTGACGAAGATGCTCCAGCTGCCCTCGCTGATCGAAAGCGAGCGGCGCATCTGCTCTTCCGCGAGGGGCCCGAGGATCATGCCAACAACCACCGGCGCCGTCGGGAAACCAAAGCGGCGCATGAGGAAGCCGGCCAGCCCGATCACATAGAGCAGGAACACGTCGAAGGGCGATTGGCGCATGCCGTACACGCCCATCGTCGCGAAAACCAGGATGCCGGCGTAGAGCTGCGGGCGCGGGATCTGCAGCAGCTTCACCCAAAGGCCCACCAGCGGGAGGTTCAGCACCAGCAGCATCACGTTGCCGATATAGAAACTCGCGATGAGGCCCCACACCAGCGGCGCATTCGATTCGAACAGCAGCGGGCCCGGTTGCAGCCCATATTGCTGGAACGCGGACAGCAGGATGGCCGCGGTGGCGGAAGTGGGAAGGCCCAGCGTCAATAGCGGCACCATGGTGCCGGTGGAAGACGCATTGTTCGCCGCCTCCGGGCCGGCGACGCCCTCGATTGCGCCTTTGCCGAATTCTTCCGGATGCTTGGTGAGCTTCTTCTCGATCGCATAGGAGAGGAAGGTCGGGATCTCGGCGCCGCCGGCCGGGATGGTGCCGAAAGGGAAACCGATCAGCGTGCCGCGGATCCACGGGCCGATCGAACGCTTCCAGTCTTCGGCCTTCATCCAGATCGAGCCCTTGATCGACTCGAGTTTCTCATCGATCTGGTTGAGCTTGGAGGCGAAGTAGAGCGTCTCACCGACGGCGAAGAGGCCCACCGCCACGGTGACTACCTCGATGCCATCGAGCAGCTGGGGTATGTCGAAGGCGAAGCGCGCCTGCCCGGTCTGGTTGTCGATGCCGACGAGGCCGATCGCCAGGCCCAGGAAGAGGCTCACCAGGCCGCGCAGCGTCGACTCACCGAGCACGGCCGAGACGGTGGTGAAGGCGAGCACCATGAGCGCGAAATATTCAGGCGGGCCGAACTTGAGGCCCAACTCGACGACCAGCGGCGAGAGGAAGGTAAGGCCGATGGTGGCGATCGTGCCGGCGAAAAACGAGCCGATGGCACTTGTTGCGAGCGCAGGCCCGGCCCGCCCCCGCTTCGCCATCTGGTTACCCTCCATCGCGGTGATGATGGTGGCGCTTTCTCCGGGCGTATTAAGCAGGATCGACGTGGTGGAGCCGCCGTACATCGCGCCGTAGTAGATTCCGGCGAACATGATGAGTGCCCCGCTGGCGTCGACCTTGGTGGTGATCGGCAAAAGCAGCGCCACCGTGACCGCGGGACCCACGCCGGGCAACACGCCGACGGCCGTGCCAAGCGCGCAACCTGCCAGGCAAAACAAGAGGTTCTGTGTCGTGAGCGCAACACTGAAGCCCTGCATCAACTGCGCCCAGACGTCCATCAGGGAAGCACCCCTTTGAGCACGCCGGCAGGCAGCGTGAGGTTGAGGCCATAGTTGAACATTGCGAATACGGCAGAGGCGAGGATAAGCCCGGTGACGGCGTTCAGGAGCCAGCGGCGACTGTTGAAGCCGCGCGCCACCATCACGAAGAGGATGGTTGAGGCGAAGATGAAGCCGAGGTGCTCGATCAGCAAGCCATAGGCGATGATGCCGCCCGATAGCCACGCGAATGCCTTCCAGTCCATCGGAAGGCCCAGTTCCGCCTCCTCGTCGACGCCGCGGAACCCACCGGTGAAGACTTCACGGAAGAGAAAGACGCCGAGCAGAAGCAGGACGATGCCGACGGCGCGTGGCACCACGCCGGGCCCGACCTGGGCGTAACCACCGCCGGTCGGAAGAAAAAACGAACCCCCGAGGATCAAGACGCCGATGGCGGTGACGCCAGCTGCGACCGCGACCTGGCCCGCGGGGGCTTTCATCGCGTGTTTACTTCTTGCCGAGGGACAGCGAGGCGAGGATGTCGCCGATGCGCTTGTTTTCCGCGGTGATGTAGACGCCGTACGCGTCGCCGGGGAGATAGAAGTCATCCCATTCCTGGCGCTTCAGCGCTTCCTGCCACTCCTTGCTCTTCACCGCCTTCTCGACCACCTTCACGAGCTCATCACGCTGCGCCTTGGTGATGCCGGGCGCACCGAAGATACCGCGCCAGTTGGCCAGTTCGACGTTGACGCCCTGCTCCTTGAGCGACGGGATGCCGTCGATCCCCTTGGCAGAGGAAATGGCGAGCGCGCGCATCTTGCCGGACTTTATGTGCTGCGAGAATTCCGACAGGCCGGAAATGCCGGCGCTCACGTGGCCGCCGATGATCGCCGAGACCGCTTCCCCGCCGCCCTTGAAGGGCACGTAGTTGACCTTGGCGGGTTCGACGCCGATGTCCTTGGCGATGAGGCCTGCGAGGATGTGGTCTGTGCCCCCCGCGCTGCCGCCGCCCCAGGAGACGCTGCCCGGGTTGGCCTTGAACTTGTCGAGCAGTTCCTTGAGCGTCTTGGGGCCGCTGGCGGGCACCACGATCACTTCGTATTCGGAGGTGAGGCGCGCGACCGGCGTTACCTGGTCGATCGTCACCGCCGACTTGTTCTGGATCAGGCCGCCGACCATCACCATGCCGCCCATCATCAGCGCGTTCGGATCACCCTTCGACGAATTGACGAACTGGGCAATGCCGATGGCGCCGGCAGCGCCACCCTTGTTGTCGTACTGGATGTTCTTGACGGCGCCTGAAGCGGTCAGCGCCTTGCCGAGTTCACGACCGGTGGTGTCCCAGCCGCCGCCCGGGTTGGCGGGGATCAGCATTTTCACGGAATCGACGGCGAGCGCCGGCGTAATCGCCAGGGCCGCGGCAACAACGGCGACGCGGGCGCGGGTAACTAGTTTCATCTGAGGCTCCTCTGGAGAAATTCGGTCGGCGCGTCGAGCGCGCCGTTTCGATCGGGGCAGTGTAGCGGAATTGCGTTACGCGAGCTGCAAGGCGGCCGCGAGCAAATAAACGATAGACCAGACAATCAGTGCACGCCAAAGCAGGCCTTCCAGGCTGGCCAGCGCATCCTCCTGCGCCAGGTCGCCGCAGCCCAGGCCGGGCCGGTCTTCGAGCCCGCCGGACCTCGGTACGGGTTCGCCGAGGCGCATGCCGAGCGCGCCCGCGCCGCTGGCGAGCACGATGCCCTCCTCCGGACGGATCCACTGCGCGGCCTGCGAGCGCCAGCAAAGCAGCGAATCCTCGAAGTTGCCCGCAACCGCAAACGCAAATGCGGTCGCGCGCTGCGGGATCCAGTCGATCGCATGGAAGGCGCGCGCCGCGAACCAGCCGAAGTCGCGCTCCTCGGGCTCGAGCAGGTGCTCCCAGCTGCGCGCGGCACGCAGTGCCAGCGGATACAACACCAGTCCGAGCGGACCCGGTAGCACCAGGAACCAGAAGAGTGGCGCGAACGTGCCGTGATGGGCTTCGCGCAGGGCGTGCTCTGCGGAAAGGCGCGCTACGGCACCAGCGTCCTCGCATTCGAACCCCTCGCCACGCCACTGGCCCAGCAGGTTGGAGGCGAGCGGCACGCTGCCCTCGCGCAGGGCCTTCGCGATCGCCGCGAGATTGTTGATGGTGTTGAGGAAACGAAGCGTCGCGTACAGCAGCGCAATGTCCACCACCCAAAGCAGCACGGGGTGTATCGCAGCCACGAGCGCCGCTGCCAGGATTACGGGGCCCATCACCGCAAGCATGAGGGCTATCCAGGCAAAAATCCCGGAGTTGCGGTCGCCCGCGTTCAGGCGCTTGGCCGCGGACAGGCAGATGCGCCCGTAGAAGGCCGTCAACGGCTGGCGGCCCTTTACGGGCCAGGCGTGTTGCGCAAGGAGCGCGGCGAGGAGTGCGAGGAGACTCACGGCATCGAGCGAAAGGTGATGGGCGATTATAATGGGCGCCCGTTGGCCGGTAGACCCACAAGGAGAGACACGATGATGAAGAGGCTTGCGATCGCCTGCGCGACGCTGATGTTCGCGCTAACCGCGACGGCCCAGGATTACCCCACGCGCACCATTTCCATCGTTGTTCCGTTCGCGGCCGGCGGGCCCACGGACACCGTCGCGCGCCTGGTGGCGCAATCGATGACGAAGACGCTCGGCCAGACCGTGATCATCGAGAACCAGGCCGGCGCCGGTGGCACCATCGGCGTCGAGAAGGTCGCGAAATCGAAGCCCGACGGCTACACCCTGCTGCTCATGCACATCGGCATTTCCACCAGCCCGTCGCTCTACCGCAACCTGCGCTACGACCCGCAGAAGGAGCTCGATCCGATCGGCCTCATCACCGACGTGCCGATGACCATCATCGCCAAGAAGGACTTCCCGCCGAAGGACATGAAGGAGCTCATTGCCTACGTGAAGGCGAACAAGGACAAGGTCACCTACGCCAACGCCGGCGTGGGTGCGGCCTCGCACCTGTGCGGCATGCTCCTGATGACGGCGATCAAGGCCGACGTGACCACGGTTCCCTACAAGGGCACCGGTCCGGCGATGACCGACCTCATCGGCGGCCAGGTCGACTTCATGTGTGACCAGACCACCAACACCACCCCGCAGATCAAGGGCGGCAAGGTGAAGGGGTACGCCGTCACCACGAAGACGCGCCTCAAGTCGCTGCCCGAGCTGCCCACGGTGGACGAGTCGGGGCTCAAGGGCTTCGAAGTCACGGTATGGCATGGACTCTGGGCTCCGGCAGGAACGCCAAAGGCCGCCATCGACAAGCTCAATGCCGCGCTGAAGACGGCCTTGCACGACACTGCCGTGGTGTCCAGGTTCGCGGAGCTCGGCACCGAGCCGGTGGCCGACAATCGCGCCACGCCCGAAGCGCTGCGCTCGCACCTCAAGAGCGAAATCGAGAAGTGGGCGCCGATCATCAAGAAGGCCGGGGTCTACGCGGACTGAAAAAATGCCCTGCCGATCTGGTCGGCAGGGCATGCGCGAGGCACGCGTTGGTGCGCGGACGCACCAGGCTAGCGCGGCCGCTTGCCGCGAATCGGCGCGAAGTGCGCCTCGACGCGCGCACGGTCCGCGTCGACGTCCTCTCCAGGCGTGAACGTGGGCCCCAGCCTCACGCATCGCGCCCCATAGTCCAACGCGACCAGCACGACGGGGACGTCCGCACCCCGCGCGATGTGGAGAAAGCCGGACTTGAAGCGCGCGACCTTGCTGCGAGTGCCTTCGGGCGCGATCACCAGCACGCGCTCGCCCAGGGAGGCGAACGCGCGAATCGATTCGCCCACCACGCCATGGGCGCTGGAGCGATCGACAGGGATGCCGCCCATCCAGCGAAGAAACGCCCCGAAGGGACCGCGGAAGAGGGTGTGCTTGCTGATGAAGGCGATGCGCACATCGAGGGCGAACATCGCCGCTCCGCCGATAAGCAGGTCCCAGTTGGAAGTATGGGGGGCAACCGCGATCACGAACTTCGGCAGGTCCGGTAGATTGCCCTCGAAGCGCCAACCGAGGATCCTCATCACGGCGAGCCCCGCTGCGCGCATCAATACGCCACCGCGCCGCGGGACGCTTGCCCCGAGCGCCGGCGGCGAGAGGCTCACGCGAACAAAGTGGCGATCGCCTTCAGATCGGCATTGCCACCCGAGATGATGATGCCGACGCGGCGGTCGCGCACGTCGATCGCGCCCTTGAGGACGCCGGCCGCGGCCAGCGCTCCCGTGGGTTCGACCACGAGCTTCATGCGCTCCCACAGCAGACGCATGGCCTCGACCAGCTCCTTGTCGGTGACGGTGATGATGTCGTGGACGTGGCGCAGCACCATCGGGAACGTGATGGTGCCGAGCGCCTGGGTACGAGCGCCATCGGCGATGGTGTCGGGCACGTCGATCTTGACGAGTTTCCTGCTGTGGAACGAGCGCGAGGCGTCATCGCCCGCTGCCGGCTCCACGCCGATCACCTTGATGCCGGGCGAGAGGTGGTTCGCGGCGACCGCGCAGCCGGAAAGCAGTCCCGCGCCGCCGGTGCAGACGAACAGGAAATCGAGCGCGCCCACGTCCTCGATCAGCTCCTTGGCCACGGTGCCCTGCCCAGCGATGACCATGGGATGGTCGAAGGGAGGAATCACCGAAGCGCCCTTCTCCTCGGCGACCTTTGCCGCCAGCGCTTCGCGGCTCTCACCGCGCGCGCGATCGTAGAGCAGCACTTCGGCACCGTAGCCGCGGGTGGCGGCGACCTTCACCGCGGGCGCATCGGCGGGCATCACGATCGTCGCGGAAATGCCGAGCAACCTGCCGGCGAGGGCCACGGCCTGCGCATGGTTGCCGGAGGAGAAGGCAACCACGCCACGCTTCCGCTCTTCGGGCGTGAGGACGGAGAGCGCGTTGTATGCGCCGCGGAACTTGAAGGCGCCCATGCGCTGCAGGTTTTCGCACTTGAAGAAGGCCTGGCATCCAGCCAGGGCGTCGAAGGTGCTCGAGGTCGCGACCGGGGTGCGATGCGCTACACCCTCGAGGCGCACGGCGGCAGCTTCGATGTCCGCGTAGGTGACCAGCGTGGGTACAGAGGCGTCGTTCATTCGAGGCTGATGGTGTCGTCGAAGGTCACGGCCAGCTCGGTGCCGCCGAGGGTCAGCGTCACCTTTACCGGCAGCTTCTCGTTGCCCTTCAGCTTGCCGGCATCGATGGCTTCCTTCACCGCTTCCTCGATCTCGCGCTGCGAATGCACGCCGACATGCTTGAGGAACTTGCGGATGCTCATGTTGAAGGTATCGGAATTCATCTCACTGCCTCCTGCGCTGCGCTGGTCGAGATTGACCTCAATGCATCCTTGAGCGTGTCCTCGGGCAGCGCGTTCACGCTCTCGGCGAGGATCTCGGCTTCCGTGGCGACCCGCTCCGGCAGGTTGCGACTTTCCATCACCGCGACGAACTGCGCTGCCGCGCCGGCCACGCGCAGCAGCTTGGCGCGCTCGGACATCAGCAGCTCGATCTCGTTGCTGAGCATGAAGCTGCCGGTACTTTCCATCGATGCGGTCATCGGATGCTCCTGGAGGCTAATCGGGGATTTTACCCCGCGCTCCTAGTTCGATGCCGCCAGCGGAAGGTTGAGCAGCAGGTTCTGCGGCTTCATGCGCAGCGTGCGGTCGGGCCGACAGGCCAGTCCCAGGTAAACCGGGCGCCCTGCCATCTCGGGCGTGGCTTGTGCCGCGTCGGCAAACTGCAGCGTGAACAACACCGCCATGCGCTCGAGGTCCTCCGGCGCCACGGGCTCGCCCTTGTAGAGCGCATTGAGGATGGCCGTGGAATCGACATCGAGGCCGACATGCCAACGCCAGCGCTCGTCGTCGATGCGCGCCGCCGGTTCGATCGAAACGCGTACACCGGACATATGGGCAAGCCAGCGCTCCATCACCTGCCCGAGGGCCGCGGCGCCCGGGCTGCCGGGCGTGAGGTCGAGGACGTACGCATGCAGTGCGTCGCGCAGGAAATAGAGCTGCGCATTTTCGTGGTTGAGCACGTCCATCTTCACTTCCGGCATCGCCGTGTTCTGCTGGCGCAGCAACCGCCCCAGGTTGCCGAAGCCTCCGGTCTCGGTGAACACCTCGAGCGTGGCCGCATCCGCGGCCAGCACGCGGCCGCCCTCGGTACTCACGCGCTGCAGCCGGAAGAAGATCTCGCCCGCGCGGCAGATCCATGGATCGTCGGTGCCATCGAGCATCCCGCGCACGATCGCCTGCGCAAGGGCGTCCACGAAAGGCGGCGCGATATCAACGCGCGGGCGGCGGAACAGGTCGAGGTAACACGCTTCGAGCGTGGGGAACGCCATCACGCGGTCGCGGAAGCGCAGGAATTCCACCCAGTTTGCGCGCGCGTCTGGATCCTCGATTGCCGCCAGCGCCGCCGCGGGAACGGCCGCGAGCGGATCGCCCAGCAAGCGTCGGTGGACCTCGCGCTCTCGCGGACCCGCATCTTCCGGGGGAAGCAGCTCGGGTCCCTGGAGAAAGCGCGCGATCCATGCAGGCGTCGCGGCCAATCCTTCAGGCAGCGGCTTGAGGAACCCGAAACCGCTCGCCGCCCAGAAGTCCTGCATCAGCTGCCGATCGTGGCGACCTCGGGCAGGGGGAAGCCGTTGAAGTTGCTCGCATACGCGGTTGTATACGCGCCGGCGTTCTTGATGAAGATGAAGTCGCCTTCCTGCAGGTCGCTCGGGAAGAGCTCCTCGCGCATCACCACGTCGACCGAATCACAGGTGGGGCCGGCGACGTTGTACGAGATGGGTTCGCCGTCGCGGTCGGTGTAGATGTTATAGCGCAGGCCTTCCGTGGTTTCGATCACGCCACCGAAGACACCCGCGTCCCAGTACATCCAGCGCTGGTTGTTGCGAGTGGCGGTGCCGACCACGCGGCAGATGAAGTAGCCGGCGTCGGAGACGAGGTAGCGCCCCGGCTCGGCGATCAGCTGCACTTCGGGGCCGAAATGACGCAGCTCCTTGTTGATCACCTCGGCAATGGTTTCCATCGAGGGGATCGGCTTCACGTGGCGAACCGGGTAGCCGCCGCCGAGATTGAGCAATCGCGGCTTGAGGCCGACGGCGCGCATCGAGGCAAACACCTTGCGCGCGCGCTCCATGCCCACGCGCCAGTTTTCCGGGTTGAGGCACTGCGAACCCACGTGAAAGGTCACGCCGGCGAGATCCGCCTTGCAGTCGACCGCGGCATCGATCAATTCCGGCACGTCCTGCATGTGGACGCCGAACTTGCCCGCCAGCGGCCAGTCGCTGCCGATGTTGGGCGCGTCGATGCGCATGTACATCTTCGCGTCGGCCTTGACCGACTGCACCTTGCGGATCTCTTCCACGCTGTCGACGACGTACCACTCCACGCCCTTGGACGAGGCGTACTCGAGGAACGCGCGCGATTTCATCGGGTTGGAGTAGAAGACCTCGGCCGGCGGCACGCCCAGGCCGAGGAGGATGTCGAGCTCGGCGATCGAGGCGATCTCGAAGCCGGCGCCTTCCTGCATCAGCACCTTGAGTACGCGCGGATCCGGATTGGCCTTTACGGCGAAATGCGGGCGGACCTTGGGCAGGTTGGCGCGGAAGCGGCGGGTCTTGGCGCGCACGATGTCCAGGTCCACCAGCAGGACCGGCTTCTTGTACGCGTGTCTGGCCAGGTATTGCTTGACCCGGGTGAAGTCGAGGCTTATCTCCGGGTGGGAATCGAGCGGGAACTCCGGCTGGGGGCGGAGCTTCTTTACCGTCGCGGTTCGGGGCATTGAGGTCTTTCGTGGCAAGAATGGGAGACACCGTGCAGCAAATGCGTACCGGCCGGGCCGGTGGCATTCGAGCAGCAGTAGTTCCTCGCTCTTGTCATGATGACCTCCTTGTATCCCCTGCGACGGGGCCTCTGAAAGGCGTTGAGAAAGAGTCCCTTACGCCTTCAATTCCGGAAAAATGTGCGCGCAGTATAGGACAAAACCGGGCGCAGGTTGGTGGAATTTCCCACCATCACTCGCCTTTTTTTGTGGGCTGGCGGCAGGGGAAGTTCCCTCGCCGCACGGCACGCTCACATCTTGGGGAGCGTTACGCCTTCCTGGCCCTGGTATTTGCCCCCGCGATCGCGGTAGGACGTCTCGCAGACCTCGTCGGACTCGAAGAAGATCACCTGGGCCACGCCTTCGTTGGCATAGATCTTCGCCGGCAGCGGCGTGGTGTTGGAGAACTCGAGCGTGACGTACCCCTCCCACTCCGGCTCGAAGGGCGTCACGTTGACGATGATCCCGCAGCGCGCGTAGGTCGACTTGCCCAGGCACACCGTGAGCACGTTGCGCGGAATGCGGAAGTACTCGACCGTGCGGGCGAGCGCGAAGGAGTTGGGCGGGATGATGCACACCGGCCCGCTGAAATCGACGAAGGACTTGGGATCGAAGGCCTTGGGGTCGACGATGGTGGAGTTGATGTTGGTGAAGATCTTGAAGTCGGCGGCGGCACGGATGTCGTAGCCGTAGCTCGACGTGCCGTACGAGACGATGCGCTTGCCGTCGACCTCGCGCACCTGCCCCGCCTCGAACGGCTCGATCATCCGGTGCTCAGCCGCCATCCGCCGGATCCATTTGTCACTTTTTATGCTCATGGTGTCGTGCCGTTCACCCCGATGGTTTTCCAGGTTGCTCTCGTGCTCGAGGAATTGAGCGGCGACTTGTCGTCCGCTCCAATGATCGCCCCGCTGTCTTTCATATCGACGATGGTCAGTTGTTCTGTATGACGATCTTGGGGAACACCGAGGTGCGGTCTTCCGACTGCCGGGCGATACGCGCGGCCACCTTGCGCGCGATGTCGCGGTAGATCGCCGCGACCGCCCCGTCGGGATCCGCGACCACCGTGGGCTTGCCGGAATCGGCCTGCTCGCGGATGCGGATGTCCAGCGGCAGGGCACCGAGGAGCTCAACCCCGTAGTCCTTCGACATGCGCTCGCCGCCGCCGGCGCCGAAGATGTGCTCGGCGTGGCCGCAGTTCGAGCACACGTGGATCGCCATGTTCTCGACGATGCCGAGGATGGGGATGCCCACCTTCTCGAACATCTTGAGGCCCTTGCGCGCATCGATCAGCGCGATGTCCTGGGGCGTGGTGACGATCACCGCGCCCGTGACGGGCACCTTCTGCGCGAGGGTGAGCTGGATGTCGCCCGTGCCCGGCGGCAGGTCCACCACCAGGTAATCCAGCTCGCGCCACTTGGTTTCATTCAGCAGCTGCTCGAGCGCCTGGGTGACCATGGGCCCGCGCCAGACCATCGGAGTGTCCGGCTCGATCAGGAAACCCACGCTCATCGCCTGGATGCCGTGGCCTTCCATGGGCTCCATCGACTTGCCGTCCTTCGAGCTCGGCCGTCCCGTGATGCCGAGCATGAGCGGCTGCGAGGGCCCGTAGATGTCCGCATCCAGCATGCCGACCGTGGCGCCTTCCGCGGCCAGCGCCAGCGCCAGGTTGACGGCCGTGGTGCTCTTGCCGACACCGCCCTTGCCCGAAGCAACGGCGATGATGTTCTTGATGCCCGGAACGAGCTTTACGCCGCGCTGCACCGCGTGCGAGACGATCTTCGAGTGGACATTGGCGCTGGCTTGCGTCACGCCCGGCAACGCCTTGAGGCGCTCCGTCACCTGCGAGCGCACCTTCTCGATCACCCCGCGAGCGGGATAACCCAGCGCCACGTCGAGGGAGACGCGGTCACCCTCGACCTTCACGTTCTTCACCGCCTTCGACTCGACGTAGTTGCGCCCGGTGACCGGGTCGATGAGTTCGGAGAGCGCCGCGAGGACGTCCTTGTCGGTGATAGCCATGGGGTGTGGTCAGGAAGTTGCGGGGATAACCACGGAATCTTAAAGCAATTTGCTATGATCGCGGAGCCTCCAAAATCCCATACATGCCCCGCAAGCTTTTCGTCACCACGGCACTGCCGTACGCCAATGGCCCGTTCCACATCGGGCACATCATGGAATACGTGCAGGCGGACATCTGGGTGCGATTCCAGAGACTCCAGGGCCACAAGGTGCTTTTCGTGTGCGCCGACGACACCCACGGCGCGCCCATCATGCTCAAGGCGGAGGCAGAGGGCATCACGCCGGAGGAACTCATAGCGCGCGTGGCCGAAGGCCACAAGCGCGACTACCAGCGCTTCGGCATCAGCTTCGACAACTTCCATTCGACCCATTCGGCGGAAAACGTCGAGCTCTCCTCGGCGATTTTCCTCGCCCTGCAGAAAAACGGCTTCATCGAGACCAAGACGATCGAGCAGTTCTTCGATCCGGTGAAGAAGATGTTCCTGCCCGACCGCTACATCAAGGGCGAGTGCCCGAAGTGCGCTACCCCGGACCAGTACGGCGATTCGTGCGAGAACTGCGGCGCCGTGTACGCGCCCACGGAGCTCAAGAACCCCTACTCGGCGCTCACCGGCGCGAAACCGGTGCTGAAGAAGTCCGAGCACTTCTTCTTCAGGCTGTCCGATCCTCGCTGCGTGGCCTTCCTTCGTTCCTGGACGCAGGACGGCAAGCTGCAGCCGGAGGTCTCCAACAAGGTGCTGGAGTGGCTCGACGGCGGCCTGAACGACTGGGACATCACGCGCGACTCGCCTTACTTCGGCATCGAGATTCCCGGCGCCAAGGGCAAGTACTTCTACGTCTGGCTGGACGCGCCCGTCGGCTACCTCGCCTCGCTCAAGAACCTCCTCGAGAGGAAGGGCCAGGATTTCGACAAGTACCTCGCTGACAAGAACGTGGAGCAGATCCACTTCATCGGCAAGGACATCATCTACTTCCACACGCTGTTCTGGCCCGCCATGCTCAAGTTCTCCGAGCGCAAGGTGCCGGACAACGTGCATGTGCACGGCTTCCTGCAGCTCTCCGGCGAGAAGATGTCGAAGTCCCGTGGCGTCTCGGTGAGCCCGCAGAAGTACATCGACCTGGGCCTCAATCCGGAGTGGGTGCGCTACTACCTGGCGGCCAAGCTCAATGCGCGCGTCGAGGACCTCGACTTCAACCCGGATGATTTCCTCTCGCGGGTGAACTCCGACCTGGTCGGCAAATACGTCAACATCGCCTCGCGCGCCTCGGGTTTCATCGGCAAGCGCTTCGCCGGCAAGCTCTCGGAGGAGCCGCTCACCGCGGGGCTGGAGCTCAAGCACAAGATGCGCGGCAACCTCGCCGCGCCGGCAACTCCCGCCGCGGCCGACGACCAGGCGCCGTCGATCCTCTTCGAGGTGCGCAGCTTCGCGGACGCCATCGCCGCCGACTACGAGGCGCGGGAGTTCAGCAAGGCGATCCGCCAGATCATGTTCCTCGCCGACCGCGTGAACCAGTACGTCGACGAGCAGAAGCCGTGGGAGATCGCCAAGGAAGCCGGCCAGGACGGCGCGCTGCAGTGGTTCTGCACCCTGTACCTGGAGCTGTTCCGCATCCTCACGATCTACCTCAAGCCGGTGCTGCCCAAGGTGGCGGAAGACGTCGAGGAGTTTCTCGGCCAGAAGCCATTCATGTGGGAGGACGTGGGCTCCCCGCTCAAGCCGGGACTCACGGTACAGGCATACCGCCACCTGGTCTCGCGCATCGACCAGAAGCAGATCGACCAGCTGCTCGAGCCGGCCGCGAGCGCCGAAGCCCCGGCTTCGGACAAGCCCGCGGCCGCCCCGGCGCAGGCTGGGGCCCAAGCCTCGCAGCCGGAAACGCCGGAATTCAAGCTGGAACCCGTAGAGCCGCCGAAGCCGACGGTGATCCTCCCCGTGGGCGAAACCATCTCGATCGACGACTTCGGCAAGATCGACCTGCGCATCGCGCGCATCGTCGATGCCGAGCTGGTGCCTGACGCCGACAAGCTGCTCAAGCTCACTCTGGATATCGGCATCGAGAGCCGCACGGTGTTCGCTGGAATCCGCTCGGCCTACACGCCGAAGGAATTGGTCGGCCGGCTCACCGTGATGGTGGCCAACCTTTCGCCCCGCAAGATGCGCTTCGGTGAATCGCAGGGCATGGTGCTCGCCGCCGGCGATGGCAACGCGATCTACCTGCTGTCACCCGAATCAGGTGCAGTGCCGGGAATGCGGGTGAAGTAAAAAAAAAGCCCGCCGGGATTTCCGGCGGGCACCCGTCAAGTGCGCCTTGCGGGGGTGAATCAGTAGAAGTAGATGTCGTGCGAGTAAGCCTGGGTGGCCACGGGGGCAGCAGCTGCAGTTCCCTTTGAATCACGCGCCGTCACCGCGCAGGCCTGGAGCGCCATCGCGAGCATCGCTGCCACCAATACCCGGCCGATCCGTTGATTCGTGTTCATGTCGCCCCTTCGGTCTGTCGTTGCGTTTGAAGACGGGCCCATCTTCGCGGGACCGGCAACAATTGCCTGTGACGGCGTTCACAAAGCGGCGTGCGGGCGAATACACCCGTAACCTCCGGCGAATACAGCTGTAACCCTCTTCACTGGAATCGCGACATGGCTGCCCGCACGCCCCTCGTTCCTCCGCCCTACGCCACCGATCGCGAGACCCTGGAGCGCGAAGTCGAAGTCGACGTGTTCCGCGCAAGCGGGCCGGGCGGACAACACGTAAACAAGACGGAGTCGGCGTTGCGCCTCACCCATCCACCGTCCGGGGTGGTGGTCGCCGTGCAGGACTCGTCGTCGCAACACCGCAACCGCGACATCGCCTACGAGCGCCTGATCGAGAAGCTCAAGCGGCTGAACCATGTTCCGAAGAAGCGGCTGCCAACGCGCCCCACCCGCGCCTCCAGGGAACGAAGGCTCGGCATCAAGAAACAGACCGGTGTGAAGAAGCAGACGCGCGGCAAGGTGCGCAACGATGACTGAGCGCGTCACCCGCCGGATGGTGATCCACGGCCGCGTGCAGGGGGTGTTCTTCCGGGAGTCGATGCGCGCCGAGGCCACGCGCCTGGATATCGCGGGATGGGTACGCAATCGCACCGATGGCAGCGTCGAAGCCGTTGTGCACGGCACCCCCGCATCGGTCGAGGCCATCGTGAACTGGGCCCGTCGCGGTCCCCAGGACGCGCAGGTGGGCTCGGTCGAGGTCGAAGAATCTTCCGGCACCTACTCGGGATTCAAGAAACGCCCGTCGGAGTGAGCTGCCGTTAGAATCGGGGGCGAACCAGAATTCCAGAACACCAAGGAGAGACGATCATTCACACGGCCCGGCCGTACCTTTTCACCGCCGCCCTGGCCCTCGCCGGCGCTGCCTTCGCCCAGACGGGCTTTCCCAATCATGCCGTAACGCTGACGGTTGGCTTTGCCGCGGGCGGGGGCACGGACACTGCCGCGCGCATCGTCGCGAAGAAGCTCTCGGAAAACATCGGCCAGCCAGTCGTGGTCGAGAAC
The DNA here is from genome assembly GCA_039915735.1 of Usitatibacter sp. Classification (GTDB taxonomy): domain Bacteria; phylum Pseudomonadota; class Gammaproteobacteria; order Burkholderiales; family Usitatibacteraceae; genus Usitatibacter. The sequence continues at coordinate 78,986 of JBDSMR010000113.1, read as the reverse complement.
AAGGCCGGTGCCGGCGGCAACATCGCAGCCCAGCACGTCGCCACCGCGGCGCCGGATGGATACCTCATCCATCTCACGTCGGTGGGCCCGATGTCGGTGGCTCCCGCGATGACGAAGAACCTGCCCTACGATCCCAGGCGCGACATCGCGCCCATCACGATGGGTGTCGTATTTCCCAACGTGATCGTCGTGCACCCGAGCGTCAACGCAAAGACGCTGGCGGAGTATGTCGCTCTCGCGAAGGCGAAACCCGGCGAGCTCAACTACGCCTCCTCGGGTATCGGCAGCGCGGGCCACCTCACCGCCGAGCTCTTCAAGCAGCGCGCGGGCATCGACATCGTGCACGTCCCGTACAAGGGCGGCGGCCCCGCCATGGCGGACCTGCTCGGCGGGCGCGTCACCATGTACCCGTCCGTGCCCTCGACCGCGGCGCCCCACATCGAGGCCGGCAAGCTCATCGCGCTGGCGACCACCGGCTCGAAACGCATCCCCACCATGCCCAACGTGCCTACCGTCGCGGAGTCCGGCTATCCCGGCTTCGAAGCGACCAACTGGTACGCCTTCGTTGCCTCGAGCAAGGTGCCGAAGGAGATCCTCGACTACTGGAATCGCGAGCTGGTGAAGGTGCTGAAGGATCCGGGCGTCAGTGCGGAGCTCGCAAGACACGGCCTCGAGCCGATGCCGACCACGCGCGAGGAGCTCGCCCGCTACATCGATCGCGAGACCGAGACCTGGGGCAAGGTGGTTCGCGCGGCGAAGATCACGGGCGAATGACCGAAGGCGAGCTGTCGAGCCTCGCAACGCGGGCGCTCGAGGGACTGGGGCTCGCGCACGTCGATGCCACTCAGGTGGCGCGTATCCTGGTGATGGGTGATCTCTTCGGTCACGGCACCCACGGCGTGTTGCGCCTTGAAACGTATGGCGCGCGCATCGATGCGGGCGCCATCCGCGCCGATGCGAGGGTCCTGATTGAAGAAGTTGCTCCCGCGATCGTGAAAGTGGACGGCAATGGCGCCATCGGCCCGCTTGTCGGCATGCGCGCGCTGGAAGCATCAATGGAACGCGCCCGCACCCTCGGCGTGGGATTCGCGCTGGTACGCAACGGCAACCACTTCGGCGCGGTGGGCCCCTATTGCTACCTGGCCGCGCAGCAGGGCTTCGCAACAATCGTCGGCAGCAATGCCAGCACCACCATTGCGCCCACGGGCGGGCGCCAGGAGCGGCTGGGCAACAATCCCCTCGGCATCGGCGTGCCACGTCCGGGGAGCGATCCCATCGTCCTCGACATGGCGATGAGTGTCGTCGCCCGCGGCAAGATCCGCGCGGCGGCCAGCAAAGGTATCGAGATCCCCGAGAGCTGGGCCACGGACCGCGAGGGCCGCCCCACGACGGACCCGAAGGCTGCGCTGGATGGCTTCCTGCTCCCCATGGGCGGCTACAAGGGATACGGGCTCGCGTTGATGGTGGACCTGCTGGCGGGAGTTCTCTCGGGTGGCGCGTATCTCACCCATGTGAAGTCCTGGCAGGAGCAGCCCACGGAGCCCGGCAACATGGGGCACTTCTTCATGGCGATCGACACCACCCGCCTCGGATCTTCCGATTGGCTCGCCGAGCGAGTGGCGGACTTCGCCAACATCGTGCATGAAACACCACGCGCGGATCCCGGGAAGCCCGTTCGACTGCCCGGCGAGATCGAGCTGGAGAACATGGCGCGCCACCGCCGTGACGGCATCGAGATCGATCCCGCGCTGCTCAAGACCCTCGAGGGTTTCGCCGCGCGCCGTGGTTAATACTGGTAGCGGCGCAGCCCGCCGTCGACCGGCAGTACCGCGCCGGTGATATAGCCCGCGCGCGGGCTCGCGAGAAAAACCGCCAGTTCCGCGAGTTCTTCAGGCTCGCCGTAGCGCCCCAGTGGAATTTCATGCTCCGACTGCCACGCGCGATACTCCTGCGTGTAGTTGCGGCGGATCTGGTCGCTCATGATCCGTCCTGGCGGAATGCAGTTCACCGTGATGCCGTGCCTGCCCACCTCTCGCGAGAGCCCCTTGGCCCAGGCAGTCACCGCCGCCTTGGCGCAGAAGGCGCCGTTGAGACCTTCGGGCTCCGACTTGCCGGTGATGTTGATCACGCGACCCCATCCACCCGCGATCATCTGCGGCAGCACGCGGTGCGTGAGCTGGCGATGGCGCGTGAAATTCAGCGTCAGCGCTTCATCCCACTGCGCTTCCGTGCCCCACGCTTCGCTCCCTGGGGGCCCGCCCTCGATGCCGAAAGCGCGGCTGCCACCGGCGTTGTTCACCAGGACCTGCAGCGGGCCGAACGCGGCGATGGCCTGGACGATGGCATCGACGTAGGTCTCCTTCATCGCGTCGTGCACGATGATGACTGGGGCAGCACCACCGGCTGCCGTGATCTCCCGGCCCAGCGATTCCAGCTCGGCAACGCGACGCCCCGTGATGGCGAGCCGCGCGCCTTCACGCGCGAGGCCCTTCGCAATCGCGCGACCAATGCCGGCGCTCGCACCCGTGACCAACGCCGTCCTGCCCATGAGCCCCAGCTCCATCAGTAGACGACCTCCACGTTTTTCTCGTCGAGCCACTGGTTGAGCGAGTCGAGAAGTGGCGCCGAGACTTTGACCTTGCAGTTCTCCGGCAGGCGGATATCGCATTCAGCCAGCGCGGTGCGGTAGCGAATCGCCACGTGGCACTGGCCGCCGCCGTACTGCGCGAGGATCGACTTGAGCCTGGCGGAGTCGGCCTGGCCGTTGATGCAAAGGCGAAGCAGGCGCGCGTGGGCGCCGCGGACCTCCGCAAGATCCATCACCTGGTCCGCGGTGATGCGCAAGCCGCCGGAGAACTCATCCGGGAACACCTTGCCGCGTACCACCACAACCTGGTCCTCCTGGATCACCGCGCGCTTCTCGTGGAAGAGCTCTCCGAACACCACGACCTCGACACGCGCGGTGCCGTCGTCGAGCGTGAGGATGGCCATTCGGCCACGGCGCCCGTTGCGGATCTGCACGCCGTAGATCACGCCGGCCAGCATCACCGGCTCGAAGGTCGGGGCCACGCTGGCGAGCGAGGTGCGTGCGAAGCGACGCAGCTCGTCGCGATAGGCATTGAACGGATGGCCCGAGAGATAGAAGCCCAGGCTCTGCTTCTCGTTCACCAGCCGCGTGCGCTCGTTCCAGGGCGCGGCCGGCGTCATCTCGAACGCATCGGGCTCGCCGCCCGCGCCACCGAAGAGGCTCGACTGCGCCGCGAACTGCTCGGCTCGATCGGCCGCCTCCACCGCGTTGCCCAGGCTTGCGAGCAGCGAGGCGCGGTTGGCGTCGATGGAATCGAAGGCGCCGGCCCGCACCAGCGCCTCCATCGCGCGCCGGTTCACCACCCGCCGGTCCACGCGGCGGCAGAAGTCCGCGATCCCCTTGAACGGGCCTGCAGCCTTGCGCGCGACCGCGATGTTTTCGATCGCCTGCTCGCCGGTGCCCTTCACGGCGCCGAGGCCGTAGCGGATGCGCTTGCCGTCGAGCGGCGTGAAGCGGTAGTCCGACGCGTTGATGTCGGGCGCAAGGATCTCGAGGCCGTGCTCGCGCGCATCGTCGTAGAAGATCTGCACCTTGTCGGTGTCGCCCATGACGAGCGACAGGTTGGCCGCCATGAACGCGGACAGGTGGTGCACCTTCATGTACGCGGTCTGGTAGGCCAGCACCGCATAGGCCGCGGCGTGCGACTTGTTGAAGCCGTAGCCGGCGAACTTCTACATCAAGTCGAAGATCTCGTCGGCCTTTTCCCGGGTCAGGCCGTTCTTCGCCGCGCCTTCGCTGAAGATCGCGCGCTGCTGCGCCATCTCCTCGACCTTCTTCTTGCCCATAGCGCGCCGCAGCAGGTCCGCGCCACCGAGCGAGTATCCGCCCAGCACCTGCGCGATCTGCATCACCTGCTCCTGGTACACCATGATCCCGTACGTGGGGCCGAGGATGGGCTCCAGGCGCGCATCGGGATACACCACCTTCTGGCGGCCATGCTTGCGCTCCACGAAGTCGGGGATCAGGTCCATCGGGCCCGGGCGATAAAGCGCGACCAGCGCGATCACGTCCTCGAAACGGTCGGGCTTGAGCTTCTTCAGCAGGTCCTTCATGCCGCGCGATTCCAGCTGGAATACCGCGGTGGCCGCACCCTTCTGCAGCAATTGGTAGCTCGGCTTGTCGTCGAGCGCGATGGCGTCGAGGTTGAAGCCCTTGTCACCGAGCATGTGCACGTAGCGCACCGCCCAGTCGAGGATGGTGAGCGTGGTGAGGCCGAGGAAGTCGAACTTCACCAGGCCGGCCTTCTCGACGTCGTCCTTGTCGAACTGGCTCACCATCGCGGTGGAACCTTCGGCGCTGTAGAGCGGCGTGAAGTCGGTGAGTTTGCCGGGCGCGATCAGCACCCCGCCCGCATGCATGCCGACGTTGCGCGCGAGGCCCTCGAGCGTGAGCGCGAGGCCCATCAGCTCGGACACCTCCTCATGGTCCTTCATCAACTGCTTGAGCTGCGGCTCGGCGAGCAGCGCCTTCTCCAGCGTCATGCCGAGCTCGAACGGAATCAGCTTGGCGATGCGGTCGACCTCGCCGTAGGGCATCGACAGCACGCGTCCCACATCGCGCACCACCGCCTTCGCCGCCATGGTTCCGAAGGTGGCGATCTGCGAGACGCTTTGCGCGCCGTACTTTTCCTTCACGTAGTCGATGACGCGGTCACGCCCGTCCTGGCAGAAGTCGATGTCGAAGTCGGGCATCGACACTCGTTCGGGGTTGAGGAAGCGTTCGAACAGCAGGTCATAGCGCAGCGGATCGAGGCCGGTGATGCCGAGCGAATACGCCACCAGTGAACCGGCGCCGGATCCGCGTCCCGGCCCCACCGGCACGCCGTTCCCCTGGGCCCAGTTGATGAAGTCGGCGACGATCAGGAAGTAGCCCGCGAAGCCCATCTGGATGATGGTGTGGGCTTCGAACTCAAGGCGGTCTCGATAGGTCTGCGAGACCTCCTCGCGCCTGGCCGCATCGGGGTAGAGGGCTTCGAGGCGCTTCTCGAGGCCGGCACGCGACTGCGCGTGCAGGTAATCCTCGATCGTCTCGCCGTTCGGGGTGGGGAAATCCGGCAGCTTGCTCTTGCCAAGCGAGAACTCGAAGGCGCAGCGGCGCGCGATTTCGACGGAATTCTCGAGCGCCTGCGGCAGGTCCGCGAAAAGCTCCGCCATCTCCGCCTGCGTCTTGAAATACTGCGCCGGCTTGAATTCGCGCGGACGGCGATTGTCACCGAGCACGTAGCCCTGCGCGATGCAGACGCGCGCCTCGTGTGCCTGGAAATGATCTCGCTTCACGAATTGAACCGGATGCGTCGCCACCACCGGAAGCTTCAGCTCCGTGGCGAGCCCGAGAATGGCATTGACCAGCGGCGCGCTGCGCGCCGGGTCCACACGCTGGATCTCCAGATAGTAGGCGCCGGGAAAGTCTTTCTCCCAGGCGAGTGCCAGTTCGCGCGCCTGCGCGCGTGCGCCCGAAGACAGCGCCACCGCGACGTCCCCCTGCGCGGCGCCGGAGAGCGCGATGAGGCCTTCGAGGCCTGCCAGCCACTCCCGCTTTACTTCCGCGCGGCCGCGCCAGTGGTTCTGCGCATGGGCTCGCGTGAGGATGTCGCAGAGGTGAAGGTAACCCACGGTGTTGCGGGCGAGCAGCGTGACGCGGTACGGAGCATCACGATTGCGATCATTGCTGATCCAGAGGTCGACGCCGATGATTGGCTGGACGCCGGCCGCGCGCGCCGCCTCGTAGAACTTGATCGCGCCAAAGAGGTTGCCGGCATCGGTGATCGCCAGGGCAGGCATGCCGTCCGCCGCGGCGGCGGCGACGGCATCGTCGACCCGCGCCATTCCGTCCACGATGGAGTACTCGGTGTGCAGGCGAAGGTGGACGAATTGGGGGGCGGACATGCAGCCCCGATTATGAACGTCTTTCGGCGAAAAAATGCCGCAGCAAATCGCCGCATTCCTGGGCGAGAACGCCGCCTTCGAAACGGCCGTGATAGTTGAAATTGGCCTGCGCCGGAAGGTCCATGATGCTGCCGCAGGCGCCGGTCTTGGGATCGCGCGCGCCGTAGACGATGCGCGCGACGCGCGCGTGGACCATGGCGCCGACGCACATGGCGCAGGGCTCGAGCGTCACGTAAAGCTCGCAGCCCGGCAGCCGGTAGTTGCGCTCGGCGCCGGCGGCCTCGCGCAAGGCGACGATCTCCGCGTGCGCGGTCGGATCCGCCGTCGAGATGGGGCGGTTGTAGCCCCGCCCGATGACGCGGCCGTCCCTGACCACCACGGCGCCGACCGGGACCTCTCCCTCCGCGGCTGCCTGCGCGGCCAGCTCGAGCGCTTCACGCATGAATCCGTCGGGCGTCACGCCGGTGATAGTAGCGTGTTCCGCGGGGTGAGCCGCGCATTGCGCGGATGCGCCCACTGCCGGTATGGTGGCGCTTCCCCTCGCAAGGAGACTGCCCCAGTGACGACGGCTACACCGTGCTGCTCTACTCGGTGCACGGCGCGGTGGCCGCATCGGCGTACAGGAATCTCGCCTACGACCTCGAGCGCGACCTGGTCCCGGTGACCACCGCCGCGATCTTTCCCGACGTGCTCGTCGCCGCGAATCGCGTGCCGGCGAAGACACTGCCGGAGCTGCTCGCCTTCGTGTGCGAATCCCGGCAAGATCAACTGCGGCTCCGCGGGCAATGGCACCTCGCGCCACCTCTCGTGCGAGCTCTTCAACCTGCAGGCCGGCGTGCAGGCGACCCACGTGCCGTACAAGGGCGCGGGCCCGCAACCACGGCGCTCCTCGCCGGCGAGATCGACTACATCTTCGATGCGCTCGGCAGCGCCTCGGCGTACATTCGCGCCGGCTCGGTGAAGCCGATCATGGTCACGTCGGCGAAGCGCTCGCCCTCGTTCCCCGAAATCCCGACCGCAATCGAGTCCGGGCTTGCCGGGTTCGAGATCACCTCCTGGTATGGGCTGTGAGTGCCCGCGGGCACGCCGCGCCCGGTGGTAGCGAAGCTGCAGGGCGCGGTCGCAAAGGCCTTCGAGGACCCCGAGATGAAGGAGCTCTGGTTCAAGCTCGGCGCGGAGCCCGGCCGCTCCAGCCCGGAGGAATTCCGCGACCTGGTAAGTCGCGACGTCGCCAAGTGGGGCAAGGTGGTGCGCGAGGCGAAGATCACCGTGGAGTAGCGGCGCCTCAGGACTATCATGAGCCCATGCAATCCCATTCATTGCCCAGATTTCTCAGTCCGGCCACAACATTCGGGACTGCGGTTTCATTGGCCTTCGCATTGACCTCGTTCGCCATGCCCAGTCACGCCACACAAGAGCCTGAGTACCGAGTCGTTCGCCAGCTCGGCGATGTCGAGGTGCGCCAATACGCCGCTTACGCCGTGGCCGAGGTCGCGGTCGCCGGCCCAGCGGCTGACGCGGGCAGCCAGGCGTTCCCGATTCTGGCCGGCTACATCTTTGGCAAGAACAAAGGCGAGCGGAAATTCGCGATGACGGCCCCAGTGACGCAGGCGGCCGCTCCGGTGAAGTTGGAGATGACCGCGCCGGTCAGCCAGACCGCCTCACCCAACGGCTTCGTGGTGCAGTTCGTGTTGCCCAAAGGGGTGACGGCGGCCAGTGCGCCCGAGCCCCTGGATGCGCGCGTTCAACTGCGCGAGGTTTCGCCCATTGTAGTGGCCGTCATCCGCTATTCGGGCTTCTGGTCATCAGCGAATTACGACGAACATTTGGCCAAGTTGCAGGCAGCGCTGCGCGCGGCTGACGTGGCCTGGACGGGCGATGCTGTGTACGCGCGCTACAACGCGCCTTTCACGCCTTGGTTCATGCGCCGCAACGAGATCTGGCTGCATTTGGCGTCAAACCCGTTGATCCGCTGATCTGCTCCGGTCCGGGAGCGGGAGCTCATGTCAGAGCCGCCTATCTGGGCAAGAACCTGGCGAAGCTTGACGACGCCGAGATCGCCGCCAACTGCAACGGCGGCTCGCGCGACCCCAAGGCCGACGCGGCCGTACGCTTCGCCGCGAAAGTGGCGCGCGAGCGCGGCCATGTCGCCGATTCTGACTTGCAGGCCGTGCGCCTGGCGGGCTACGACGACGCGCAGATCATCGAGATCGTCCTGCACGTAGCTCTCAATACGTGGACCAACTACGTGAACGAGGTCGCCGGGACCGAGGTCGACTTCCACGACGAGTGTCTCCTCGCCACGGCGAGCGCGGATGGCCCGCCGTACATCCAGCACCGCGGAGGGCCGCCGGGATTCCTGCACGTCCTCGACGAGCAGCCCATCGCGTTCGTGGACTTCGCGGGCAACCGCCAGTTCATCACGCAGGGCAACCTCTCGGAGAACCCCAGGGCGCAGCTCTTCCTCATCGATTGCGCCCGACGCCAGCGCATCAAGATCTGGGGCACCGCGCGCGTCGTGGAAGGCGATCCGGATCTCACCGCGCGGCTCATGCCGCCGGGCTACATCGCGCGACCGGAGCAGGTCATCGTATTCAACGTGGCTGCGTGGGACGTGAATTGCCCGCAGCACATTCCGCAGCGCTTCGAGGCGGCAGACGTCGCTGCCGCGGCAGAGCAGCGCGACAAGCGCATCGCGGAGCTGGAAGGCGAACTGAGGCTTCTGCGTGAGCGATGAACCGGGGAGCGGCGCCCCGGGAGTGTCGAACCGGTGTGGCCATGCTGTATGTTTGTGTGTCCCATTTCATCGCGCACAAGGAGAGGACGTTGAAAAAAGTGTTCGGAATCGCGCTCGCCATAGCGCTGTCCACCGCATCCATCGCCATGGCCCAGGATTGGCCGAACAAGAGCGTGAAGATGATCGTGCCGTTCCCTCCCGGCGGCGGTACCGATACCGTCGCGCGTCCGCTCGCGGCGAAGCTTTCGCAGATTCTCGGTCAGCAATTCATTATCGACAATCGCGGCGGGGCGGGAGGCACGATCGGCGCGGCGATCGCCGCCAAGTCGGCGCCCGACGGCTACACCGTGCTCCTCTACTCCGTGCACGGCGCGGTCGCCGTGTCGGCGTACAAGGACCTTTCGTACGACATCGAGAAGGACCTCATCCCGGTGACCACCGCAGCGATCTTTCCCGACGTGCTGGTGGCCGCCAATCGTGTGCCCGCAAGGACCCTGCCCGAGCTCATCGCCTTCGCGAAGGCGAACCCCGGCAAGATCAACTGTGGCTCCGCGGGAAACGGCACTTCACGCCATCTCTCATGCGAGATGTTCAAGCTCGCGGCGGGCATTACCGCGACGCACGTGCCCTACAAGGGCACCGGGCCCGCAACCACCGCGCTGCTGGCCGGAGAGATCGACTACATCTTCGAGGCGCTCGGCAGCGCCTCGTCGTTCATCCGCGCGGGAACGGTGAAGCCGATCATGGTCACTTCCGCGAAGCGCTCACCATCGTTTCCCGAAATTCCCACGGCCATCGAGTCGGGCCTGCCGGGATTCGAGATCACGTCGTGGTATGGCCTGTGGTTTCCGGCCGGCACTCCCCGCGACATCGTGATGAAGATGCAGGCCGCGGTGGTCAAGGCATTCCAGGACCCGGACCTGAAGGCGACCTGGTTCAAGCTGGGCGCGGAACCCGGCGGCTCGTCACCGGAGGAATTCCGCGACCTCGTCAGCCGCGACGTCGCAAAGTGGAGCAAGGTCGTGCGCGAAGCGAAGATCACCGTGAATTGAGGGGGCCGCGACTGCGGGCCGGGGGGCCGGCCCGATCCTCAACGAGCATGGATCGTGCAACGCAGCTTGTGTTCGTTTCCGCACGGAAAGCTGCAGTAGCGCAGGGTAGCCTCGCAGGTCTTACTAGCATGCCAATGAGTTGGCATTTGACGTGTGTTCGCGAGGCGAAGGCGATACGCGTCGGAGCCGAGGTCATCGCGTCGTGGCGCGCGCTACCTCCTCACAATCGCATATGAACGATCCCGAACGCGCAGAAATACGAAGGCCGGTATTCCTGAGCCTGCATCGCATCCAGATGCCGGTGGGTGCCTTGACTTCCATCATGCACCGGGTAACAGGCGTCCTCCTGGCCGTCGGCATTCCCTTTGGCGTCTATCTCCTTGATCGCTCATTGCAAGGACCCCAAACCTATGCCGAGGTGACTGGATTGCTTGACGGCTGGGTTTTCCGGATTGCAGTGATCGCCTCGGTGTGGGCGCTGGCGCATCATCTTCTTGCGGGGATCCGGCATATGTTGAGCGACATTGATATTGGTTCGCAATTGCCCGCCGCGCGCCGCAGCGCCTGGGCCGTGAATCTCGCCGGCCTCATCGTGGCGCTGCTCACAGCCGGCGCCCTGTCATGAAGAAGTCGGTCACGGGATTGCGTGCCTGGCTGGTTCAGCGAATCAGCGCGGTTTGCATGCTTCTGTTCATTGTCTTCGTGTTGTTCCATTTTCTTTTCGATCCGCCGCGCTCCTACGTAGCCTGGCACGGCTGGGTCATGAGCCCCGGGGTCAGCGTCGCAACCTTTGTCTTTTTCGCCGCCTTGTTGATGCATGCCTGGGTGGGTATCCGCGACGTGGTCATGGACTATGTTCGCCCGGTCGCCTTGCGGTTTGCCACGCTCGCGTTGCTGGGCCTCTGCTTGCTGGCCATTGCAGCATGGGTGGGGCGGATTTTATTGATGGGCCGTGGCTAGGGCGCATGCCTGGGCGGTGCGCTCCAGGCGCCAAGCAGATCTTCGGAGATCGCAATGAGACTGTCGATATTCCGCTTCGATCCTGACCGGGACAAGAAGCCGTACATGCAGGATTACGAGATCGAGCTGAAGCCTGGCGACCGAATGCTGCTGGACGTCATGATGCGCCTGAGGATCCAGGATGACTCGCTTGCCTTCAGGAAATCCTGTCGCGAAGGTGTCTGCGGCTCCGACGCGATGAACATCAACGGTCGAAACGGACTGGCTTGTATTACCCCGGTGGCGGAATTGAGGGAGCCCGTCGAGTTGCGGCCTTTGCCGAATTTTCCGGTCATTCGCGACCTGGTGGTCGATATGACGCAGTTCTTCCAGCACTATCATTCGATCAAGCCGTACCTGATCAACAATGACCCGGTGCCCGCGAAAGAACGCCTGCAATCGCCGCAGGACCGCGAGAAGCTCGATGGCCTGTACGAGTGCATCCTGTGTGCGTGTTGCACGAGCCAGTGCCCCTCGGCATGGTGGAATCCGGATAGATTCGTAGGCCCCGCCGGACTGTTGCAGGCGTATCGCTTCATCATTGACAGTCGGGACCGGGCGACCCAGGAACGGCTGGACGACTTGAACGATCCCTACCGGCTATTCCGCTGCCGCACGATCATGAACTGCACCGAGGTCTGCCCCAAGGGCCTCGCGCCATCCCGGGCAATCGAAAAAATCAGGCTGATGATGGTCAAGGAGTCGCTGTAATGGCGAGTCCAGCGCTTCAGCCGTCCCAAGATCCACCCACAAGTTGAAACAGTCCCCTCAGCCCGTTGTATTGACAGTGGGTCATTCGACGCGGCCTCTCGACCAGTTCATCGCGCTACTTTCCGCACGCTCGGTGACCCGCCTCATCGACGTGCGCACGGTGCCCCGTTCTCGCCACAACCCGCAGTTCAACGGCGACACACTTCCGGGCGCACTCGCCGAAGCTGGCATCAGCTATACGCACGATGCAGGATTGGGGGGATTTCGCCGCGCAACCCCGGAGTCCCCGAATCGGGGTTGGCGCAACACGTCGTTCCGCGGTTACGCCGACTACATGCAGACCGCCGAATTTGCCGCGCGCCTGGCATCGCTCATGAAACAGGCAAGGAAAGAACAAGTGGCACTGATGTGCGCCGAGGCCGTGCCCTGGCGCTGTCATCGCTCGCTCATTGCGGACGCTTTGCTGGTTCATAATTTCGGCGCCGAAGAAATCATCAGCCCGACCAAAACACGGCCACACACACTGACTCCCTTTGCCAGGGTGAGCGGTATGGCAATCACCTATCCGCCGTCGGTTGCGACAGACCCTGTCGATTCAGATAAACACGAGTAGAACGGGATCGCCATGCCGAATGAAACCACCGCCGGGACAGCTCCGCTGTCCGCGAGCCATGCCACGCAGCGCTTGTCGCCGTGGTGGCGACGCGCTGCGCTCATCACCATGGCTTTCGGGCTTTCGGTCCTCATCCTGCTGACCACCAAGGTCTACCACGACGCCCCGCCCATTCCCCACAAGGTGATAGGCCCTGGCGGTTCAGTGGTGTTTACCGGGGATGACATTGGCAACGGCCAGTTGGTGTTTCTCAAATATGCGCTGATGGACAATGGGTCGATCTGGGGGCACGGCGCCTTGCTCGGCCCGGATTTTTCGGCCGAGTATCTGCACACTTTGGCACTGCACTACGCGACGAGCTCCGCCCTGCAACGCCATGCCAAGCCACTCGACCAACTGACCCCTGTGCAGCGCGCCAGCATCGAGGCGGAGGTACGCGCGGAGCTGAAGCAGAACCGCTACGATCCCCAGACTGGAATGCTGGCGGTAGCGGGCGCTTACGAAGGCTGGTTCCACCGGCAGACCGCGGTATGGAGCGAATATTTTTCCAATCCGGAAAGAAACGGTGGCCTCACCGCAAAAACAATAAGCGATCCCATCGAACTGAGGCAGCTCAGCGCATTTGTCGCCTGGACCGCCTGGGCCTCGGTCGCGGAACGGCCCGGGGCCACGCACTCTTACACCAACAACTTTCCCTTCGATCCCATAGCGGGAAACACGCCAACGGCGGACGCCGTACTGTGGAGCGCGCTGAGCCTTGTCTTCCTGCTCGGTGGAACCGCCGCGGTACTGCTTGCCTTCGGGAAATTCGACTATCTCGGCTGGAAGGCCAAGCCTGGATATCTGCATTCGGGGGTGCTGGACGGTGGCGTAACCCCAAGCCAGCGCGCTACCTTGAAGTATTTCGCGCTCGTTTCGCTACTGCTCCTGGCGCAGGCCCTGGTCGGAGGCGCGCTCGCGCACTATCGCGCTGATCCCGGGACCTTCTACGGCCTGGATCTTGCGGCGTGGCTGCCGAGCAATCTCCTGCGTACCTGGCACCTGCAACTTGCAATCTTCTGGATTGCAACCGCCTATGTCGCTGGAGCCATTTTCATTGCCGCGGCGCTCGGCGGCGGTGATCCCGCAGGGCAGAAAAAGGCCGTCGACACGTTATTCTGGGCGTTGGTGGTTGTTGTCGTCGGCAGCCTGCTGGGCGAATGGGCGGGTATGCGCCAGCTCCTGCCGCAGCTTTGGTTCTGGTTCGGCCATCAGGGATGGGAGTACCTCGAACTCGGCCGCGCATGGCAGATACTGCTTGCAGCAGCACTGCTGGCCTGGTTCGGTCTATTGGTTCGCGCGCTGCTCCCGGCGTTGCGTGATTCCGAGCGCCGCGAGATCGCCGGCCTGTTTCTATGCGCCGCAATCGCGGTACCGGTTTTCTACCTGCCGGCGATGTTCTTCGACGGCACCACGCATTTTTCGATAGTTGATGCGTGGCGATTCTGGATCATCCACCTCTGGGTCGAAGGATTCTTCGAATTCTTCGTGACCGTCATGGTGGCGATCATCTTCCTCCAGTTCGGAGTCGTCACGCGCCTGACGGCAACGCGCGTCATTTACCTCGACGCCATTCTCTACTTTGCCGGCGGGTTTATCGGCACTGGGCATCATTGGTACTGGAGCGGCCAGACCAGCTTCAACATGGCCTTGAGCGCCCTGTTCTCCGCGCTTGAGGTCGTACCACTCACCTTGATCACACTCGATGCCTGGGATTTCGTCAGGCTATCTCGACCGGGTTCGTCAGCAAGCGAGCACGCGGCAGTACCGCATAAATGGACCTTCTACTTCCTCATGGCGGTCGGTTTCTGGAATTTCGTCGGAGCCGGAATCTTCGGCTTCCTGATAAACCTGCCGATCATCAGTTACTTCGAGGCCGGCACACTTCTGACGATCAATCATGGTCATGCGGCGATGATGGGGGTCTTCGGAATGCTGGGTATCGGCCTGGTCGTGTTCGCCATCCGGCAGACGGTGGAAGACGCACTTTGGCAGGTGCTTGAAAAGTATGTTCGGGTAGGATTCTGGGGCCTTAACGGCGGCCTCCTCATGATGGTTGTCATGAGCCTGTTTCCCGCCGGAGTCCTCCAACTGGTCGATGTGCTGGAGAACGGCTACTGGCACGCGCGAAGCCTTGCCTATACCGGAAGTGAACTGGCACGGCTGCTGGAGTGGTGCCGCCTGCCGGGTGATCTGGTGTTTATAGTGTTCGGTGTTGTTCCCATCGCCATCGCCGCTGGCCGCGCTTGCCTCTCGGTCAGGAACGACGGGCCCAGGCATCAAACAATTTAGGTTGCTTGTCGCACTGCGAGATCTCGCGGCGGGCCATGCGCGTTCAGGCTTCCACAATGATCATCCTGGGGTCGTCTGCATGGTCGATGAGTATCGTTCGCACCCAGCCCTGCCAGGTTCGCGCAAACGCTTCGCGCTGAGCGCTGTCGGCCTGGGGCGCCAGGGCCTCCTGCATCTGCATCCCCAATTGCGCCGGTCGCGGCGCCGCCTCCATGTGGTGCGAGACCTCCACGCTCTGGCCGTTGTCCAGGCGCGTGAAGCGCATCTCGCCGCGCATCGGCACGCCGTAGGCCAACAGGTCGCGCCGCACATGGCGACCGGCCAGGCCCTTGAAGCCACCGCCGCCGGCTGCGCCAGTGACCAGCCCGGCCACGCTGGCAATCACGCCGACCACGCCCGCTTCCTGGGGCTCGCGCATCGCAACGCGCACTTCGCCGCGGTGCGGCGCCTGGCCGGGGTAGAGCCGGCCCAGCGCCGCGCGCGTCATCAACCAGGCGCCGGCCACGGTCGGGCATGAGTGACCGGCCAGCTTGACGGCGTCGATATAGCGGTACTCGATGAGGCCGTCGGGCGAGGCGCCCAGGGTCTGGGCCAGTGCGTCGTACATCACGATGGACGGCGCCTGGTCGAAGAAGGCCGGTGTCTGCATCGGCAACCTGGTCATGTCACATCCATCTTGATCTCCAATTCATCATGGCACGCGCCCATCGCCGTCCTGCAGTCTCGGAGCGACAGCGGACGCGACAGTTCGATCCAGGTCGCACCGGCTTAAGAAAGATCAAGAAATCCGGCCACATCGGTGTCCGATCACCCAAAGAAGGACCATATTGGTAAGTAATTGACAACTTACCAACGAGGCGGCATGCCGATGCCCTCCAGACTACCCACCGAAGTGCGCCAGGCCGAGATCGTCATGGCGGCACTGCACCTCGCACGAGAAGTGAGCCCCGCCCTGATCACGACGACCGACATCGCCGCCGCGGTCGGCGTCACTCAAGGGGCCGTCTTCAAGCACTTCGCCACCAAGGACGCGATCTGGCTGGCTGCGATGGCCTGGGTCAAGGAGGAGTTGTCTTCCGCCCTCGAAGCTGCGGCGAGCGCGCAGGTGTCGCCGATCGCGGCGCTCGGCGCAGTGTTCAAGGCGCACATCGACTTCGTGCTGACCCATCCCAGCGTACCGCGACTGATATTCCACGAACTGCAGCGCCCTGCCGACTCACCCATCAAGCAGGAGGTGCGCACCCTGCTGAAGACCTATCGCAGGCTGCTGCGGCGCCTGCTCGACGCAGCAGCCATTCGTGGCGAGGTATCGCGTGAGGTCGACCTCGACGCTGCGGCAACGCTCTTTGTCGGCGTGGTCCAGGGGCTGGTGATGCAGTCGATGGTGGCCGGCAATGCGGCGTCGATGAAGGCACAAGCCGATCTGGTGTTCGCCATTTACCGCCGCGGCATTTGCGGGGCCCGATGAAGATCGATCGCATACTGTCCCGCCGCGTTGGCCTGGGCCTGCTTGGCGCCTTGCTGCTGGCGGCGCTGGCGGTCGTGGTCATGCGTTCAGGGCCATTGGCACCCATCCGCGTCACGGTGCACAAGGCGGAAACCGCGATCGTCGCGCCGGCCCTCTTCGGCATCGGCACGGTCGAGGCGCGCCGCGCGTACCTGATCGGGCCGACCGCCTCCGGCCGAGTGCTGCGGGTCGTGGTCGATGTCGGTGACACGGTCAAGGCGGGCCAGTTGCTCGCCGAGATGGATCCGGTCGATATCGACGAGCGGGTCGCGGCGCTGGACGCCACCATCGCACGGGCTGGCAGTGGCACAAGCGCCGCGGATGCACAACGCAAGGACGCCGTGGCCAGGAAAGAGTTGGCCGCCATCAACGCACGGCGTTATGCCGACCTGGCCGCGAAGAACTTCATCAGCGCGGGCGCACTGGACGCCAGGCTGCAGGAGCAGACCTCAGCCAACGCGGTTGTCAGCGCTGCTGATGCCAACCTCGCCGCGGCGAAGCAGGACATGCAACGGCTGGCGGCCGAGCGGGCTGGTTTGCGCCGGCAGCGCGACAACGTGCGCCTGCTGGCGCCGGCCGATGGCGTGGTGATCAGCCGCGACGCTGAACCGGGCTCCACCGTCGTGGCGGGACAGGCGGTGGTAAAACTCGTCGACCCGACGTCGTTGTGGATCAAGGTGCGGTTCGATCAGGGCAAATCCGCGGGGCTCGCCGCCGGGCTGCGCGCCGACATCGCGCTGCGCTCCAATCCGGCGCAGCCGCTGCCCGGCAAGGTGGCACGCGTGGAGGCGGTCAGCGACAGCGTGACTGAGGAGCGCGTCGCCCAGGTCAGCTTCGACCAACTGCCCGCGGGGATGTCGATCGGCGAACTGGCCGAAGTGACGGTCGCCCTGGCGCCGACCGCGCCGGCGCTGGTAGTGTCCAACGCGAGCCTCAAGCGCCAGGGCGACACGGCTGGCGTGTGGCTGGCAGAAGGCAATGGCTTGCGGTTTGTGCCGGTGCGCCTCGGCCAGTCCGGCCTCGATGGCCGCGTGCAGGTGCTGGAAGGCCTGCAGCCAGGCGATCCGGTGGTTGTGCACAGCGAGAAAGAGCTTACCGCCGAGAGTCGAATCAAGGTGGTTGATGCCGTGGTGGGCAAGAAGCCATGATCAGCCTCGCCGGCCGCGACATTCTGCATTCGTGGAGCAAGTTCGTGCTCACGGGGATCGGGCTCGGTCTGCTGATCGGCGTGACGCTGAGCATGGCCGGCATCTACCGCGGCATGGTCGACGACGCGCGCCGCCTGCTCGACAACAGTCGCGCCGACCTGTGGGTAGTCCAACAGGACACCCAGGGGCCGTACGCCGAAGCGTCCAGCATCCGCGACGACGTGGTGCGCACCATCCTCGGTTTGCCCGGCGTGGCGCGTGCCGCCAACGTCACCTACCTCACCATGCAGGTGCGCCACGAAGCGACCGACGTGCGCGCGATGGTGGTGGGTTTCGAGCCCGGCGAACCCGGCGAGCCGGGGTATCTGGTCGCGGGGCGTCAGATCACGCGCAGCCATTACGAGGCGGTGGCCGACGTGAAAACCGGCTTCCATCTGGGCGACCGCATTCGCATCCGGCGCCACGACTACGCCGTGGTCGGCCTGACGCAACGCATGGTGTCCTCCGGCGGCGACCCGATGGTCTTCATTCCGCTCAAGGACGCGCAAGAGGCGCAGTTCCTGAAGGACAACGACGCGATCCTCAACGACCGCGCGCGCACAGCGGCGAATCCCAGCCTGAACCGGCCCGGCGTGCCGGGGCTGCTCGAAGCCATCCAGGCCTCGCAGGCCAGCAACCGCAACGTCAACACCGTGCTGGTGGCGCTGAAGCCGGGCTACGAGCCCGAGGCGGTGGCCGAACCCATCCGCCGCTGGAAACATCTCGAGGCTTACACGCGAGCGCAGATGGAAGAGATCCTGGTGGCCAAGCTGATCGCCACGTCGGCCAGGCAGATCGCGATGTTCCTCGTGATCCTGGCCGTCGTCAGCGCGGCCATCGTGGCATTCATCATCTACACGATGACGCTGGGCAAGATCCGTGAGATCGCGGTGCTCAAGCTGATCGGCACGCGCAACCGGACCATCGCCGGAATGATCCTGCAGCAGGCGATGGGCCTGGGCCTGATCGGCTTCGTCGTCGGCAAGGTGGTGGCCACGTTCTGGGCACCGATCTTCCCGAAGTACGTGCTGCTGGAGCCGGGCGATGCGCTGCGTGGGCTGGTGGCCGTGATGCTGATCTGCGCGCTGGCCAGCACGCTGGCCATCCGGGCGGCGCTGAAGGTCGACCCTGCGGCGGCGATCGGAGGCTGATCCATGGAGTTCGGTATCCGCATCGAAGGCCTGCGCAAGCGCTACGGCAGAGGTGACTCCGCGGTGGATGCGTTGAAGGACGTCAACATGGTGGTGGCACCGGGCGAGGTGGTGGGTCTCATCGGGCCGTCGGGATCGGGCAAAAGCACGCTGCTGAAGTGCCTGGGTGCGGTGATCGAACCCAGCGGCGGCCGCATGGTGCTGGGTGGTGAAACCATCTACGACGACGGCTGGAAGATCCCTGACCTGCGCGCGCTGCGTCGCGACAGCATCGGCTTCGTCTTCCAGGCGCCGTACCTGATCCCGTTCCTGGACGTCACCGACAACGTCGCGCTGCTGCCGATGCTCGCCGGACAGCCCAACGGCGAAGCACGGGCGCGCGCGGTCGAATTGCTGAACGCGCTCGATGTGGGCCACCGCGCCAAAGCCTGGCCCTCGGAGCTGTCGGGTGGCGAGCAGCAACGGGTGTCGATCGCGCGCGCATTGGCCAACAAGCCCCCGGTGATATTGGCCGACGAGCCGACGGCGCCACTGGACAGTGAACGGGCCCTGGCCGTGGTGCGCATCCTCAACCAGATGGCCGCGCAGTACCAGACCGCCATCATCGTGGTGACCCACGACGAGAAGATCATCCCGACATTCAAGCGCATCTATCACATCCGGGACGGCCGGACCGTGGAGGAAGCCGGACAGGGCCTCACCTTGTAGCCAGGAGCGACATCATGAACACACACAAAGAAGGTGGACTTCTTTTCGGGGCAGCGGCAGTGACCGCCATGCTTTTCGGCGTGTTGACCGTCGCTTCGGGGGGCAACACACTGTTCGGCAATGAGGCCGCCCAGCGCGCTGCCGGGGCCTACGTCGACTTCGTTCTGTGGTTCAACTTCGTGGCCGGGTTCTTCTACGTCGTCGCCGGCATCGGGCTTTGGTTTCGCCATCGCTGGGCTGTGATGCTCGCCTTCGCGCTGGCCATCACAACCCTCATCACGTTCGCAGCATTCGGAGTGCACGTGCTGAAGGGAGGCGCATACGAAGGGCGCACGGTGGCCGCGATGAGCCTGCGCTCTGTGGTCTGGCTGGCGATCTCGTGGCTGGCCTACTCGAGGCTCTGGAGCCGAAATCGGGCACCATGTACAGCCGGAATCGGTGTTGAGGAACGATGAGCGCCTCCACGTCCACCAAAACGAGCACAGCGAACGGCAGCGACTTCGCCTGCATCGCCGCGGCATGGCAGGCCCACCACGCGGAGCTGCTGGGCTATCTGACTCACCGCCTGTCGGATGCCGCCATTGCCGACGACATGCTGCACGACGTGTTCGTCAAGGCCATGCGCCAGGGCCAAGGTTTCTGCGTGCTCGACAACCCGCGCGCCTGGTTGTTCCAGGTGGCACGCAATGCCCTGGTTGACCGGACGCGTGCGGCGCATCCGGCGGAGCCGCTACCGGACGGTGCGGACGAACTGGCGGCGCCCGAGCCGCAAACCCCGGCGCCCGTTGATGACCTGGCGAACTGCGTGTCTCGTTGCCTGGGCGAGCTGACTGACGAGGATGCGGCCATCCTGCGCGCCTGCGATCTGGACGGACAGACAACGCGTGCCTTCGCCGACACCCACGAACTGACCCTGGCAGCCGCCAAGTCGCGCCTGCTGCGCGCCCGGCAGCGACTGCGAGCGCAACTCATCACTGTCTGCCAGGTGCGTTTCGGGGACAACGGCAACGTGGACGGCCACCTACCTCGCGGCGGCCTGTAGAGCACTGGCAACCCACGGGCACGGCCGCCGCTTGATTTGCGCCAGGCAATTGAGCGCGGCCGCACCAACTGAATCCTTTTGCGGGTGCATACGTCTCCATATCGGAGGTCGTAAAAATGTCCGAACTTGCGCTGACCCTGCCGCGCCGCAATCCGCGCGCCTTTCTGCTGCTGGCCGCCATCGGCTGGCTGCTGCTGTACCAGGCCCTGCTGCCGGCCGCGAAGGCGCTGGTGCGCGTCTTGCCGGTAGACCCGGCCAGCCACCTCGGCGGCGCGCTGGAATTCTTCCTGTACGACACGCCGAAGGTGCTGTTGCTGCTCACCGCCATCGTGTTTGTCATGGGGATGGTCAACTCCTATTTCACTCCCGAGCGCACCCGTGCGCTGCTGGCTGGCCGCACCGAAGGCGTCGCCAACGTGATGGCGGCTAGCCTCGGCATCGTGACCCCCTTTTGCTCGTGCTCCGCCGTGCCGCTATTCATCGGCTTTGTGCAGGCCGGCGTGCCGCTGGGGGTTACCTTTTCCTTTCTTATCTCCGCGCCCATGGTCAACGAGGTGGCGTTGACGCTGCTGTTCGCCATGTTCGGCTGGAAGGTCGCGCTGCTCTACATGGGCCTGGGCCTGTCGGTGGCCATCGTCGCCGGCTGGATCATCGGCCGCCTGAAGATGGAGGCGTACCTCGAAGACTGGGTCCGCGACATGCCCAGGGTGCATGCCACGGCCGATGACACGCCGCTTGCGTTGGCCGAGCGCGTCGATGCAGGCTTCGCCAGCGTGCGCGAGATCG
The DNA here is from genome assembly GCA_039915735.1 of Usitatibacter sp. GTDB lineage: Bacteria > Pseudomonadota > Gammaproteobacteria > Burkholderiales > Usitatibacteraceae > Usitatibacter. The sequence continues at coordinate 58,189 of JBDSMR010000113.1, read as the reverse complement.
TCGGCAAGGTCTGGCCCTATATCCTGGTCGGCATCGCCATCGGCGCGGGCATCCACGGTTGGGTGCCCGAAGACTTCATGGCCAGCTTCATGGGCAGGCAAGCCTGGTGGTCGGTGCCGCTGGCAGTGCTGATCGGCGTGCCGATGTACTCCAACGCGGCCGGTGTCATCCCCATCGTGCAGGCGCTGCTGGCCAAGGGTGCCGCGCTGGGTACCGTGCTGGCTTTCATGATGAGCGTGATCGCGCTGTCGCTACCCGAGATGGTGATCCTGCGCAAAGTGCTCAAGCTCCGGCTGATCGCGACCTTCGTCGGCGTGGTCGCCAGTGGCATCCTGCTTGTCGGCTATGTCTTCAACGCCGTCCTTTGAGCATCGGCAGCCCACAGCCATCAAGGCAATGAATTCCACTCAATCAAAGGACTTCAATGGATATCAAGGTACTCGGCACCGGCTGTGCCAACTGCAAGGCCACGATCGCGCTCATCGACCAGATCGCCAAAACCAGGGGCGTGTCCATCACGCTGGAGAAGGTTGAAGAACTGCGCGACATCATGGGCTACGGTGTGATGAGCACGCCCGGCGTCGTGATCGACGGCAAGGTGGTGCACGCCGGTGGCGTGCCCAGCCGCGACAAGATCCAGCAGTGGCTGGCTGGCGCAGCATGAACGCCCGCGTCAACCTGCCTCCGGCAGAACCTGTGGATGAGTCCGGGAGTCGTGGCGGTGCTGCGAGCGCTACGGCCTGATGATCAACGAGTCCGGCACCAAACTGAGCTTTCCGTCAGCACCCGCCGCGTCGATGCCCACGGCAGCGTGGCGCACTGCAAGGACGCCACCCTCACGCTCGACACCGACATGGCAGGCCGCCGCGACGCTTTCAACCCGGCGGAGCTGCTGCTGGCGGCGCTGTCGGCCTGCATCGTGAAGGGCATCGAGCGGGTGACGCCGCTGCTGAAGTTCAAGCTGCGCGGATTGACGGTGCGTGTACATGGGGTGCGCCAGGACGCGCCTCCCAAAATGGAGTCGATCATCTAGGAGATCGTGGTGGATACCGACGAGTCCGAGAAACGCCTCGCACCGCTGCACGACAACGTGAAAAAGTTCGGCACGGTGTTCAACACCGTATCGCCCGGCACCGAACTGAGCGGGACGCTCCGACGAAGGGCGGCAGAGTTGGCACCTCGAGAAGTTATTGACAACCGGTTTCCATTATGTAAACTGGTTGTCATTACCGGGTTCGACAAAGGAGCGGCCAGTTGGCGAAACGCACGAAAGCCGTTGATACGGTGACCGAGATCATTCTCATCATGTTTCGGCTAAACGCAGGACTCCTGGAGCAGGGCGATCGATTGGTCGCGCCGCTCGGGCTTACCAGCGCACGCTGGCAGGTGTTGGGTGCGATTGCGACCGCGGGAGAACCACAGACGGCACCTCAAATTGCCTCGGCCATGGGGATCACGCGTCAAGGCGTTCAGAAACAACTCAACTTGGCGATTACCGAAGGGCAGATCGAATCACACCGGAATCCCCGACATGAGCGATCACCGCTCCATTCGTTGTCCAAGAAAGGCCGTCGAGCCTATGAACAAGCGATGGCGCTGCAGGTGGTTTGGGCCCAATCGATGACGCAGAGCCTGTCTCTTTCTAGGTTGCAGGGCGCTCTCGAAGTTCTGTCTGCCCTCGAGAACCATCTCGAATCGAAGCCCATCTCCCGCTCAGCGAGCCAGAACTGACCAACGACAAATACCGATAGGAGAATTTACATGCTCGAACTGCGTCCTCTAGACCAAGATATGCCGATCTACCAGCAACTCAATGCCGACGTATCGCCGGTCATTCTCGTCAATATATTCACGGTTTTGGAATCAGACATCCCAGCGTTGCTCAAGGCATGGGAAGACGATGCCAACTGGATGAAGCAACAACCCGGGTATATCTCAACCCAGTTGCATCGAGGTATTGCGGGAAGCGCGGTATTCATGAACTACGCAATATGGGACTCCGTCGCTCAATTTCGAGCAGCATTCAATCATCCAGAATTCAAAAAGGCATTGGAGCACTATCCCTCTTCTGTGGTCGCTTCCCCTCATCTGTTCACTCGCCTTACAGTTCCAAACCTGTGTGTCGGCCCATAGCAGCACAGCGACATTTCAAGGCATCGGTGCCAGAGACACGGCATCGGATTTCCAATCCGTATCAGAAGGAACCAATTTGATGCCGAAGAAAGTACATTTCATCGCGGGGTTGTCGGCAACCCTGACAATCGCGACGTTTTTTCTATCCACGGTAGTTGTGGAGTTTTTTGGGAGTCATGAAGCCGTGGCTGCACTAAAGGCGCTAATCGTGATGCCCGGCCTGTTTATCCTTGTCCCAGCCATTGCAGCCACCGGCGCAAGTGGCTTCGTGATGGCGAAGTCTCGCAAGGGACGGCTTGTTGAAGCGAAGAAAAGGCGAATGCCTTTCATCGCGGCCAATGGACTGCTGATCATGATTCCGTGTGCCATTTTCCTGAGTCGCTGGGCAGCCGCTGGTGTATTCGACGCAGCCTTTTACGCAGTGCAGGCGCTTGAACTACTGGTCGGGGCTGTAAATCTCACGCTCATGGGCATGAATATTCGCGACGGCATGGCAATGAGCGGCAGGCTCCGTGCAAATCCAACAATGGCGCGCTGACACTGAGCTTCAGCGGGCGCCAGGTTCTTCCAACGCCACCTCGATTGCCGCCTGCCGAATCTCGCCAAAATGGCAGCTCTACAAGATTACTACTCCCACTCGATGGTGGCGGGTGGCTTCGAGGAGATGTCGTAGGTCACGCGGTTGATGCCGCGCACCTCGTTGATGATGCGGCTGGAAACGCGCCCGAGCAGGCTGTAGGGCAGCTCCGCCCAGTGCGCGGTCATGAAGTCCGAGGTCTGGACCGCGCGCAGCGCAACCACGAATTCGTACGTGCGCCCGTCGCCCATCACGCCCACCGAGCGCACGGGCAGGAAAACGGCGAATGCCTGCGCCGTCTGGTCATACCAGCTCACACCGTCCTCATTGGTGGCACGCCGCAGCTCTTCCATGAAGATCGCATCGGCGCGACGCAACAGGTCCGCGTATTCACGTTTCACTTCCCCAAGGATGCGCACGCCCAGGCCCGGACCGGGGAACGGATGGCGATAGACCATCTCGCGCGGCAGGCCGAGCTCGACGCCGAGAAGGCGCACTTCATCCTTGAACAATTCGCGCAGCGGCTCGAGCAGCTTGAGGTGCAGCGATTCAGGCAGGCCGCCCACGTTGTGGTGCGACTTGATCGTCACCGCCTTGCCCGACTTCGCCCCGGCGCTCTCGATCACGTCGGGATAGATCGTGCCCTGCGCGAGCCATTTCGCACTCGGAAGCTTCTTCGCCTCGCGCTGGAAGATCTCGACGAAGAGGCGCCCGATGGTCTTGCGTTTTTTCTCGGGGTCGATCTCGCCCGCGAGTTGCACGAAGAACTCGTCGGCCGCGTTGACGCGAATCACCTTCACTCCAAGATGTTTCGCGAAGGTCGCCATCACCTGGTCACCTTCATCGAGGCGCAGCAGGCCCGTATCCACGAAGATGCAGGTGAGCTGGTCGCCGATCGCCTTGTGGATCAGCGCCGCGGCAACGGACGAATCGACGCCACCCGAGAGGCCCAGGATCACTTCGTCCTTGCCAACCTGGTCGCGGATTTTCTGCAGCGCCTGCGGGACGAACTGCGGCATGTTCCAGGTGGGCCCAACGCCGCAGATCTCATGCACGAAGCGCGTATAGATCGCGCGCCCCTGCTTCGTATGCGTGACCTCGGGATGGAACTGCACCGCGTAGAAGCGGCGCGATTCATCCGCCATGCCGGCGATGGGGCACGCATCGTTCGATGCGATGACCTTGAAGCCGGGCGGCAGCGCCATGACCTTGTCGCCGTGGCTCATCCACACTTCGAGGAATCCCTCGCCATCCTGACCCGAGCGATCCTGGATTCCTTCAAGCAGCCTGGAGTGCCCGCGCGCGCGTACCTCCGCGTAGCCGAACTCGCGAACCTTGCCCGGCTCGACGCCGCCGCCGAGCTGCGCGGCCATCGTCTGCATGCCGTAGCAGATGCCCAGCACCGGGACACCCTGCTCGAACACGGCCTGGGGCGCCCGGGCCGTTTCTGCCTCGGTAGCCGAAGCGTGGCTGCCGGAAAGGATGATGCCCTTGGGGTCGAAGTCCTTGATGAACTTCGCGTCGACGTCGTGCGGGTGCAGTTCGCAGTAGACGCCGCTTTCACGCACGCGCCGTGCAATGAGCTGCGTGACCTGGGAGCCGAAATCCAGGATGAGGATCTTGTCCATTCCGATCCTCAATCGGTGTGGTAGTTGGGAGCTTCTTTGGTGATCTGCACGTCGTGGACGTGCGATTCGCGCATGCCGGCCGAGGTGATCTCCACGAACTGCGCCTTGCTTCGCATCTCATCGACGGTGCGACAGCCGGTGTAGCCCATGCTGGCGCGTACCCCACCCATCAGCTGCAGGATGATCGCGGTGGCGGGTCCTTTGTAGGGGATGCGGCCCTCGACGCCTTCCGGCACCAGCTTGTCAGCGTTGTTCTCGGCATCCTGGAAGTATCGGTCGCTGGATCCCTTCTGCATCGCGCCGATGGAACCCATGCCGCGGTAGGACTTGTATGAACGCCCCTGGAAGAGCTCGATTTCGCCGGGCGCTTCCTCGCTGCCGGCGAAGAGGCTGCCCAGCATCACGCAGCTCGCACCCGCCGCCAGCGCCTTCGCGATGTCGCCTGAGTAGCGGATGCCGCCGTCGGCGATGCAGGGGATGTCCATGCCCTCGAGCGCATCAGCCACGTCCTGGATCGCCGTGATCTGGGGAACGCCCACGCCCGCGACGATGCGCGTCGTGCAGATGGAGCCCGGCCCGATACCCACCTTCACGCCGTCGGCGCCGTGGTCGACCAGCGCCTTGGCGCCGTCGCGCGTGGCGATGTTGCCGCCGATGACCTGCATCTGCGGGAAAGTTTTCTTCACCCATTTCACGCGGTCGAGCACGCCTTGCGCATGGCCGTGGGCCGTGTCGACGATGAGCACATCCACGCCGGCTTCCACCAGTGCCGCGACGCGCTCCTCGGTACCCTCGCCCACGCCGACCGCGGCGCCGACGCGCAGGCGGCCGAACTGGTCCTTGCAGGCGTTGGGGTGCTCGGAGGACTTGAGGATGTCCTTCACGGTCATGAGGCCGCGAAGCTCCCAATCCCCGTTGATCACCAGCACGCGCTCGAGTCGGTGGCGGTGCATGAGCGCCTTGGCTTCCTCGAGGCTGGCGCCTTCCTTCACGGTCACCAGCTTCTCGCGCGGCGTCATGATGTTCTTGACCGGCTGGTCGAGATTGTCCTCGAAGCGCAGGTCGCGGTTGGTGACGATGCCGACCACCTTCCCACCATCGAGCACCGGCAGGCCGGAGATGCGGTTGCGAGCGGTGATCTCGGCCACCTCGCGCACCGTCATCGACGGCGAGACGGTGATGGGGTCCTTGACTACGCCGCTCTCGAAGCGCTTGACCTTGGCGACCTCGGCCGCCTGCGCCTTCGGGGACATGTTCTTGTGGACGATCCCGATGCCGCCCTCCTGCGCCAGCGCGATCGCCAGGCGTGATTCCGTCACCGTGTCCATGGCAGCGGAAAGCAGCGGGATGTTCAGTTGGATGGAGCGGGTGAGGCGGGAGGAGAGAACGACTTCGCGGGGCAGGACGGTGGAGTGGGCAGGAACCAGCAGGACGTCGTCGAACGTGAGCGCTTTTTGGATGACGCGCATCTTCAAACCCTATAGCCGCAAAACAGGATTATACAGATCGGCCCCACCCCGGACAACCAAACCCCCTGCTGGCGCGTTTTGTGACAAAGTTCGTTGACGCTCGACCCCATTGCCGTTAAAGTCACGTAAATGCTTGAAAGATCACAAGTTTGGTGCCTGGTCTTCGTGGTTTTCAGCGGCGGATGTGCACTGATGCCACCGCCACCGGAGCCAACGCCCGCTCCATCGCCCACGCCGGTGCCGGCCCCCGTCGCAGAGGTGCCTTCGGGTCCCGTTGTGGATCGTGCGGCGGAGGAAGCAAGGGCGCTCCTGGCACAGGCGGAAACGGATGTGCAAAGGGCGCGCGCCAGGCGCGCTTTGTGGCTGAAGGCGTGGGAGGATCTGGTGGTGGCACGCCAGGCGGTGAACGCGCGGGACCACGCGCGGGCCAGCCTGCATGCGCGCCGGGCAAGCGAATTGGCGCAGCTGGGCCTGGAGCAATTGTCGTTTCCGGCTGTCCAATGAATATCTCAGGAGGAACCGAACCATGAAAAGCTTGATCATCCTTGCCTTGGCCCTGGGCGTAGCAACCACGGCGGGCGCGCAGCTCTACAAGTACGTCGACAAGGACGGCAAGACGGTCTATACCGACCAACCGCCTGTGAACCTCGACAGCAAGCAGATCAACAGCGGCGGCCGCTCGACGTCCGCGCCAGCCCCGGCGAAGACCGCGCTGGAGCGCGACAAGGAACTGGACAAGGGCCGCAAGGAAGTCGCTGACAAGGCCAAGAAGGCCGGCGATGAAAGCGAGAAGTCGGCGCAGATGGAACAGCGTTGTGGTATCGCGCGCTCCAACTACCAGATGTATTCGGAGGGCGGCCGCATCCAGAAGACCAACGACAAGGGCGAGCGCGAGCTCATGAATGACGCAGAGATCGTGGCCGCGCGCGACAAGGCTCGCCGCGACATGGAGGAGGCTTGCAAGAAATAGCCCAGGCGTCGCGTCTTGCGCTGCTGGTAGCGCTTGCCCTCGCCCCCAACGCGCTCGCCGTCTCGTTTGGCAACGCGGAAACCCGTTCCTTCCTCGGTGAGCCCCTTGATGCCCGCATCCCCTTCCAGTTGCAGGAAGGCGACGAGGTCGAGGCCGGCTGCTTCGCGCTCGTGCGGGAGCCGCGGGACGGACCGCAGATGCTCGCGGAAGGCGTGCTCACCCTTGAGCGAGCGCGCGGTGGTGGGGTGCTGCGCATTCGCACGGTCGCGCCGGTTGTTGAACCGGCCGTCATATTGCGGGTGCGAACGTCTTGCCCTGGCCAGAACGGCCAGGTGGTGCGTGAATACCCCCTGCTTCTCGATCCCCGCTTCGAGGCAACGCCCTCCTCCATCGCATCTCCCGCGATAGCGGCCCGCATCTCGGCGACGGAAGGCGAGACGCTCGAGGGAATCGCGTCGAAGGTTCATCCCGGCAACGCCGAAGCCCGGCGCCGCTATCTTTCCCAGCTTCGTGAGCTCAATCCGGATCTGGCGGCAGCAGGCGACAAGGCGCCGATCGAACCCGGTACGCCGATCGCATTGGCGGACCTGCGCGGACCCGGCCCCCGCACGCCGCAGCGGCCCCGTCCGGTGACAGCGCCGATTGAAACCCGGCCGACGCCTGCGCCGTTGACCGCCACGCCCGCACGCGAAGCGCCGTCTGCCGCAACCGAGCTGCCGGCCGCGGTTGCAACTGCGCCGCCCCCGCCTCGCCGTGAGCGCGTGGAACGCAAGATTGTTGCTCCCCGCGCCGCGGCGCAGTCCGCTCCGCGCGTGCCCACAGCTTCCCGGTCCAGCCGCCGCGCCCGCGCGGCATCAGGCTTCTCGCTCAAGCTTTCCTCCCAGGAGATGGACCTTACGCCCAGCGGCCAGATTGACGATCGCACGCGCACCCAACTGAGGGAACGCCTCCAGATCCTCGATGCGGACGACCAGTTCGCCGCGATGCTGCAGATGCGCAACAACCTGCGCCAGCTGGAGACGCGCGTCGCGGACATGCAACTCAAGCTGGACTCGCTGCTGCCCACGCGCCCGCAGGCGCCGAAGGGTGAACCGCCGCGCATCGAAGCGCCGACGGTTGAGCCCAAGCCCGCGCCGGTCGAACCCGCCAAGGCGCAACCCGCGACGCCGCCGGTGGCCGCGCCAGTCCAGGCGCCGAAGGCGGAGGAGCCGAAAGTCGAGCCGGCGCCGCAGCAGGCGCAACCTGTCCCTGTGCCTTCGCGCCCTCCCGAGCAGGCGCCCATCCAGGGTCCTGATCCCTTGCCCAGCTGGATGTGGAGCGTGGTTGGTGTGTTGCTGGGCTTCGTGGTGCTGATCGTGATCTGGCTGCGCCGCCGTAGTCGCGATGCACATGCGCCCGGCGAATGGGCCAACCAGGTCGACGAGGACGACGAAGAACAACCCGATATCCGCACGGTGCAGCACGCCCCTCCAACGGACACCAAGCCCGAGGATGACGACGAGCTGAGCCAGCGCATGGACGCGCCGGCCCCTTCGCGCGCACCGCGCGAACCCGCTGTGGCGCCGCCGCGCGTATCCGCGCCTGCCGAGCACATCGAGATCGCCGCCGAGGTGCGCCCGGAAATCGATTCGGATTCCAAGCTCGCGACGCGACTGAAGGAAGATACGTCGGGCCTTCGCACGCGCTACATCCAGGAGCGCTTCCCCGAGGTGCAGAACGGCACCATCATGCTGGAGGATCCCGCATCGGTCGTGAAAGGTGCGCGCCTCTTCTACGAGGATGGCGCCCTCACCCGCGCAGTCGAGCTGCTGCAATTCGCGATCGAAGGCAATCCAGCGGAAGTTCGCTCCTGGCTCGCTCTGTTCGAGATCTTCCGGCTCGAGCGGCTTGTCGGCCAGTTCGCGGAGCTCGCGATGCGCTTCCAGGAGAGCCATGGGAAAACCGAGTACTGGCGCAAGGTGCAGTTTTTCGGCCGCGAGATCGATCCCGCCAACGAGCTGTACCGCGACGAACCGCTCCATGCCCTCGAGACCATCGGCCCGCGCGAGGCAAAGCGCCTGGCGGCGGGCCTTGTGCCCCAGAGCACGACCTCCAGCGTCGACCCGATCGCGGAGAACTGGCTCAATGCCCCGATGGATTTCGAGAACGAGGTCCTCGCCAACGAGCTGCGCATGAAGCTCATGGCGGCCTCCGGGCTGACCGAGCAGGACCTCGTGCCCAACCCGATGCCCGCGCTGCGCGGGGTAGAGATGTTCAATGTCAGCTGACCTGACCACGGTCCTCGCCTACCCTGCCGACGTCGAGCAGGTCGTCGCGCTCAAGACAGTGCGCGAAGCGGGCGCGCGTGCGATCTTCCTCAACGGCGTTCGCGAATACGGCCGCGAAGGCTCGGACTTCACCCTCGAGCGCCTGCAGTACCTGATGGCCATCGAGGAGCAGTTCCAGGCGCTGCTGCTCTACGACCAGATCGACTTTCTCAAGGCGCAGCTGCCGATCTCCGAAGCGGATCGCGAGTTCGCGCTCGGCATCCAGCGCATCTGCCTCGAATCCGCCAACGGCTTCCAGCGTTTCCTGCGCAGCCGCAATACGTGGGCCACGTCGCGCGAAAACCTCGAAGTGATGTTCCGCGTAACCGGCCTCGCACTCAACGCGATCCACAACTTCGTCAAGTGGGGCTACTTCCTCAACGAACCCGGTCGCTCCGCGCCGTGGAAGCAGCTGCACGCGCTGTACCTGCTGGCGGAGCACGATTCGTACGTGCAGGTGCCGTTCGTGCTGCATCCGTCGCAGCCCAATTTCCGCCCGTCGGTGCAGTCGCTTTACCTGCGCACGCTGATCCTGGACCTCGTGAACACCGGCAACCTCACCAAGGTTCAGATCGAGATTGCCGACGGCTGGTTCTCCTCGTGGTGCAACGACTACTCGCTAGATACGGAGTACTCGTCGCGCCATCACCTGTTCTTCGTCGACCTGACGTCGGACACCGGCATGCACCTGATGCGCAAGGACAGCCACGGCGAGACCGTCCGCTACATGCGCGCCGACAGCCTCAAGACCCAGATCGAGGAAGTACAGTCGGGCCTCAGGCAGGGCCGGCTGTACGCGGGGTACGGCGCCGGCGGCGTCTTTCCGGTGGAAGAGCACATTGCGCTGCTCTCGATCATAGAGAAGCTCTACGATTCCATCCTCGCGGGCAGCCAAAACCGCATCGAGGAGCGCACCCATTTCGACGACCGTGAAGTGGACGTCACGTTGGGCGTCGATCGCGTGATGCGGAAGGTGCGAGAGGAGCCGGTGCCAGCCGCGCCAGCCGCACCCATGTTCACGCTGCCCGCGGCCTCGGACACGATCGAACTTTCGAGCTCCGGCCTCTCGCTGGTCGAAGTCGACGGAGACAGGGCGAAAGCGCAGGCCGCGGATGCAGGCGCGGCGTTGAAAGCGCCCGGTGATCCCGAGGTCGAGCGCTGGCGCGTTCAGGACCTGAGTTCCAAGGGTTACGGCCTGATCGTGGATCGCGCATCATCGGACGGCGTGCTGCTCAACGGGCTGCTGGCCCTGCAGAACCACCAGAACGGCGGCTGGATCGTCGGCAGCGTGGTGCGCAAACTCGCCAACCGCGTTCGCGGCGAGATGTTGGTGGGTGTCGAGGTTCTTTCATATCGCCCGATCCCGATCGAGCTCACGCCAGCGGACGGCAGTGGCGCGATCCAGGGCATCTACCTGCCTGGATTGGATACCAACGGCAAGCTCGATTCGATCGTGGTGCGCGCCGGCGAATTCACTTCCACCACCGGCTACGTGATCACTACCGGCGGCTCCGAGTACCGCGTGCGCCTCAATCGCATCATCAAGAAGGGCGCCGACTGGATCAAGGCTCGTTTCGAGATCGAGGCGAAGCAGGTTTGATACGGGCGCGCTCGCGCCGCATCGCCTTGGCATCGGCCTTGAGGCCACGGTAAAGCTCAACCCGGTCACCTTCCCGCAATACCGCGTCCATCTTCGCGAGCCGCGCCCAGATGCCGAACGTGGCCGTCGCAATGTCAATTTCCGGAAACCGTTCGTGCAGGCCGGCGGCTTGCACCACATCCGCCAGCGTCGCGCCATCCGGCACGTCAAGGTCGATAACCTCCTGGCGGCCCGGCAGCGCAACGGCAATGGAGACGCGCATCGTCAACGCTTGCCCGGATGCGGATCGTCCGCACGCGCGACGAAGCTCTCGACCATCGTTGACGCGATCTGGCTGAAGAGCGGCGTGAGCAGCGCATGCAGCGGGCCGGACGACAACTCGTAGTCGAGGACAAACTCGACGCGGCAACCCTCGTTGCCGAGCGCGGTGAATTTCCATGCGCCGCTTAAGCTCTCGAACGGTCCGTCGACGAACTCAAGGATCATCGAGTGGGGACGCTCCTTCGCATTGCGCGTGGTGACGTGGGTCTTGAGGCCGTGGTAGGCGATGTCGATGCGCGCGCGCGTGACGGTCTCGCTTCGCTCGAGCACCGCGGCGCCCGAGCACCACGGCAGGAATTGGGGATAATCCTCCGCCGCGTCGACGAGGTCGAACATGGTCTCGCGGGAGTGCGGGACGATCGAGGATTTGCGCACTGTGGTCATGGAAGCGAAAGATACAATACGAACATGAGCATCGTCGAAAACAGGAAAGCGTTCCACGACTACTTCATCGAGGAGAGGTACGAAGCCGGCCTTGTCCTGGAAGGATGGGAGGTCAAGGCAATCCGTGCCGGCCGCGTGAATCTCAAGGAAGCGTACGTGATCCTCAAGCGCGAGGAGCCGTACGTGATCGGCATGCACATCAGCGCACTTCCCACGGCCTCGACGCACGTCAATCCGGATCCGGTGCGCTCGCGCAAGCTGCTGCTCAACGCCGAGGAAATATCCAAGCTCATCGGCAAGGTCGAGCAGCGCGGCTACACCATGGTGCCCATCGACCTGCACTACACCAGTGGCCGCGTAAAACTCTCCATAGGCCTGGCGAAGGGCAAGAAGCAGCACGACAAGCGCGATGCGGAGAAGGACCGCGAGTGGCAACGCGAGCAGCAGCGCCTGATGCGCGGGCGCCCGTGACCGGAAAAGGAAAAAGCCCGCGCAAGCGGGCTTTTTTTAATGGGGTGACTGATGGGATTCGAACCCACGACGACTGGAATCACAATCCAGGACTCTACCGCTGAGCTACAGCCACCATAAATCCTTGTTCTGGCACGCCCGACAGGATTCGAACCTGTTACCCCCGGCTTAGAAGGCCGGTGCTCTATCCGGATGAGCTACGGGCGCGTATCCGAATTCTGTAAAGGGCGGGTCGGGGTGACAGGATTCGAACCTGCGACATCTTGCTCCCAAAGCAAGTGCGCTACCAGACTGCGCTACACCCCGCTTGCGACTGCGAGAGCCGTTCGTTGAGCGGCACTGGATGCCCGCTCGAACGAACGATTATATAACGACCCCTACTGGGAAGCCGATTCCGCCGGGGCGGCCGGAGGCGTTTCCTGGCGCGCCGGCGGGTCCAGCAGGGCCTTGCGCGACAGGCGCACACGGCCCTTGTCGTCGGCCTCGAGCACCTTCACCTTCACGATCTGGCCTTCCTTGAGGTAGTCAGACACCGCGTTGACGCGCTCGTGCGCGATCTGCGAGATATGCAGCAGGCCATCCTTGCCGGGCAGCAGCTGGACGATGGCGCCGAAGTCCAGCAGGCGCAGCACCGGGCCTTCGTAGACGCGGCCGACTTCCACCTCGGCAGTGATCGCGCGGATGCGCTCCATCGCCGCGATGCCGGCTTCTTCCGACAGGCAGGCCACCGAGATCGTGCCATCGTCCTCGATGTCGATCGTGGTGCCGGTCTCGCGGGTGAGTGCCTGGATGACGCTGCCGCCCTTGCCGATCACTTCGCGGATCTTGTCCGGGTTGATCTTCATCTTCATCACGCGCGGGGCATGCTGCGAAAGCTCTTCGCGCGGACCCGGCATCGCGGACTTCATGATGCCGAGGATGTGCAGGCGGCCTTCCTTGGCCTGCTCCAGCGCGACTTTCATGATTTCGGTGGTGATGCCGAGGATCTTGATGTCCATCTGCAGCGCGGTGATGCCCTTGTCCGTGCCGGCCACCTTGAAATCCATGTCGCCGAGGTGATCCTCGTCGCCGAGGATGTCGGTGAGCACGGCGAAGCGCCCGCCGTCCTTGATGAGACCCATCGCGATGCCCGCGACGTGGCCCTTGAGGGGCACGCCGGCGTCCATCAGCGAGAGGCAGCCGCCGCAGACCGAAGCCATCGACGAGGAACCGTTCGACTCCGTCACTTCGGAGACGACGCGCAGCGTGTAGCCGAATTCTTCCTTGCTTGGAAGCACGGCGAGCAGCGCGCGCTTGGCGAGGCGGCCGTGGCCGATCTCGCGGCGCTTCGGCGTGCCGACGCGGCCGGTTTCACCGGTCGAGTACGGCGGGAAGTTGTAGTGCAGCATGAAGCGCTCGGTGTATTCGCCCTGCAAAGAATCGATGCGCTGCTCGTCCTGGCCGGTGCCCAGCGTCGTCGTCACGAGGGCCTGCGTCTCGCCACGCGTGAACAGCACGGAGCCGTGGACACGCGGCAGCAGCGTCGGGCGGATGGAGATTGGGCGCACGGTGCGCGTATTGCGGCCGTCGATGCGCGGTTCGCCGTTGAGGATCTGGCCGCGGACGATCTTGGATTCCATTTCCTTCAGGATTCCGCGCGCGACGTTGGCATCTGCCGGGTTGTCCTCGACCAGGACGCAGGCGTCCCAGACCTTTTTCTTGATCTCGTCCAGGCGCGTCGAACGCAGCGACTTGGACTTCATGCGATAGGCGTCGTTGAGGTCGGATTCCACCAGCGCGCGCATCTTCTCGACCAGCCCGGCGTCCTCGGCGGGTGACTCCCAGTCCCAATCATCCTTGCCACCTTCGTCGGCGAGGTCGTTGATGGCCTGGATGGCGGCCTGCATGCCTTCATGGCCGAACACGACGGCGCCAAGCATGATCTCCTCGGACAGCTCATTCGCCTCCGATTCCACCATCAGCACCGCCGATTCGGTACCGGCGACCACGAGGTTGAGTTGCGAGGTCTCGAGCTCGGTCTTGGTCGGGTTGAGGATGTATTCGCCGTTGATGTAGCCCACGCGCGCAGCACCGATGGGCCCCTCGAACGGGATGCCGGACAGCGTGACCGCGGCGGAAGCGCCGATCATCGCGGGGATGTCGGAATCGACCTCGGCGTTGATCGACAGTACCGTGGCGATCACCTGGACTTCGTTGTAGAAGCCAGACGGAAAGAGCGGGCGCAAAGGGCGGTCGATCAGGCGGGAGGTGAGGACCTCCTTCTCGGAGGGACGGCCTTCGCGCTTGAAGAAGCCGCCGGGGATGCGGCCTGCGGCGTAGGTGCGCTCCTGGTAGTCAACGGTGAGCGGGAAGAAGTCCTGGCCCGGCTTCACGTCGGCGCGACCGACGCAGGTCACGAGGACCACGGTGTCATCCATGGTTACCAGCACAGCGCCGTCGGCCTGGCGGGCGATTTCGCCCGTTTCGAGCGTTACCTGGTGGCGGCCAAATGAAAATGTCTTCTTGATCGATTTCACGATGGAGTCCTGTCGTTGGATGGCTGGGTCCCCGCCTTCGCGGGGATGACGGCGCGAGCGCCGTGCCGATTGGGAGGAGCCGCCGGAAAATGAAAACCCCGCGAGCGCTCCAAGCGAGCAGTCGCGGGGTTCAGGGTTCCGGCAGGAGCCTTACTTGCGCAGGCCGAGGCGCCCGATCAACGAGCGGTATCCCTCGACATTGATTCGCTTCAGGTAGTCCAGCTGGCTGCGGCGCTGGCTGACGAGACGAAGCAGCCCGCGACGCGAATGGAAATCCTTGACGTGAGTCTTGAAATGTTCGGACAGCATGTTGATGCGCGAGGTCAGCAGCGCGACCTGGACTTCCGGCGACCCGGTGTCGCCCTGCTTGCGCTGGTGCTCAGCGACAATGCGCGCGCGTTCTTCGGTGGTTACGGCCATTGGTTTCTCCAACTCTCTTCGATTTGCACTCGGTGAAGGTCGATTTTAGCGTAAAACGGGGGACAATCTCAAGCAAAATCAGGGAGCTTGGCAGCCCCCGCGGTGGCCATCAGGCGCAACGGGGAAACGCGGGCCGGCGCCTCGCACCGTCCCACTCCGAGCAGCACGCCCGCAGGCCCGAAAAGGGCGTATTCCACCCCCGGCGAAGCGCCATCCAGGTGCACCACCTGACCCTGGGTAAACCTCAACGCCAGGTCGGCGGAACACTCCTGCCGGGGGAGGTCACGCACCAGGACGTCCACGGGCAGCAGCCGCGCGCGGGCGTTTTCGACACCCAGCTCCTTGAGGGCATCGAGGTCGATGGCCTGGTCCAGGTGGAAACCACCGACCTTGGTCCTGCGCAGCCCGGTCAGGTAGGCGCCGCAACCAAGTGACTTCCCGATGTCCATGGCGAGGGTGCGTACGTAAGTGCCTTTCGAGCAGGTGACCTCCAGCGTGAGTTGCGTTCCCTCCCTGCTGACCTGCCGCAATTCTGAAATTTCTATCCTTCGGGCGGCGCGCTCGACCTCCAGGCCTTCGCGCGCCAGCTCGTAAAGCCTTCGTCCATTGACGTGAATGGCCGAATGCATGGGAGGAATCTGGTCCTGAACTCCCATGAAATGTACAAGAATTTCCTCTATTTGGTCGTAATTTACGTCAACCTCACGTTGGGGCGTTAGCTTTCCTTCGGGGTCCCCGGTAGTCGATTCGACGCCTAACTGCAACGTCGCCACGTACGTCTTGGCGGAATCAGTGAGGAAACGCGAGAATTTGGTCGCTTCCCCGAAGGCAAGCGGTAGCAGCCCGGTGGCGAAGGGGTCAAGCGTGCCCGTATGCCCGGCCTTGCGAGCTTCGAGGAACAGCTTGGAGCGCGCGAGAGCCTGGGTCGACGAAAAGCCTGGCGGCTTGTCGAGCAGCAGCACCCCGTCGGGATTGCCTGCCGCCACCTAACTCTTGCTTCGCGTCCGCGGCTTGGGGACGGACTTGGCGACGCGCCTGGCAACGGGCTTGGGCGGGAGGGCGGGCTTGGGCGGGTTGATTGCGTCGTCGATCAGCTTGGAAAGGCGCACGCCGCGCTCCACCGATTCGTCGAAAGCGAAATGCAACTCCGGCACCTTGCGTGTCGTGAGGCGATGGGCCAACTCGCTGCGCAGGAAACCCGCGGCCCTTTGCAGCCCTTCGAGCGCCGCGTCATCGTCGCCATTGAGGATGGTGAAGAAGACCTTGGCGTGGGACTGGTCCCGCGAGAGCTCCACCCCCGTGAGGGTCACCATGCCAACGCGGGGGTCGCGCACCTCAGAGCGGATCAGATCCGCCAGGCTGCGCTGGATCTGGTCCGCGATGCGGGCACTGCGCGCGGTGCTCATGCGGGACTTCGGAGGCGCGACGCCATCAGGCGAGCGTGCGCGCCACCTCGATGACCTCGAAGACCTCGAGCTGGTCGCCGACCTGGATCTCGTTGTAGCCCTTGAGCGAAAGGCCGCATTCGAAACCGGCCTTGACCTCGCGCACGTCGTCCTTGAAGCGCTTGAGCGAATCGAGTTCGCCCGTGTGCACGACGACGCCACCGCGCAGCAGGCGCACGGAGGAGCTGCGGCGAATGAGGCCATCGGTCACATAGCAACCCGCCACCGTTCCAACCTTCGAGATTCTGAAGACGTTGCGGATCTCGACCGTGCCCAGCACCGATTCCTTGCGCTCCGGCGCGAGCATGCCGTTGATCGCGGCTTTCACGTCATCGACGGCTTCGTAAATGATGTTGTAGTAGCGAACGTCGACTCCGGAATGTTCCGCGAGCTTGCGTGCGGCGGCATCCGCGCGCGAGTTGAATCCGATCACGACGGCCTTCGACGCGAGCGCAAGGTTGATGTCCGATTCGGTGATGCCGCCCACCGCGCTGTGCACGATGTTGACCTTTACCTCGTCCGTCGACAGCTTGGTGAGCGCATTCGCAAGGCCCTCATAGGAACCCTGCACGTCCGCCTTGATGATCAACGCGAGCGGCTTGGCGCCCTCGGTCAGCTGGTCGAACACGTTCTCCAGCTTGGCGGCCTGCTGCTTGGCGAGCTTCACGTCGCGGAACTTGCCCTGGCGGAAGAGCGCGATCTCGCGCGCCTTGCGCTCGTCGGTCAGCACCACGATGTCGTCGCCGGCACGTGCCACGTCCTGCAGGCCCTGGATTTCGACTGGGATTGCCGGGCCGGCTTCCGTCACCGGCTTGCCGTTCTCGTCGTTCATCGCGCGCACGCGGCCGAACACAGCGCCTGCGAGAAGCACGTCGCCCTTCCTGAGCGTGCCCGACTTGATCAGGATGGTCGCCACCGGACCGCGTCCCTTGTCGAGGCGCGATTCGATGACCACACCCTTTGCGGGCGCGTTCACCGGAGCCTTCAGCTCGAGCACTTCGGCCTGCAACTGGATCGACTCCAGCAGCTTGTCGATGCCCTGCCCCGTCTTCGCGGAGACCTCGACGAATTGCGTATCACCGCCGAGCTCCTCCGAAACGATCTCGTGCGAAAGAAGCTCGTTCTTGATGCGCTGCGGATTCGCATCCGGCTTGTCCATCTTGTTCACCGCGACCACCACCGGCACCTTCGCGGCCTTGGCGTGCGCGATGGCCTCGATCGTCTGCGGCATGACGCCGTCATCGGCCGCGACCACCAGGATCACGAGATCGGTGACCTGGCTGCCGCGCGCGCGCATGGCCGTGAAGGCCTCGTGGCCCGGGGTGTCCAGGAACGTGATCACGCCTCGATCGGTTTCGACGTGATAGGCGCCGATGTGCTGCGTGATGCCGCCGGCTTCGCCTACCGCCACACGCGCCTTGCGGATCGCATCGAGCAGCGAGGTCTTGCCGTGGTCGACGTGGCCCATCACGGTGACAACCGGAGGACGCGTCACATATTGGCTTTCGTCTTCTGCCGCCGCTTCAGCGAGGAAGGACTCGGGATCGTCCAGCTTGGCCGGCTTGCCGATATGGCCCATTTCCTGGACCACGATCATCGCCGTCTCCTGGTCGATCACCTGGTTGATGGTGACCATGGTCCCCATCTTCATCATGACCTTGATGACCTCGGCCGCCTTCACGCTCATCTTGTGCGCGAGGTCGCCAACGCTGATGGTTTCGGGAATCGGCACCTCGATGACCTTTGGTTCCGAGGGTGCCGCGAATGCGTTGCTGCCGTCGTCGTCGCGATGGCGGCCACCGCCCGCGCGCGAGCGCCATCCGTCACGGCCGCCGGAGGCGTCACCGCGAGTCTTGATGCCGCGGCGGCGAGCCTGGTCGTCCGCCCAGGACGATGCCGGCTTGGCGGTGCGCTTCGGGCCCTTCTTGCTCGCCTCGCCCGGCTTGAGCACGGGGCGATGCAGCGTGCCTTCATTGGCGCCGGGCGTGCCCGGAGCAGCGGCGGGCGCTCCAGCAGCAGCAGGCGCCGCCGCTTCCGGCTTGGCTTCAGCCTTGACCTCGACCAGAACCGGCGCCTCGGCTTCGGTGGCGATTTCCTCGCCCTTCTTGC
The DNA here is from genome assembly GCA_039915735.1 of Usitatibacter sp. Taxonomy (GTDB): domain Bacteria; phylum Pseudomonadota; class Gammaproteobacteria; order Burkholderiales; family Usitatibacteraceae; genus Usitatibacter. Next base: position 39,840 of record JBDSMR010000113.1, on the reverse strand, counting down.
GAATGACACGTTTCTTCTTCGGCGAATCCGCATCTGCAGGCGCGGTTGCCGCAGCATCCGCCGCAGCGGGCGCGGCCTCATCGGCCTTCTTCTTGACGACGCGCTTGGCCTTCGTCTCGGCCTCGGCAGCCTGGCGCGAGGCGAGCTCCGCCTGGCGCTTGGCCTCGGCCTCGCGCTTCTTCGCCTCTTCCTCGTTGATGATCGGGACCGGCGGGGCCACGACTTTCGGCGGCTCCGGCACGACCGGCTCAACAGGCTTGTCGACCTTCACGAACGTGCGCTTCTTGCGCACTTCCACCTGGATGGTGCGCGCCTTGCCCGTCGCGTCCGACTTCTTGATCTCCGTCGTCTGCTTGCGCGTGAGCGTGATCTTCTTCTTTTCTTCCTTGTTGCCGTGCATCTCGCGAAGGTGGTCGAGCAACTGGGTCTTGTCCTGCTCGGTGATCGCGTCGTCACCGGCCTTCTTATTCACTCCCGCGGCCTGGAGTTGCTCAAGCAGCAGCGACACCGGGAGCTTGAGCTCCTCGGCGAATTGGGTGACGTTGGATTTGGCCATGTGCTACCTATTCCCTTGCCGCGCCATCAGGCTTGCGGCTGATCCTTGAACCACGGTTCACGCGCCGTCATGATGAGCTTGGTGGCGCGCTCGGCATCCATGCCGGTCATTTCAGTGAGCTCGTCGGTCGCGAGGTCCGCGAGGGCATCCATGGTGGTGATGCCCTTCGATGCGAGCACCCGGGCGGTCTGGGTATCCATGCCCTCCATGCCCTGCAGGTCCTCGGCCGCGTGCTCGACCGTCTCTTCGCTCTTGATCGCTTCGGTGAGCAGCGCGTTGCGGGCGCGGCGGCGAAGCTCGTTCACGGTCTCCTCGTCGAAATCCTCGATCTCCAGCATCTCGGGCAGCGGGACGTATGCGACCTCGTCGAGCGACGTGAAGCCTTCGCGCACGAGGATCTCGGCGACTTCCGCGTCGACGTCAAGCTTCTCCATGAAGAGGGCGCGCACGACGCTGGTCTCTTCCTCGCTCTTCTGCTCGCGCTCCTCGGTGGTCATGATGTTGAGCTGCCAGCCGGTGAGCTCGGAGGCGAGGCGGACGTTTTGTCCGCCCTTGCCGATCGCAAGCGCGAGCTGGTCCTCGGCAACCACCACGTCCATCGAATGGCGCTCCTCGTCCACGACGATGGAGCTCACGTCGGCGGGCGCCAGCGCATTGATCACGAACTGCGCCGGTTCCGGCGACCAGAGAATGATATCGACGCGCTCGCCTGCCAGTTCCTGGGTGACGGCCTGCACGCGCGAGCTGCGCATGCCGACGCACGTGCCCACAGGATCGATGCGCGGATCGTTGGACTTGACCGCGATCTTGGCGCGCAGTCCCGGGTCGCGGGCGGCGGCCTTGATCTCCAGCAGGCCTTCCTCGATCTCCGGCACTTCGAGCTCGAACAGCTTCACCAGGAAGTCGGGGGCGATGCGCGAGAGGATGAGCTGCGGTCCACGGGCGGCGCGGTCGATCTTGGCGATATAGGCGCGAACACGGTCGCCCACTCGCAGGTTTTCCTTGGCGATCAGCTGGTCGCGTGGCAGCAGGGCTTCGACCCGGCCGGATTCGACGATCAGGCTGCCGCGCTCCGCGCGCTTGACCGTGCCGGTGACGAGGGACTCGCCACGATCGAGGAAGTCGTTGAGGATCTGCTCGCGCTCGGCGTCGCGGATCTTCTGCAGGATCACCTGCTTTGCGGCCTGCGCGCCGATGCGCCCGAAAGTCTCGGCCTCGAGTGGCTCCTCGATCACGTCACCCAGTTGCGCGTCCGAGTTCTCGGCCACGGCGTCGGTGATGGCGATCTGGTGGGCGGGCTCCTCGTGCTCCTCGTCGAGCACCACCGTCCAGCGGCGGAATGCGTTGTAATCACCAGACTCGCGGTCGATTTCCACGCGCACGTCCACCTCGTCCTTGAAGCGCTTCTTGGTGGCCGAGGCAAGCGCCATCTCGAGCGCAAGGAACACGGTGTCCTTGGCAACGTTTTTCTCGCGCGAAAGCGCGTCGACCAGCAGCAGAATTTCCCGACTCATGAAGTGAAGCCCTCCAACCCTTTCAAACGTCCGGCACCAGCCGGGCGCGATCGATGTCCGCCAGCGCGAATGACTGCTTGACCCCTTCGACGTCGAGCACGACGCTGCCATCCTGCACGCCGGCGAGCGTCCCCTCGAACCGCCTGCGGCCCTCGCGCGGCAGCTTGAGCCTCAGGCTCGCCTTCTGCCCCGCGAACCGCGTGTAATCCTCGGCCCGCTTGAGCGGCCGATCGAGCCCCGGCGACGAAATCTCCAGGCGCTCGTACTCGATTCCCTCGACAACAAATGCCCGCGTGAGATGGTTGCTCACGCGCGCGCAATCCTCGACCGAAATCCCGTGCGGAGAATCGATGAATATCCTCAAAAGTCCGCCGCGTGACGACTCGAGATCCACGAGCTCGTAACCGAGTCCCTCGAGGGTTCCCCGCAGCCAGCTTTCGCGCGTATCCAGGCCCGCAGCGCTCACGATTTCGATTCCACAAACAAAAAATGGGCGCTGACGCCCATCCCTTCCCCAGAACCGCGAGATTTTAGCACGATTCGACCGCCGGACGCGACCTCCAGCCGGGTTCCAGGGCCTGCGCCTGCCCCTCCCACCCACCCCACAGACAGTGATCGGCGGCAACATTTCGAGACAAAGCGCTACAGACCGAATTATGCGCTTCCGTAGCATCATCAAGATGCGAAATCAGTTGCGCCGCAACTCTGGAAATAGGGTCGCCGATCCGATGACACAAGCCCGCGGACATGTCGGAGCCGTCACGGCCGCCCCCTCCCCGGCGCCCCGCTGAGATGGACACGATCGAAGCCCACCGCGCCGAGCCATCCGCTCGCGTGCTCCTGGTTGAGGACGATGCGGGCCTGGCGGAGCTGATCGGCGAGTACCTGGGCCGCAACGGGATCGAGATGCACTGGATCAAGCGCGGCGACGCGGCAATCGAGAAGACACACGAGTTGTCGCCAGACCTCCTCATGCTGGACGTCATGCTGCCGGGGCTTGACGGGTTCGAGATCTGCCGTGAACTGCGCGCCCGGGGCGCGACCCTCCCCATCATGATGCTCACGGCACGCGACGAGGACTTCGATCGCGTGGTTGGGCTCGAGCTGGGAGCCGACGAATTCATTCCGAAGCCGGTGCAACCAAGGGTGCTGCTCGCCCATGTGAGGGCCATGCTGCGCCGCGCCGGAATGAGGGATCGCGGCGGGGCCGGCGGCGACACGATTGCCTTCGGCTCGCTCGAGATCGACACCGCTTCGCGCTCGGTCCGGCTGGGCGGCAAGCCGGTCGACCTCACGAGCTCGGAGTTCGACCTGCTGTGGCTGCTGGCACGGCATGCGGGCAAGGTCCTTTCGCGCAACGACATCCTGAACAAGCTGCGTAGTCTCGACTACGACGGCTCGGACCGCTCGGTCGATTGCCGCATCTACCGCCTGCGCCGCAAGCTGGGTGACCTGGTCGACAGCGCGGAGCGCATCAAGACAATCCGCAACGTGGGCTACCTCTTCAGCCCTGCCAACTGGTAGCTCCGGCGTGATCCGGCTCTTCCTGAAGTTGTACGGCGTGCTGCTGGCGACGCTGATGGTGTCCTTCCTCCTGCAGATGCAGCTGATGGACTTCATCTGGAAGGAGACCACCATCAAGGTCGATTTCCGTGTCCGCTTCGTGCCCACCTTCCACCTGATCGAAGAAGCGCTCGCGGGCCTGCCGCGCGAGCAGTGGCCGCTTCGCTTCCGCGAGCTCAGTGCCGGGTTCGGGCTGCCCGCGAGGCTCACGAGCGGGCGCGATGTCCTCGAGCGCACGCGCTTCAGACCCGAGCAGACCGAAACTTTCGAGAACGGCTCGATCGTTTCTCTCGATCGCGAAGGCGGCGGCTTCACGCTGGTGAAACGGCTTCGGCAAGGCGACGCCGTCGCGGCCATCGACTTCCCCGGGACTGATACCTCCCGCGTGAGGCTCGTGACATACCTGGCCAACTGGGCGATCGAGTTCGCGCTGGTCGCCGCGCTCGTATTCTTCTGGGTCCGACCCTTCTGGCGCGACCTGCTGGAAATGCGCCGTGCCGCCGATGCCGTGGGCGCCGGCAAGTTCGAGGACCGTGCGATGGTCGGGCGGCACTCTGCCTTGCGCCAGCTCGCGGAAGGCTTCAACCAGATGACGCAGCGGATCGCATCGCTGATGCAATCCCATCGCAGCCTGACCAGCGCGGTATCCCATGAGCTGCGTACACCTCTCGCCCGGTTGCGCTTCAGCCACTCGCTGGCCCGCGAGGAGGCCGGCGCGGAAGCCAAGGACCGGTTCCTCGCGCGGATGGAACGCGACATCGCGGAGATCGACGAGCTCACTACCGAGTTGCTCGACTACGCGAAGCTCGAACGCGGCGCGCCCGTAATCCTGCTGCAAACCGTGCCGGCGGAGCCCTGGCTTGAAGACGTGCTCGCCGACGCCCGCGGCGATAGCGGCGCCGCCGGGGTCGAGATCAAAGCGGACGTGGGCCTGGATGCAGTGCGCTGCGAGCCGCGCTACATGGCCCGCGCGGTCGTGAACCTGTTGCGCAATGCGCGGCTGCACGCGCGCTCGACCGTGAACGTGACGCTGCTGGAAGAAGAAGGCCGGACAGTTATCCACGTGGATGACGACGGCTCCGGGATCGAGGCCGCCGATCGCGAGCGGCTCTTTGAACCCTTCGTCCGCATGGACCAGAGCCGCGCACGCGATTCCGGCGGATTTGGCCTGGGCCTGGCGATCGTTCGCCAGGTCGCGCGCTGGCATGGCGGGGAAGCCCGTATCACCCAGTCCCCACTGGGTGGAGCCCGCGTTTCCATCGCCTGGTAGTCGCCGCGCCGCGCCCTCCCGGGCGCGCCTGATTTCCTGATACGAATCCCCGCGTCGCGGCGCCCGCTGACCGCAACCTGCCACCTCTTGTTGCATTCCAAACACAAAGCGTAATAACTTGTTGCGTTTATGGCAGCAACGTCACTATTCTTGCGCCATTTCCATCATCAGGTCTGCCCTCACGACCCAGACCAACGGCCTCGCAGTCCAGCGCTAATCGAGCACCCCTGTCGCCCACCCAACCACAAGTTAGGGAGAATTCATGAATCAAATCAAGAAGAAAATCCCGATGGCGGTCTTTGCCGCCCTCGGCCTGAGCGTCGCGGTCGCAACTCCCGCCTACGCGCAGCAAGCGCAGCGAGTTGAAAAGATCGAAGTCACCGGCTCAAACATCAAGCGCGTGGATTCCGAAACCGCCGAACCGATCATCGTCATCACCCGGGAGGAAATCCAGAATTCCGGCAAGGCGACCATCAACGAATACCTGCAGACGCTCGCCGTCAACGGCATGGGCGCCCTGCCGACCAGTTTCGGCAACGGCTTCGCCGCCGGCGCGACCGCCATCTCGCTGCGTGGCCTGGGCGCCAACGCGACGTTGGTGTTGCTGAACGGGCGGCGTCTCCCGCTATACCCGCGCGCCGACGATTTCCAGAAGATGTTCTCGGACCTTTCGAGTGTTCCCATGGAAGCGGTCGAGCGTATCGAGATCCTGAAGGACGGCGCTTCGGCCATCTACGGTTCCGATGCCCTGGCTGGGGTCGTCAACATCATCCTGCGCAAGGACTTCACCGGCGCCATCGGCCAGGTGCAGCTGGGCACCTCGCGCTACAGCGACGGCGACAGCTACAAGGCCGGACTCATCGTGGGCGGCGGCGACATCTCCCGCGACAAGTGGAACGGCTTCATCAATTTCGAAGCGTCGAAAAACGACGAGATCCATTACCGCGACCGCGACCGCGACTGGATCGGCAAGGGCGACACGCGCCCCTGGGGCTATGACCCGCTGGCCAGCCAGTGGACGCCGGGCTACCTGATCGGCTCGACCGCGAGCGCTAACCCGGGCGGCCTGGTGCGCAACGGCACCAGCAGCGGCGCGTATCAGCAGGCCACCCCCTGCGCCAACGTCGCGCAGCGCATCGTGCCGAGAATCGACGGCGACAACGGCTGCTCGTACGACATCGGCCAGTTCCGCAGCTTCCTGCCCGATAACGAGACCATGAACATCTTCGCCCGCGGCACGTTCGCATTCAATGCGAATTGGGAAGCCTACGGCGAGCTCAGCTACTCGAAGAGCAAGACTGAATTCGACGTGAGCCCGCTGAGCACCCCGGCCACTCTTATCGGGCCCTACGGCATCCGCGGCTACGGCACGGGCATCAACGTGCCCGAACTCACGCTCGCCGCCAGCCATCCGGACAACCCCAACGGCATCAACTCGCGCTTCCGCTACACTTTCGCCGAGTTCGGCGCGCAGCGCCGCATCAACGACACCGACGCTACGCGCATCGTCGCCGGCATCAAGGGTTCGGCCGCCGGCTGGGACTTCGATGGCGGGTACGTGCATGCCGAATCGACCCTCGACCAGGACTACACGGTGCTCCGCGTCCAGGGCGTGCTCGACGCGTTCAATCGCCCGGGCAGCGCGACCTTCGGATACCGCTTCAACAACCCCGCAGCGAACACCGATGCGCAACGCGCTTCCTTGCTGACCCACGGGATCTCCCACGCCAAGACCAAGCTCGACGTCATCGACGCGCGGGCTTCGCGTGAGCTGATGACACTCCCCGGCGGATCGCTCGCACTGGCCGTCGGCGCTGAATATCGCAAGACCTACGTCAACACCCCGTCCCAAAGTGGCAGCGAGGACGGTACGATCCAGGCGAACTACAACGGCGGCTTCACCCAGGACGACAAGGTGTATGCGGCCTATGGCGAGTTGCTGGCGCCGGTGATCAAGGGCGTCGAGCTTTCCGGCGCCGTGCGCTACGACCACTACGACGCGTTCAATTCCACCACGCCGAAGGTTTCGGCGAAGTGGGTGCCGATCCAGCAACTCGCCCTGCGGGCGTCGTACGCGGAGGGCTTCCGTGCGCCCAACGCGGCCGAGTCCAGCGTCGGCCACCTGGCCGCCTTCGGTTCCGCGGGCGCCTACGACCCGGTGCGTTGCCCCAATGGCGCCGGTCCCCTGCCGGGTGCCACCGCCGCAGATTGCACCGGCAGCGCCGTCGCCGGTGCGGGCAGCGGCAACCCCGACCTGAAGCCGGAGAAGTCGAAGAGCATGAACTTCGGTTTCATCTTCGAACCGGTCAGGAACCTCTCCGTCGGAGCGGACTTCTGGAAGATCAAGAAGTCGGACTCGATCCAGACGATCTCCACCCAGGAGGCTTTTTTCCTCCCCAGCGTCGTCCGATCGGACAACAACCTGCCCGGCATTCCCAACTCCGGCAGCGCGCTGGTGGTATTCGCACCGTACGTCAACAAGGGTGAGGCGGAAGTCTCTGGTATGGACCTCGACCTCAGCTATATGTGGAACACGCAAGCTGCCGGCCGCTTCAAGTCCGACCTGCACTGGACGCGCACGGCGAGCTGGAAGCTCATTGATGGCGGCGTGACCACCGACTATGCGGGCACCCATGGCAACTGCGACGTGACCAACTGCATCGGCACGCCGAAGGACAAGGTCGTCACCTCAGTGTCGTGGGACATGGGCCCGTTCGGCCTCACCGGCATCGTCAACTGGCGCAGCAGCATGAAGAACACCGCCGACAAGGAGAGCACCGAGTGCCTGGCGACGTTCGCTGATGGTACGGACGCCCCGAATGGCTGCCGCATCCCCAGCTTCTGGACGCTGGACCTGAGCGGTCGCTGGAACGTCACCAAGTCGCTGCAGGTGTTCGGTTCGATCGCCAACGTGACGGACAAGGTGGCCCCGCTCGACGCGACCACCTACGGCGGCATCAACTACAACCCGATGGACGTGAGTGGCGCGATGGGCCGCTACTACCGCCTCGGGCTGCGCTACACGTTCAAGTAGGGAAAGGCATTACCCAGGTAAGGGGCCTTCGGGCCCCTTTTTTTCGTCCGCTGGATTCACCATCGATCACCTCGCGCAATCCTCCTGCACGCTCGTCACCGCCCGAAATGCGGCGTCACCCGTTGTTGCGGAAATGACACAAATTGAAATAACTTGTTGGAGTTTTGGCGGTGAGATCGCTATTCTTGCCGGTTGATAAGAATCGGTATCAGAACATCTCTTCGCCGTCCTATCGCCTGCAGTAACTCCAACCACAAGTTCGGGAGAATTCATGAAGGAAATCAAGAGGAAAAAGCTGTCCAGCGCATTGGTACAGGCGCTGGGCGCAGGTGTTGCGGTATCCGTCATCGTGACCTCGGCCCACGCCCAACAGGCGCAAAAGGTCGAGAGGATCGAAGTGACGGGATCCAACATCAAGCGTGTTGACCAGGAAACCGTCGCTCCGGTGGAGATCATCACCCGCGACCAGATCGAGCGCACTGGCCAAGCCACTGTCGCCGAAGTCCTGCGCAACATTCCCTCTAACTCGGGTGGCAGCTTCGGGGAAAGTTTCGCCAACAGCTTCGCTTCCGGCGCCGCGGGCATCTCGCTGCGCGGCCTTGGCCAGAAAACCACGCTGGTGCTGCTGAACGGTCGCCGAACCGCAGGTTACGGCTTCGCGCAGAACCTCCAGGATTCCTTCGTCGACCTGAACTCCATCCCGAGCGCTGCAGTCGAGCGCATCGAGATCCTCAAGGACGGCGCCTCCGCGGTGTACGGCTCCGACGCTATTGCCGGCGTCGTGAACGTGATCCTGCGCAAGGACTACAAGGGCCTGGAAGTCAGCGCTTCAGGCGGCTACTACGAAGGCAAAAACGACTACCGCCTCAACGCAACCGCCGGTTTCGGCGACCTCGCGCGCGACCGTTGGTCCGGCTTCGCCACCTTCGACTACTACAAGCGCGACCTGGTGCTGCTCAGCGATACCGACTTCGGCGGCTCCCGCGACTACCGCGGCCGCTATGCTGGTGGCCGCAACTACGAATCACTGACGGCCGGCGGCACGTGGCGCCAGCTCAGCCCCACCAACACGCTGACCAACAACTTCCGCGCCATCAGCGAATGCGCCCAGGGCGGCGGCTTCGTGCTGAACGGCCTGCAAGCCATCGAGCGCGGCCTCCTCGCCTCGACGTCCGCCCAGGCGCTCGAAAGCAACACCTTCTGCGCCAAGGACATCAACAGCCAGATCACCGCGCTGCCCAAGGCCGAGCGTTTTGGCTTCCTGTCCCGCTTCACCAAGGAGTTCTCACCCAGCGCCACCGGCTACGTCGAGCTCGGTCTGTCGCGCGTGGACAATTTCCAGGTGTTCACCGCGCCGTTCTTCAACACGACGGGCCTGCAGCCCACCGAGGCCGGCCTGAAGCCGTTCGCGTACACCGCAAACTTCGCGCCGGGCGCTGCGGGCAACCCGTTCAGCACGAACGCGCGCATCACCGGCAACATGCAGGATTTCGGCACGCGTGACCAACAGACGGTTTCGGACACCCTCCGCCTGCTGGCCGGCATGACCTACACAGTCCGCAACTGGGACTTCGACAGCGCCGTCGGTTTCTCGCGCAACGAGATCGACCAGGACAACATCAACCGCATCACCAAGAGCGGCACCAGCGCAGTCCTCGGCTTCGCGGCCGTCCCGCAGCCGCCGGTCCCGCTGGTCACGAACACGGCGCTCAACCTCGATCGCCCTTCGATGACCTCGGAAGCCACGCGCAGCCTGATGCGCGCCAACGTCAAGCGCCAGGCGACCTCTGAACTCACGTTCGTGGACACTCGCGCCAGCACGGAGCTCTTCAAGATGGCGGGCGGCTCGTCCGGACTGGCCCTCGGCGCGGAATTCCGCAACGAGAAGCTGTCCGACCGTCCGGACGTGACCGCCACCAGCGGCGACGTCCTCGGCCAGGGCATCACCGCCACCGACGGCAAGCGCGACAACTACGCCATCTTCGGCGAGCTCTCGCTGCCGATCACGCGCGCCCTCGAAGCCTCGCTCGCGGCCCGTTACGACCATTACAGCGACTACGGCTCCTCAACGGTGCCGAAGGCCGGCCTCAAGTTCAAGGTCACCGATTCCGTGCTGCTTCGCGCCAACTGGGGCAAGGGCTTTCGCGCCCCGACGCTGCCGGAGATCTCCCCGTCCGTCGCCACGTTCTTCACCCAGGTCAACGACCCGGTCACGGGCGCGAACAACGTGCAGATCTCGGGCGTGTTTGCGGGCAACCCGAACCTGCAGGCCGAGAAATCTGAGAGCTGGACCGCCGGCGCGATCTTCGAGCCGACCCAGAATTTCAACGTCGGCGTGAACTACTACAAGATCGACTGGCGCAATATCGTGCTCTCGCCGAGCTTCCAGGACATCGTCGACGAAGGTAATCCGGCCCTCGTGATCCGCGATCCCATCACCGGCAACATCGTCACGGTGTTCGGCAACTACTACAACGCATCGAAGGTTGTCACCAGCGGCTGGGACTTCGAGATGCGCTATCGCATGAACACGGGCATGGGCCGCTGGACCACGCGTGCCAACGTTTCCTACGTCGATTCGTACCAGCAGGACGGCGTGGAATACGCGGGTACCAACGGCCAGGGCACGAGCACGCTGCCGCGTGTCCGTGGCCAGCTGGCCCTCGACTGGGACATGGGGGGCCTTTCCAGCACCCTGACCGGCAACTACATCCGTTCCTATCGTCAGGACTTCCTCGCGGGCTCGTACTTCGCCCCGGGTGATCCGCGATTCCAGACGGGTGTGTATCCGGAGCGTGTGCCGACTTACGTGACATACGACATCTTCGCCAAGTACGCGGTGACCAAGAATCTTTCGATCTCGGGCTCCGTGGTCAACCTTACCAACAATCTGCCGTATGTTGATCCGGGCTTCAGCTCGACCTTCAACTACGACTTCAGCATGTACGACCCCCGTGGCCGCCAGTTCCGCCTGGGTGTGACCTGGAAGATGTAAGTCACAAAATCGCCGTAACAAAAAGGGGGCCTCCGGGCCCCCTTTTTATTTCAATTTGTCACCAAAGCCCTTGAAAAACGGGGAGTTGGAGTGTTGCATTTCTGCAACATACTGGAAAATATTGTTGGAGAAATCGGTGAGTCTCGCTATCATCCAAGCCGTGTCAACGGCTCTGCAAGGACCACACAAAAGCACGGAGAAATCGCGCTACGGTCCTCATAAGTCTCTGGTTTTAAACATACTTCTCACTACCTGGGGTTCCAAACAATGAATTCAAAATTGAAGCAGCTTTCGTTCGCGCTCGCGCCGATCATCGGCGCAGGCGTTGCGTTGACGGTAGCTTCGGCGCCGGCTTTCGCACAGCAGGCCCAGAAGATTGAAAAGATTGAAGTCACGGGATCGAACATCAAGCGGGTTGAAGGAGAAGGCCCGTCGGCGATCGTCGTGATCACCCGGGAAGACATCGAGAAGAGCGGCGCGACCAACGCGTACGAGCTGCTCAACCTCGTCGCCGCCAACAACAGTGCCGGCAACGTCTCCATCGCCAACACCATCGGCGCGCTCACGTTCAGCGCGAACACCGCCTCGCTGCGCGGCCTCCAGGGCGGCCGCACCCTCGTGCTGCTGAACGGCAAGCGCCTCAACAGCTTCGCGGGCGAGATCCAAGGCGTGCAGGGCGTGAACCTCACAACCATCCCGTTCAACGCGATCGAACGCGTCGAAGTGCTGCTCGACGGCGCCTCGGCCGTTTACGGCTCGGACGCCATTGCCGGCGTCATCAACTTCATCGTGCGCAAGGACTACCGTGGCGCCGAAGTGTCGGCCTACTACAGCACCCCCACCCGCGGCGGCGAAGGCCCGGATGGCAGCCAGTCCACCTTCAAAGCGGCGGCCGGTTTCGGTGACCTGAGCAAGGACCGCTTCAACGTCTTCGTGGCGGCCCAGTACGACAAGCAGAACCCGCTCGAGCAGCGTGCGCGCAACTTCTCCAACACCTCGGTGAACCTCGGCACGGGCCTGATCGGCATCTCGGGCAACACGTTCCCCGGCCATATCTCGACCGGCGGCATCACCTCCCCGGGCTTCCCGAACTGCGCCCCGTCCACGTACTTCCCGGACCTCGGCGAGCGTTGCTACTACGACCCGTCGCGCCAGGCCGGCGTGCAGATGATCCCGAAAGTCGAGACGTTCAACGTCTTCGGCTCCGGCACCATCCAGTTCACCAACAACCTGCAGGGCTACGTCAGCGGCAACTACTCCAAGCAGGAAAACAACTTCGTCATCCAGCCGGTGCCGATCTCGGACCAGTTTACCTACGGCCCGGACGGCGAATTCCGATCGAACATCCTGCTGCAACCGGGCACGCCGTTCTACCCGACGGCCCTCGCCACTGCGGCGGGCGTCAACGGCCAGCCGCTCAACGTGCGCTATCGCTCGGTGCTCACCGGCAACCGCGACTCGACCGACACCAACGAGCAGTATCAGATCGTCGGCGGCCTCAAGGGGAGCTTCGGCAACTGGGACTGGGATGGTTCGTTTACGCATAACGAAGGCACCACGGAGCAGGCGCTCAACGGTGGCTTCCCGCTCTACTCGCAGGTCCTGCCGATCCTGCGGTCGGGTAACGTCAACTTGTTCGGCCCGAACACCCAGGCCATCCAGGACGCCGTCGCCGCCACCAACTTCCGCGGCAAGGTGTTCGACGGCAAGGCAGAATCCAATGTCGTCGACGGCAAGATTTCGGGCGAGTTGTTCAGCATGCCCAACGGCCGTGTAGCCGTCGCTGCCGGCTTCCAGGCCAGCAAGGAAGACTTCAGCCAGACCCCGGCCCCGGTGCTCGCCTCCGGTGACCTTTCGGGCTTCGGCGGCAACGTGCTGGCGGTGGATCGCAATCGTGACTCGAACGCGATCTTTGTCGAGGTGAACATCCCGCTGCTCAAGACGCTCGAAGGCAACATCGCCGTTCGCCGTGACCACTACAGCGACTTCGGCAGCACCACCAACCCGAAGTACAGCCTGCGCTTCCAGCCGACGCGTAACCTGCTGCTGCGCACGTCGTACGGCACGGGCTTCCTCGCGCCGTCGCTGTACCAGCTCTGGACGCCCAACATCCAGGGCGTGTCGGCCACGGGTCTTTCCGACCCGGTTCGCTGCCCGGTCACCGGCGACTCCAACGATTGCAACACGCAATTCGGTGTGCAGTTCGGTGGCAACCCCAACCTGAAGCCGGAGAAGTCGGAGCAGTGGTCTGCCGGTATCGTGTTCGAGCCCGCCCAGGGCTGGTCACTCAGCCTGGACTGGTACGACCTGTACCTCAAGGAAAGCATCACCAACGGCATCTCGCCTGCCACTGTGCTGGGAGATCTCGCCCAATACGGCGGCCAAGTGACGCGTGCGCCGGCTTCCGGCGGGCTGCTAGGCCGTATCCTGCAGATCGACCAACGCTACCTGAACCTGGGTGGCGTCAAGATCCAGGGCCTGGATGCCAACATCCAGTTCTCGGCTCCTCCGACGCCGGTTGGCCGTTTCCGCTTCAACATGACGGGGTCGTACTACATCAAGTACGACAGCCAGCAGACCGACGGCACCTACGCGGGCTTCGTCTCGAACACGTTGGGTTCCCCGGTTACGGGTGTTTCGCCGCGCTTCAAGAGCTACCAGTCGGTCAGCTGGGACAACGGCCCGTGGACGCTTGTCCTCGGCAACTCGTACCAGAGCTCGTACACCGACGCACAGACGGACCTGGACGGCAACGAGCGTACGGTCGGCTCGATGTCGCTGTGGGACCTCCAGCTCGCCTGGCGTGGCATGAAGAACCTCACCGTGACACTCGGCGCCAAGAACGTGCTCGACACGAACCCGCCGCTGACGAACCAGCAGAACTCGTTCCAGGTCGGTTTCGATCCGTCGTACTACGATCCGCGCGCTCGCGTGGTGTACGCGATGGTGTCTTACGCGTTCAAGTAATACGCAGCGACAGTTAAGCAACACAGGAAACGCCCCGGACTTCCGGGGCGTTTTCTTTTGGTGCTTCCGTCCGAATGCGACTAGTGATACTCGGCCAGCGCCTGTGATGCCTGCGCCTGATAAAATCAGGCCACTCCGCATGAAAACCTACCTTGACCTGATGCGCCACGTGCTCGAGCATGGCGCGCGCAAAGAGGACCGCACCGGTACCGGCACGCTTTCCGTCTTCGGCTACCAGATGCGGTTCGACCTGGCCAATGGCTTCCCGCTACTGACCACGAAGAAGGTGCACCTCAAGAGCGTGATCCACGAGCTGCTCTGGTTCCTGCAGGGCAGCACCAACGTGGAATACCTTAAGGCGAACGGCGTCACCATCTGGGACGAATGGGCGGCGGCCGATGGCGAGTTGGGACCCGTATACGGCTACCAGTGGCGTTCCTGGCCCACGCCAGACGGCAACCATATCGACCAGGTAAGCGAAGTCGTGCAGCAGATCCGCGCCAATCCCGATTCGCGCCGCCTGATCGTGTCGGCCTGGAACGTCGCCGACATCCCGCGCATGGCACTGGCGCCCTGCCATGCGTTCATCCAGTTCTACGTGGCCGACGGCAAGCTCTCGTGCCAGATGTACCAGCGCAGCGCCGACGTCTTCCTCGGTGTGCCCTTCAACATCGCGTCGTATGCGCTGCTGACAATGATGATTGCGCAGGTCACGGGCCTGAAGCTCGGCGAATTCGTGCACACGCTGGGTGATGCGCACCTCTATTCAAACCATCTCGAGCAGGCACGCGAACAACTCGCCCGCTCGCCGCGGGCGCTGCCGGCGATGCACCTGAATCCGGAAGTGCGCGACCTCTTCGCCTTCCGCTTCGAGGACTTCCGCCTCGAGCGCTACGATCCGCATCCTGCGATCCGCGCGCCCATCGCTGTATAGGAAACGCACTTGATCCGCTCTCTCGTTGTCGCCATGGCCCGCAACCGCGTGATCGGTCGCGACAACCAGTTGCCCTGGAAACTTCCTGCCGACCTCGCCTACTTCAAGCAGGTCACGATGGGGCACCCGATCGTAATGGGCCGGCGCACATTTGAATCCATCGGCCGGCCCCTGCCCGGCCGCCTGAATATCGTCGTGAGCCGCAATCCTGAATTTCGCGCGCCGGGGTGCACTGTCGTGAATTCACTCGAAGCGGCGTGGCGTGTCGCTGGCGACGCGGCAGAAGTTTCCGTGATCGGGGGCACGAGCCTGTTTGCGGAAGTGCTGCCGCTCGCGGATCGCATCCACCTCACGGAGGTCGGCGCGGACGTTCCCGGGGATACCTACTTCCCGGAATTCGACCGCTCCCAATGGGCGGAACACGAAGTGTCACGCCATCCGGCGGACGAGCGCCACGCGCTTGCCTTCCGGATCGTCGTGCTGGACCGCAAGCGCAGCGGAAATTAACGGGGCCCGCGCTCGCGTTCGAGTCGGCGGGTGATCTTGCTCACGACGATCCCGTTCTCGTCGAAGCTCACTGAAAAAATCGCCTGGTATCCCCAGGTATCCACGAACCGGTAGTCCCATGCCACCTGCTTCAGGCGCGGGAAATCCATGGTCTCGCCCGGCGGGCCGACCATTCGGAGGATCTGTTCGCGGGTCATTCCCGGCCGGACCTGCTGGAACGTGTCGTCATGGAGCACGGAACGCAGCCCCCTCACCTTGCCGTCGGACCCGACGTCCGCCATCAGCGTCTGTGTCCCCAGCGGCCCGCGCGGATAGGCGAGCGAACGCGAGCCATCCTCGTTGGCCAGCACCACAGCCGGCGTGCCCAGGGAATTGCGGACATCGGCCTCAATGGAAATTCCAGGCTGCAGGTCGCGGCCGTCCAATGCCGTGCAGCCACTGAGGAACAGCCCGGCCACGATGGTGAAGCGGTTCAGGGACATGGCCTATCGACCGCATTGCGGCGGCGGCGTTCTGGCAAGGCGGCAGGCATGCAAAGAAAAAAGCCGGCTTGCGCCGGCTTTCGTCCTTTCTCTTGGTAGGGCGTACTGGGTTCGAACCAGTGACCAACGGATTAAAAGTCCGCTGCTCTACCAGCTGAGCTAACGCCCCGGGGAAACCGAAATTATAACATCGCGAGCGATGGCCTCTCAATCCTTGCGTGTGCCGGAATGGTTACTCGCGGCTGATCCGCCAGTATTGCCATTTCATCGTGGCGGCCGAGCCCGCGATGATGGCGAATAACGCGAGGATGGAACCGATGGCTAGCGTCGAGACGCCCGAGAGCCCCTGGCCCAACGTGCAGCCAAGCGCCGTCACGCCACCAAACCCCATCAGCATGCCGCCGATGATGTGGTTGGCCGTGTCCTCGGCGCCGGCGAATCCTTCCCAACGGAAGGACTTCGTCAGCAGCGCATAAGTGAACGAGCCCAACACGATGCCGACGACCGCGGCGATGCCGAAGGTGACCTTCAGCGATTTGTCGCTCCACAGCATCAACAGCTCGAGCGTGTACCCGATTGGCGCCGTGTAGGAGAGCGATTCGATGGTGCGGCTGTTGGTGGCGAAGTAAGTCGATTCGAGCGTCTCGGGGTTCTCGCCGAAGCCGAGATGTCCGGTGACGTACCAGCCACCAACAATGGTGAGACCCACAACTGTGCCGCCCAGCAAGTGGTCGAAGCTGCCGCGGAATTCTCGATCCTTGAGTACGAATACCAGCAGCGGTATCGCCACCGCCAGGGCAACGACGATTTCCATCGTGCGCAGTTGCACGCCCGTCCACGCGGCGAGAAGTGAATGCACGTCGGTGCGCGCAACGCCGTAGGCCGCGAAATCAATCGCGACCGGGTCAATCCACGACGTGCGCCAGATGGCGAAGAGGCCCTTGAGCGTCATGTAGGCCGCAATGCCGAAGAACACGAATACCACGACCGACTTGAGGCTTCCGCCGCCGACACGAATCAGCGTCTTGCTACCGCAGCCCGATCCCAGCGTCATGCCGACTCCGAAGAGGAATCCGCCGAGGATGTACGAGAGCCAGGTGAAATTGGCGCGGACATAGAGCGACTTGGCCAGGTCCACCTGCCCGGTCAGGTGTAGCGCGTGCGCGCCAAGGATGGCCACGGCAATGGCGAGCAGCCACATGCGCATGCGCCCCCAGCTGCCCATGTTCACCACGTCGGACACAGCGCCCATGGTGCAGAAATTGGTGCGGTTCGCGACCGCGCCAAAGACTAAGCCGAGTACCAGCCCGCCCCAGGCGACCAGGGTGCCAAGATTTCCATTGCCCAAGGAGATCCTCCCGGAAGAGCCGCTATTCTAAGCTGGGCTGGTAACGGGTGGGGTCCGGCAGGCCGGAGCGCTCGAATCCGTCGTGGCGGAAGCGGCACGAATCGCATAGTGCGCATGCGCGCCCGGCGTCGTCGGCGACGTAGCACGAGACCGTGAGCGAGAAATCCACTCCCAGCTCATGGCCTTTGCGCACGATCTGCGCCTTGTTCATCTCGATGATGGGCGCCACGATCCGGATCGGCTGCCCCTCCACCGCGCGCTTGGTGGCGAGATTGGCCATGCGTTCAAAGGCCGTGATGTATTCAGGCCGGCAATCCGGATAGCCGGAGTAGTCGACGGCGTTGGCTCCCGTGAATATCACGTCGGAGCCGGTGACCTCGGCATACGCCAGGGCCAGCGAAAGGAAAATCGTGTTGCGCGCGGGAACATAGGTCACCGGGATGCCCGAGGACGGTTGCATCGGCACGTCGATGGAGGAGTCTGTCAGCGCGCTGCCGCCGAACAATCCGAGGTTCACGCTCATCACGCGGTGCTCCACCGCGCCGAGCGAACGAGTGACCTGGGCGGCCGCGGCCAGTTCCGCATGATGGCGCTGCCCGTAATCGATCGAAAGCGCGTGGCAACTCCATCCGTCGGCGACGGCCATGGCCAGCACGGTGGCCGAATCGAGGCCGCCGGAGACCAGGACCACGGCCGATTTTCGCGAGCCGTCCGAACCCATCAACGGCGCTGCGCCGCCAGCCGTGTGCGAGCCTTGCCAGCCGCCTCGGACGCGGGGTAGCGGGCGATGATGTCCTCGAGGGTATTGCGGGCGCTGCCGCCATCGCCCTGCTCCGATTGAATCGCCGCGATCGCCAGCATGGCGTCCGGCGCCTTCGGCGACTGCGGGAATCGCGTGAGGATGTCCTGCTGCGCCGCCAGCGCCTTGCCGTAGTCCTTGAGGTTGGCGTAGCTGATGCCGATCCAGTAGCCCGCGTTGGCGCTCAGTTGGCTCTGCGGATAATCCTTCACGAACGCGCGGAACGCCTCGATCGCCGAGGAGAAGTCATTGCGGCGGAAGAGGTTCGATGCCGAGTCGTACGCGCGCATTTCGCGAGCCTGGTCCTGGGGCGAAGGCGGCTTGGAGGGTGGCGCAGTGCTTGCCACCACGGCCTCCGGGGGCGTGCTTGCAGTCGCGGGCGAGGCCGCGGCGGATGCACCCGGCTGGCCTGGGCTTTCGAGCCTCTTCAGGCGTGAGTCGAGGTCGAGATAGAAGTCCCGCTGGCGCTTCTGGATCTGCTGGTTTTCGTTCGCGAGGACTTCGAGCTGGCCGCGCAGGCGTGCGATTTCGCCGTTGATCTGCTCGAGGCTGCGAACCAACTCGACTACGCCGATGTTGCGGATCAGCTCCTCGAGCTTCGCGATCCTGACCTCGTTGTCCTTGCCCTGCTGCGCGAGTTCGGTGCGCAGGCCGTCGATTCGTCGCCGCGCCTCGTCGTCGTCGAACAGGCCCGCCCTGGCGGGCCAGGCCGCGGCTAGCGCGAACATCGCGCAGGCCGCGGCAAAGGGCTTATTCACCGGCGTACTTGATGTCCGCGCGGCGGTTCTGCGCCCATGCCTGCTCATCGTGGCCCTGGGCCATCGGCTTTTCCTCGCCGTAGCTCGTGGTCTCGATGCGACCTTCGGACACGCCGAGGACGGTCATGACCTTCTTCACTGCTTCGGCGCGGCGCTGGCCGAGTGCGAGGTTGTATTCGCGGCTGCCACGCTCGTCGCAGTTGCCTTCGATACGGACTTTCGAGTCACGCTTGTCACCCAGGTAGCGCGAATGCGCCTGGACCATGCCCCGGTATTCATCCTTGACCGAATTCGAATCCAGGTCGAAGTAGACGCTGCGCTTGGACAGGATGTTGCTCGGGTCGCGCAGCGGGTCGCCGGCGACGGTCGACGATGTCGTCGAGCGGGTGGTCGAGGCCGACGCGTTCGGCATCGGAGGTGTGACACCAGCGGATTTGTCTGTGACGGGAACATCCGTCATGGTTTCCTTGCTGGCGCAACCAGCAAGTGCGACGGCTACGGCGACGACGATCAGTGCGGCATTTTTCATGGTTATGTCTCCTTACGGGGTAAAAACGAAGGTGCGGCCGAAAAGGGTTAACGCGTCAATCAATTCGTGGGCATGGGCCCCCACGCCGGATCCTGGACGTCGCCGGCAGCCGACGTGAGACGCTGCCGAACACGTCCATCACCCGAGACCGCAGCAAGCTGCCCGCGTCCTCCGGAAGTCGATTCGTACAGGATCATCTTACCGTTGGGCGCATAGGTGGGCGAATCGTCCAGGGTGCCGTCGGTCAGCACCTGGACCTGGTTGGTGGCGAGCTCCAGCGTCGCGATTCGGTAGCGGTTCGCTTCGCGCTGCACGAAGGCGAGAGTCTTGCCGTCGGGGCTGTAGCGGGGCCCCACGTTGTAGGTTCCCTCGAAGGTCACACGTTGCGCCGCTCCACCTGACGCAGGCATGCGATAGATCTGGGGCGAACCGCCCCGATCGGAGGTGAACGAGATCCACTGGCCATCGGGCGAGAAAGCCGGCTGGGTGTCGATGCCGGGCGAATTGGTGAGCCGCTCTGCATCGCCGCCGGTGGCCGGGATGCGGTAGATCTGCGTCAGTCCATCCTTGGAGAGGGCAACCGCGAGAAACCGGCCATCCGGCGACCAGGCCGGCGCGCTGTTGTTGCCGCGGAAACCGGCCACCACCCGCGTCGTCCCCTGTGCCAGGTTCTGCACCACTACCATCGGCTTCTTCTGGTCGAACGAAACGTAGGCGAGTCGGCTGCCGTCAGGAGACCACGACGGCGACATGATCGGCTCGTTGGAGGCGAGGACCGACTGGGCGTTGAAGCCGTCGGCGTCCGCCACCTGCAGCTCGTAGCGGCCGCCACGCTTCACTACGTAGGTGACCTTGGTCGAGAACACGCCCTTGTCGCCCGTGAGGCGTTCGTAGATGAGGTCGGCAATGCGATGCGCGGTGGCGCGCAACTGGGCGGGGGCCACGACGTAGGAGTAACTCGCGAGCTGCGACTGCTTCTGCACGTCGAAGAGCCGGAAGCGGACTTCGACCCGCTCGCCCTGCTTCTCGATCTTGCCGATGACCAGCGCCTCGGCGGTGCGCGCGGTCCAGTCGCCGAAATTGACTTCGGAAGGCTCGGTCGGCGTGGGACTGATGCCGACGGTGTTGACCATCCGGAAAAGGCCGGTGCGTGCGAGGTCCGCGGAGACTACCTCGCTCACGGATTGCGGCACGCCAGCCTCACCGGCGAGCGGCATCACCGCGATCGGGATCTGGCGCCCCCCGCTGGTGGTGATGTCGATGGTGAGCTGGGCGGGTGCTGCGAGGCTTAGAAGCAAAGCCCCGAGGAAAAAGATGGATCGCATCATGGGGTATGTATACGACCGCCTTGGCTAGCGTTCGTGCTCGATATTGAGGATAAGGTCCCGGAATTGGGGGAAAAGTTCCGAATTTGCGTCCGGAACCGGCAAAGGAGACGCACTTCGGATGGCCCGCTCGATGGCGGTGTCGTAGACCCGGTTGCCGCTGGACCGGGTGATGGCGATGTCCAGGACCTCACCTCCGGGCAAAATTCGAATCCTGACCTGCACGCTGGGCTTGCCGGACACCGTGTCCGGGACGTTCGCCCGTTGGCGGATTTTATCCTTAATCTTGGCGACCCACCCGTCGATGGCCTTCTGGCGGACGTTGGTGGCCTCCTCGCGGGCCTTCTCCGCGGCCTTGTCGGCCTCTTTCCTGGCGCGTTCTTCCTCCGCGCGACGCTTGTCGTCCTCGCGCTTCTTCTTCGCGTCTTCCTGCTTCTGCTTCTCGGCTTTCTCCTGTTTCTCGCGCTTTTCCTTCTCGGCCTTGTCGCGTTTCTCCTTCTCGCGTTTTTCCTTTTCGGCTTTCTGCGCGATGGCGGGGTCGGGTTTGGGCGGCTCGACCTTCTTCGGCTCAGGCTTGGGAGGTGCCGGTTTCGGTTCCGGCTTGGGCGGCTCGGGTTTCGGTTCCGGCTTCGGCGGCTCGGGCCTGGGTTCCACCCTGGGTGGCGCCTTGCCCTTCGTGGGAAGCTCTTTCCAGATCTCGGCCTGGACCGGCGCCGTAGGACTGCTCTGCCAGTTCACACCGAAGACGATGAGCGCAAAAAAGGCAGCGTGGATCGCGACGGCGAGGAAAACCGCCCGCAGCTTGCCCGGCTGGGCACGCTTCTCGAGGGCGGCGGGCGTTTCTCCCGTACCCTTCACGGCCCCGGCCGCGCCAGCAGTCCCACGCGCTTCACCTGGCTGCGCTGCAGCAGGTCGAGGACCTGCAGCACTTCGTCGTAGCGCACGTTGCGGTCACCGGCGATGACCACCGCCTGGCCGGGAGTAGCACGCTGCGCTTCCTGCACGCGCGCGAGCAGGAGCTGGCGGTCGACACGCTCCTCGTTGCCCGAATTCGCGCGATTCACGAAGTACAGGTCGCCATTTGCACGCACCCGCACTTCCATCGGCGCCACCGCGGGATCGAGCTTCAGGCCTACCTCGGGGAGGTCGATCTGCCCCGGATTGATGAGTGGCGCGGCGACCATGAAGATGATCAGCAGCACCAGCATCACGTCGATGTACGGCACGACGTTGATCTCCGCCATCGCGCGGCGCGGACGCCTCATCGGGGGCGTTGCACCAGCGTGGTGGTGGTGTCGCGCTCCGGCAGGTGCGCCTGGCGCTGGAGGATGTTCTGCAATTCCTCCATGAAGCTCTCGTAGCGGCTCGCGAGGCGGTCGATGTCGTGGCTGAAGCGGTTGTAGGCAATGACCGCCGGGATCGCGGCAAAAAGGCCCATGGCCGTCGCCACCAGCGCCTCCGCGATGCCGGGGGCCACCTGCGCAAGAGTGGCCTGCGCCACGTTCGACAGGCCGCGGAAAGCATTCATGATGCCCCACACGGTTCCGAAGAGGCCCACGTACGGGCTCACGGAACCGACGGTAGCGAGGAACGAAAGGTGCGATTCCAGCACGTCCATCTCGCGCTGGTAGGTCGCCTTCATCGCGCGGCGCGTGCCGTCGAGAAGCACCGAGAGATCCGATCCCGGGCGCCCCTTGAGCTTGAGGAATTCCTTGAAGCCCGCCTCGAAGATCTTCTCGAGCCCCGACGCCGCGTAGCGGCCGCTGGCGGCGCGCTGGTAGAGGCCCACGAGGTCAGAGCCGCTCCAGAATTCACGCTCGAACTCCTCGGCCTGGCGGCGTGCGCGCCGGATCGCGAAGAGCTTCATGAAGATGTAGGTCCACGAAAGCATCGAGGCGAGGACCAACATCGCCATCACGGCCTTCACGACGATGCTCGCGTTGACGATCATCGAAAGGATGGTGAGGTCGTGGCTGACGATCAAGGTGCGGTCCTCCGAATGGGTTGCGACGGATCATGCGGCGACGCGCTCATAGTGCCGCCTCCATCTTCTTGCGCAGACCCGGCGGGATCTCCGCGGGCTTGAAATTTTCGCCGGTGACACATGCCACCGTGACACGCGCTGCCACCAGCACCTCGTCGTCCCGCCGCACTTCCTGCGCGAATACGCACCGCACCTTGCCGAGCGACTCCAGCCTCACGCTGATCGCCAGCGTGTCGTCGAGGCGTGCCGGCTTGGCGAAATCGATCGCCGCCGACGTGACGACGAACACCACCCGGTGATCACGCGCCAGGGCATGGTGGTCGAAGCCCATGTGCCGAAGCCATTCCGTACGCGCTCGTTCAAAGAACTTGAGGTACTCCGCATGGTAGACAACGCCACCTGCGTCGGTGTTCTCGAAATAGACGCGTACTGGAAACGAATAGACAAAGAGTTCCGGCTGCAGCGTGGGCTTCATCACGATGCGGCTCACGTGAACAGGTCTCCATCCGCGCGCCCCTTCTCGTGCACCAGGCCGAAGTGGCGATAGGCCATTGCCGTGGCCACGCGGCCGCGCGGCGTGCGCTGCAGGTATCCCTGCTGGATCAGGAAGGGCTCGAGCACGTCCTCGATGGTGTCGCGTTCCTCGCCAATCGCCGCCGCCAGGTTCTCCACGCCGACGGGCCCACCATCGAACTTGTGGATCACGGCCTCGAGCAGCTTGCGGTCCATGATGTCCAGGCCGATGGCATCGACATCGAGCATGCGAAGCGCGGTATCGGCCACCTCCGCAGTGACGATCCCCTGCGCCTTGACCTCGGCGAAGTCCCGCACGCGGCGCAGCAGGCGGTTGGCGATGCGGGGCGTTCCGCGCGAGCGCTTGGCCAGTTCGAGCGCCCCCGATTCCTCGATCTCGACACCCAGCAGTCGTGCTGAGCGCTGCACGATGCTGCGCAACTCGTCGGGCGTGTAGAACTCCAGCCGCGCCACGATCCCGAAACGGTCGCGCAGCGGATTGGTGAGCATGCCGGCTCGAGTCGTCGCCCCCACGAGCGTGAATGGCGGCAGGTCAAGCTTGACCGAGCGCGCAGCGGGACCCTCGCCGATCATGATGTCGATCTGGTAGTCCTCGAGCGCCGGATAGAGGATCTCCTCAACGACCGGCGACAACCGGTGGATCTCGTCGATGAAGAGCACGTCGTTGGGCTCGAGGTTGGTGAGGATCGCGGCGAGGTCGCCGGCGCGCTCCAGCACCGGTCCGGACGTCTGCTTGAGGTTCACGCCCATCTCACGCGCGATGATGTGCGCGAGCGTGGTCTTTCCCAGGCCAGGCGGGCCGAAGAGCAGCGCGTGGTCGAGTGCCTCCTTGCGATTGCGCGCCGCAGTGATGAAGATCGAAAGCTGCTCGCGGATCTTCACCTGCCCGACGTATTCGTCGAGGAGCTTGGGGCGAAGGGCGCGCTCCTCTCCCTCCTCCTGGGGTGAGGTCTTGCCCCCCGAGATCAGGCGGTCGGCTTCGATCATGGCTTCGCGAGGTGCTTCAAGGCGTGGCGGATGGCGTCCGGCAGCTGCAGGTCCGCGGGCACCTGCTTCACCGCCGCCGCCGCCTCGCGCTCATTGTAGCCAAGCGCCAGCAGCGCATTCACGACGTCGCTGCCCGCGGCACTCGCATCGGCAGCACGCACCACCCCGATGGTCTTGGGCAGCTTGTCGCGCAATTCCAGCACTAGGCGCTCGGCGGTTTTCTTGCCGATGCCGGGAATCTTCTGCAGCCGTCCGGAATTTTCGGAGGCGATTGCCTCCGAAAGATCGTCAACCGAAAGGCCGGAGAGCACTGACAGCGCGACCTTGGGACCGACACCGCTGATCTTGAGGAGCTGGCGGAACGCCGCGCGTTCACCCGTCGTGAGGAAACCGTAGAGCAGGTGCGCGTCCTCGCGCACCACGAGGTGCGTGAGCAGCGTGACCTCGTCGCCGGCGCGCGGCAGCGGATAGAACGTGCTCATAGGCACGTCGATCTCGTAGCCCACGCCGTTGCAGGAAACAATCACCAGCGGGAAATTCTTCTCGACCAGGATGCCCTGGATGCGGCCGATCATCCGATCCTCCCGGCGCGCACCCGGCGTCCGCGAGCGGGCATCGCGCCGAGCCCGCCGTGCGCATGGCAGATGGCGCAGGCCAGCGCATCCGCGGCGTCCGTTCCCGGGACACCCGAAAGGCGCAGCAACCGCTTGACCATCTCCTGCACCTGCTCCTTGCGCGCGTGGCCCTGCCCCACGACCGACTGCTTCACCTGCAGCGCGGTGTATTCGGAAACCGGCAGCCGCGCGAGGACGGCGGCACAGATCGCCGCTCCGCGCGCCTGGCCCAGCAGCAGGGTCGACTTGGGGTTGACGTTGACGAAGACCTTCTCGACGGCGACCTCCACTGGCTGGAAGAGCTCGATCACCTGCTTGAGTCCTTCGAGGATCGTGGACAAGCGCAGCGGCAGGTCCTCCTTCTGATTCGAGACGATGCGCCCGCTTGCCACGTAGGCGAGGTTCGAACCCTGCATCTCCACCACGCCATAACCGGTCACTCCCAGGCCCGGGTCGATGCCGAGGATTCGAATTGTGGTCACCGGAAAACCCTGGCGTAGGTACAGGCATCGGAAAGCTCGCCCGCGGTGTCGCGCCGCGCGAGGCGATGGATCCCTTCCAGCTCGAAGCCGCATTTCTCGGCCACCCGGCGGCTCGGCAGGTTGCGCGCGTCGGAGCAGATCTCCATTCGATGCGCGCTGAGCGAGCTGCGCGCGAGCTCCACCAGGCCCTGTGTTGCTTCCGTCGCGAAGCCCTGCCCGGCGCAGGAGGTGCGGATCCAGTACCCGATCTCGAACTTGGGGACGGTCCAGTCGATGGTGTGCAGCCCGCCCTTGCCGACGAACGAGCCATCGCCGCGACGCAGGAAGACGAAGTCGATCTCCTCGCGCGAATGCCAGCGCGCCTGCATCTCGCGGCAGTGGCGTTCCGCATGCTCGAGACCCTGGTGCTCGACCGCCCACGGCAGCCAGGGGCGCAACTGCGGGTGCGACTCCATGAACGCTTCGTGGATCATCGCGCCGTGGCCCGCGCGAGTAGCGCGGATATGCAGCCGGGGAGTCTCGAAGCGCTCGGGCACGTCGAGGAGGAGCGCGTTCAGCAGGACGCCCACGCGGCCTAGCCGAGGACCGCCGTGGTGTATACGTCCTGGACGTCGTCGAGCACTTCGAGCGCGTCCAGCATCTTCTGCATCTTCACCGCGTCGTCACCCGCCAGCTCGCTCTCGTTGCCGGCCTTCATCGTGACCTCGCCGAGCTCCGCCTTGAGGCCAGCCTTCTCCATCGCCACCTTGATGCGGGTGAACTCATGGGGATCGGTGAGCACTTCGAAGGAGCCGTCGTCGTTCGCCACGACATCCTCCGCCCCGGCTTCGAGCGCGGCTTCCATCACCTTTTCTTCGCTGGTTCCGGGCGCGTAGAGCAGCTGGCCACAATGCTTGAAGAGGAACGCGACCGATCCTTCGGAGCCCATGTTGCCGCCGAACTTGGTGAACGCATGGCGTACTTCCGCGACGGTGCGCGTGCGGTTGTCCGTGAGTGTGTCGACGATCACCGCGGCGCCCGCGGGGCCGTAACCCTCATAGCGAATCTGCTCGTAGTTCGCGCCGTCCATGCCACCGGCTCCGCGCTTGATCGCGCGCTCGACGTTGTCCTTCGGCATGTTGTTTTCGTACGCCTTGTCGACTGCAAGGCGCAGTCGCGGGTTCATCGCCGGATCGCCGCCGCCCATCTTCGCGGCAACGGTGATTTCCTTGATGAGGCGAGTGAATATCTTGCCCCGCTTGGCGTCCTGCCGTCCCTTGCGGTGCTGGATGTTCGCCCACTTGCTGTGTCCTGCCATATGGGTCTCTTGTCGCATGCTCGCGCGAAGCGAGCGATAAAACGTAATGGTAACATTCGCCTCCCCCCCCTCTCCAGAGTGAAAAACGTTGATTTCACCGCTGCTGGTCGCAAAGTCGAACACCGACTTGTCTCTGCTTCCGGCAATGGCCAACCGGCACGGACTCATCACCGGCGCCACCGGCACGGGCAAGACCGTCACCCTTCAGGCGCTTGCGGAACGCTTCAGCTCCATCGGCGTGCCGGTCTTCATGGCCGACGTGAAGGGCGACCTCGCCGGCATGGCCGCGCCGGGCGGCGGCAACGCCAAGGTCGAGGAGCGCATCAAGTCGCTGGGCCTGGAAGGCTTCGAATACCGCGCCACCCCGGTGATGTTCTGGGACGTGTTCGGCGAAAAGGGCCATCCGCTTCGCTCCACCATCTCGGAGATGGGCCCGCTGCTGCTCGGCCGCGTGCTCGACCTCAACGAGACCCAGTCCGGGGTCCTCGCCGCAGTCTTCAAGATCGCCGACGATTCCGGGCTGCTGCTGCTCGACCTGAAGGACCTGCGCGCGATGCTTCAATTCGCGGGCGACAACTCGGCGCAGTTCCGCACCCAATACGGCAACATCTCCACCGCGAGCATCGGCGCCATCCAGCGCGGCCTGCTGACGCTGGAGTCGCAGGGTGGCGACAAATTCTTCGGCGAGCCCGCGCTTTCGCTCGACGACCTGATGCAGACCGATGGTGGCCGTGGCGTGGTGAGCATCCTCGCCGCCGACAAGCTGCTATCCAGTCCGCGCGTCTACTCCACCATGCTCCTGTGGCTGCTCTCGGAATTGTTTGAAAGCCTGCCGGAGGTTGGAGACCCGGAGAAGCCCAAGCTGGTATTTTTCTTCGACGAGGCGCACCTGCTCTTCAACGAGGCGCCGAAGGAGTTGCTGGAACGCATCGAGCAGGTGGTGCGCCTGGTCCGCTCCAAGGGCATCGGCGTCTACTTCGTCACGCAGAACCCACTGGACGTCCCGCAGACCGTGCTGGGCCAGCTTGGCAACCGCGTGCAGCACGCGCTGCGCGCGTTCACGCCGCGGGACCAGCAGGCGGTCAAGGCCGCGGCCACAACCTTCCGCGCCAACCCCAAGCTCGATGTCGAGAAGGTGATCGGCGAGCTCGGCGTGGGCGAGGCGCTGGTGTCCTTCCTCGACGAGAAGGGCCGGCCCAACGTGGTGGAACGCGCATTCATCATCCCGCCCGCCTCGCGACTGGGACCACTCACGGACGCCGAACGCCGCAAGGTCATCGACGGCTCGCTCGTGGCGGGGCACTATGAGAAGGCGGTCGACAGGGAGTCGGCCTACGAGAAGCTGAAGCAGCGGGCAGGCGCGAAGAGCGCCGAAAACGCGCCCGCGTCGGGGGGGCTGGGAGGCATCCTCGACTCGCTGGGATTGCCGGGAGGTGGTGGCGGCTCCAAGGGGCGCACGCGCGAAGGCGCCCTGGAAGCCGCGGCCAAGAGCGCGGCGCGCGCGATGGGAAGCGAGGTTGGGCGGCGGATCATCCGCGGCGTGCTCGGCTCGATCCTCGGCGGGCGGCGATAACCAAGGGGAAAGAGATGGCGAAGACCGGGGAGCGCAAGGCCCAGATCCTGCAGACGCTCGCGGCAATGCTCGAGGATCCGAAAGGTGAACGCGTCACCACTGCGTTGCTGGCGGCGCGGCTCGAAGTTTCGGAAGCCGCGCTGTACCGGCATTTCTCCAGCAAGGCCCAGATGTACGAAGGCCTGATCGAGTTCATCGAGCAGACCGTCTTCAGCCTGGTCAGCAAGATCCAGGCGGAAGAGCCGGATCCGGTGAAGCAGGTGGAGGCCACCGTCACCACGCTGCTGGGTTTCGCGCAGAAGAACCCGGGCATGACCCGTGTACTCATCGGCGATGCGCTGGTGAACGAGGACGAAAGGCTGCAGGCGCGCGTGAACCAACTGCACGACCGCCTCGAAGCCAGCCTGCGCCAAAGCACGCGCCTCGCCGTGACTGCGGGTGCCTTTCCCGCCGACTGGGACGTCAACGCCTACGCGAACGCGGTCATCGCTTTCGTCACCGGACGCTGGCACCAGTTCGCCAAGAGCGGATTCAAGCGCCCGCCGATGGAAAACTGGGCGCAGCAATGGCGAGTGTTCGCGCCCTAGAGCTTGCTGCCCGAGCTCGCCACTGCAAGGCTGGTGCTGCGCCTGGCCCGCCCGGGGATGGAGCGCGAGATTGTGCGCTTCCTCGACGAGAACTTCGAGGGCCACCTTGATCGCTGGTCACCGCCGTTGGATGCCGAATTCTTCACCGAGGAATTCTGGGCTGAGCGCCTGGAAGTGGCGGTCGCGGAATTCAATGCGGACCGCTCCGTACGCCTCGTCCTGCAGGAAGGGCCCGAATCCGGCCGCATCATTGGCACCGCCAACTATACGAACATGGTTCGCGGGGCCTTTCACGCCTGCCATCTTGGCTACCAGGTAGCCCGCACCCACCAAGGCCGGGGACTGATGTGGGAGGCGCTGCGCGCGGCGAACAACTTCATGTTCGACGCGATGCGAATGCACCGGATCATGGCGAATTACCGCCCTGAAAACGAACGCAGCGGCCGGTTGCTGCAGCGACTCGGATTCACGCAGGAAGGATTGGCGCGCGACTATCTCTTCATCGACGGGGCGTGGCGCGACCACGTGCTCACCGCCCTCACCCATCCCGCCTTCGAGAAAGCGTGGCTGCGCAACTGACTCAGTCGTGCCCCGAGGACTCTTCGGTAGCCAGGCGCTCGCCGTCAGCCTGGCGGCCCCGCGGATGGAAATCGATGTCGTCGCGCACCCGGCGGTAGCGCGCGAACATCTGCTCGAGCGTGACGCCGCCGATATTCACGACGGCGTAACGGTAACTCGACAGCCACTTCATCTCGCGCGCCAGGTCGACGCCGCGCTTGCGATAGATCATGACGTGCGCCTCCGGATGGCGCTCCTGGATCGCGCGTACCTCGCGGGCGGCGGGCCAGCGCGAAAGTCCTTCGCCCTGCAGGTCGCGCAGCACGAAACTCGCGGCGTGGCGCTCGGAACCCTCGCGATGGCGCACGGCGGGCTCGCGGCCCGCGTGCAGGTCCAGCAGCAGTTCGAAGGCGCTGTAGCCGTCGACGCGCTCGATGAGGTCGAAGAACTGACCAGCGGCGCGCGGATTGATCTCGATCACACGCACAGCCCCGCTGGCCGGGTCGATGCGCATCTCTGCATTGAACATGCCGTGTTCGAAACCGATTCCCTTCACCAGGCGCGCGGCCAGCTCGTCGACGCGGGCGAGCTGGTCGGCCGGAAGCGAGGACGGATACTGGAAGCGCTGGAACTGGTCCGTGCCCGGATACATGATCGAATCGACGGTACCGATCATGGTGACCCTGCCGTCGCGCACGAAACCGTTCGCGGTGACCTGCGGGCCGCGGAGGATTTCCTCGCAGACCATGCTGAACGGGTCTTCCGTCATGTCCGAATGCGCCCGCATCACGTCTGCGAAAGGCTGGACGAGACGGTTGATGATCGCGCGCTCGAACCAGCCGAAGCGCGTGTGCGTGAACAACTGCTCGAAGGAGTCAACGCGGCGCGCCAGCACCGAGAAGGCCGCCTTGGCGGGCTTCACGTAGAACGGAAACGGAACAGGCACGTCCTCCGGGCGGCCGTTGGTGCCGAAGTCCCGGCGCAGCAGCCCACAGCGCGAGTTGGCCTCGGGCGCCACGCGCTCGAAAGCCTGGCGCGCGTAGAACTTGTGCTGCACTCGCAGCACTGAATCCAGGGGCGTATGCGGCAGGCCGAGGCGTTGCGCCACGAGCGAAGCGAGGAACGGCCCGAACTGCTCGTCGGAGGTCACGACCGATTCGATGCCGCGGCCGGAATACTTCCGCACCATGCGCTCGACGAATTTCAGCGCATCGAACGTGAACAGGCGGGCGTTATCGGGAAAGCTGAAGAGGTCGAATCCCTCGTAGAAGAATTCGAACCGGCCCCGGTAGCGCGGATCATGCGCGGCGGCACGGTCCCACTCGTCGGGAAACAGCAACAGGACACGTCGGGTCATATACCCGATTCTACGGCCCCGGAGCCCTCCCGGATGCGCTCCACTAAGCCAGGGTGTCTGCCCAAATGTTACGGGCCCAATTCATTGTGTAACCGCCCTCGGCCTCGTTCATTGCGGAGGACACGCCGCCAGCGCCCGGAACAGCCTTGAACGTACGGTCATTGAGGTCGTACTTGTGGACCGAGGCGACGTGGATCGCGAGCTTGTCGGAAACCATGCTGTAGCAGGTGTTGATGAGGGTCGGCGACGGATTGGGCGATTCGCCGTTAACCAGGTTGACGATGGCCGCGGCGCACACCTTGCCGTGGCCATTGGCCATGGTCGCGGACTTGGGCATGGCCGGCGCGATCTGCAGCGCGTCGCCCAGGACGTGCACGTTCCTGACCGCCTTCGATTCGAACGTGGTCCAGTCGACTTCGCACCAGCGGCGGTTGGCGGTGATGAAGGGCGCGGCAATGTTGCCCGCCTTCATCGGCGCAATGACGTTGAGCACATCGCCCTTCTCGTCGCCAAACTCGAGTTTCACGGTGCTCGCGGCCACATCGATGTCGATTGCCTTGCTGTTGGGCCGGTACTCGATCATTCCAGCGTACAGATCCTTCCACGCCTTCTTGAACAGCGGGCCCTTCGAAGTCACGTCGCCGTTCTCGTCGAGCAGCAGGATCTTCGATCGCGGCTTGGCTGCCTTGAAATACGCCGCGACCTGGCAGGCGCGCTCGTACGGCCCCGGCGGGCAACGGTACGGAGACAGGGGGATGGTGATGATGAAGACACCGCCATCGGGCATCGCCTCGAGCTGCTGGCGCAGCGACGCCGTCTGCGGACCGGCCTTCCACGCGTGCAGCACCTTGCCCTGGGCATCCGGGCTCGCCATCGAGGGAAGCGCCTCCCACATGAAGTCGACGCCGGGCGAAACGATCACGCGGTCGAACGCCAGGGCATCGCCGCGAGCCAGCCGAACAACCTTCTTCTCCACATCGATTGCCGTGGCCATGTCCCTCACGACACGCACGCCGTGGCGGGCAAGGCCGCCGTAGGGCGTCGTGATATCCGCCATGGACTTGAAGCCGCCGAGAACCATGTTGGAGATCGGACAGGAAACGAACGCCTCGTTGGGTTCGACCAGCACGACGTCGATGCCGGGATCCAGCATACGGATGTACTTGGCCGCGGTTGCGCCGCCGTAGCCGCCGCCCACCACCACCACGCGCGCCTTGGAGGCGGATGAACCCATTGTCGCGCAACCCGACATGCCGGCAAGCGCGACGCCCGTGGCGCCGACCTTGAGAAACTGCCTTCGATCGATCTTCATGGCGTGCTCCGCTTCAAGGCTGGCGCGCGAAATATTCCGCGACTGCCGCCACTTCTTCGTCGCTGAATCCCTTGGCGATCTGGTGCATCACGGTCGCCGGGCGTTTTGCCTCGCGGAAATCCTTCATGGCCTGGATGGTCTTCGCGGCGGGCATGCCCGCCAGGCCGGCAACCGTCGAGCCAGCGGCCGCCTTGCCGTTGGTGCCGTGGCACGCCGCGCAGTTGAAGGCCATCGAACGTACGCCCGCGGCGGTGGTGTTGGTGGGCGCGAAGGCAGGTGGGGGCGGCGCGGGCTGCTGGGCCAGCGCGAAAGGGACTGCTGTGGCGCTGATCGCCAGCAGGATGGAGGTGAAGCGAATTCGCATGGCGTGGTCCCTGTCGGTGCGACGCTCCGAGGATAGCGCAAACAACGGCCCCCCCCAAATCGGACGCGAATGCAAACGCCCGCTGGCGCGGGCGTTTGCGGCACTGCAAGCCTGTCACTGTCACCGGGCGGGAGGGGGGGCTACCTTCAGCTAGGCAGACTCGACGGAGGGCTCCGCAGGCTGCGCGGATGAGGCGATATCGAGCGTCACCTGCCCCTTGTCGTCGGCGTCGATCGTCACGCGACCCCCGTTGGCCAGCTTGCCAAACAGCAGCTCGTCGGCGAGGGCGCGGCGGATCGTGTCCTGGATCAGGCGCGCCATCGGCCGCGCGCCCATCAGGGGGTCGAAGCCGTTTTTTGCCAGGAACTTCTTCAGGCTGTCGGTGAAGATGGCTTCGACCTTCTTCTCGGTCAGCTGCGCCTCCAGCTGCATCAGGAACTTGTCCACCACCCGCAGGATGATCTTCTCGTCAAGCGCGGCGAAGGAAACGACGGCGTCGAGCCGGTTGCGGAATTCCGGCGTGAAGAGGCGCTTGATCTCGCCCATCTCGTCGCCCGCGGTCTTGCCCACGGTGAACCCCATGCTGTTCTTCGACAGGCCCTCCGCGCCGGCGTTGGTGGTCATGACAATCACCACGTTGCGGAAGTCCGCCTTGCGGCCGTTGTTGTCGGTGAGCGTGCCGTGGTCCATCACCTGCAGAAGGATGTTGAAGATGTCCGGATGCGCCTTCTCGATCTCGTCGAGCAGCAGGATCGAATACGGCGTCTTGGTGATCGCCTCGGTGAGCAGGCCGCCTTGGTCGAAACCGACGTAGCCAGGAGGCGCGCCGATGAGGCGCGACACCGCGTGGCGCTCCATGTATTCCGACATGTCGAAGCGGATCAGCTCCACGCCCATGATGAAGGCGAGCTGCTTGGCGACCTCCGTCTTTCCGACACCCGTGGGGCCGGAGAACAGGAAGCTGCCCACCGGGCGGGTGGGATTGCCAAGGCCGCTGCGCGCCATCTTGATGGCGGCGGTAAGCGCGTCGATCGCCTTGTCCTGGCCGAACACGGTGGCCTTGAGGTCGCGGTCGAGGTTCTTGAGCGCCGAGCGGTCGTCGCTGGAGACGTTGCGGGTCGGCACGCGCGCGATCTTGGAAACGATCTCCTCGATCTCGCCCTTGCCAATCACCTTCTTCTGCTTCGACTTCGGCAGGATGCGCTGCAAGGCGCCTGCCTCGTCGATCACGTCGATCGCCTTGTCGGGCAAGTGCCGGTCGTTGATGTAGCGCGCCGAAAGCTCAGCGGCGGTAGTGAGCGCATTGGCCGTGTACTTGACGCCATGGTGCGACTCGAAGCGCGACTTGAGGCCGCGCAGGATCTCCACCGTCTCCTGGATCGACGGCTCGTTCACGTCCACCTTCTGGAAGCGGCGGGAGAGCGCGTGGTCCTTCTCGAAGATGCCGCGGTATTCCTGGTACGTGGTCGCGCCGATGCACTTGAGCGCTCCCGACGACAGCGCCGGCTTCAGCAGGTTGGAAGCATCCAGCGTGCCGCCCGAAGCGCTGCCAGCGCCGATGAGGGTGTGGATCTCGTCGATGAAGAGGATGGCGTTGGGATTGTCAGTCAGCTGCTTGAGCACCGCCTTCAGGCGCTGCTCGAAATCGCCGCGGTACTTGGTGCCCGCCAGCAGGGCGCCCATGTCCAGGGCGTAGACCTGCGCCTTGGCGAGGATCTCCGGCACCTGGCCATCGACCACGCGCTTGGCGAGGCCCTCGGCGATCGCGGTCTTGCCCACGCCCGCCTCGCCCACCAGGAGGGGATTGTTCTTGCGGCGGCGGCAGAGGATCTGCACGACGCGCTCCAGCTCCGACTCGCGGCCGATCAGAGGATCGATCTTGCCGTCGACGGCGAGCTGGTTGAGGTTCTGGGTGAAGCTCTCGAGCGCGCCGCCTGCCTGGACCTCGGGCTGCTCGGCTTCTCCCTCGCCTTCCTCGCGCGACCCCGGCGCCTGCGGCGCCTTGGTGATGCCATGCGAGATGAAATTGACCACGTCCAAGCGCGAGACTCCCTGCTGGTGCAGGAAATAGACCGCGTGGGAGTCCTTTTCGCCGTAGATGGCGACCAGCACATTGGCGCCGGTCACCTCTTTCTTGCCCGACGACTGGACGTGCAGGATGGCGCGCTGGATGACGCGCTGGAATCCCAGCGTGGGCTGCGTGTCCACCTCACCAGTGCCGGCGACGGTGGGCGTGTGCTGCATCACAAAATCGGAAAGTGCCTTCTTCAGCTCGTCGATCTTGGCGGCGCAGGCCTTCAGCACCTCCGAGGCGGACGGGTTGTCGCAAAGCGCGAGCAGCAGGTGCTCGACGGTGATGAACTCGTGGCGCTTCTGCCGGGCCTCGACGAAGGCCATGTGCAGACTGACTTCCAGCTCCTGGGCAATCATGTTTCCTCCATCGCGCACTGTAGCGGATGCTGGTGCTGGCGCGAATATGCGGTTACTTGCTCCACTTTCGTGGAGGCGACGTCCTTCGGAAAAACCCCACAGACCCCACGGCCTTCCGTATGTACTTTGAGCATGATCTGGGTGGCGCGTTCCCGCGTGAGGGTGAAGAAGACCGTGAGCACTTCCACCACGAATTCCATCGGCGTGTAATCATCGTTGTACATCACGACCTGGAACATCGGCGGCGGCTTGACCTGCGCTTCACTCGGCTTGAGTGCGGTGGATCCTGCGGGTTTTTCTGCCATGAATGCGCGGGTGCGGGGGGGGTGAAACGGACGATGTCACCCTAATATGGACAACACCCGCGTGTTTTTCAAGACCCTTCAAGCGCTTGGAGGCGTTTTTGGCCCCTTCTGCCCCCTGCTTGACACTCCTTTGGGCGGCGAGTAAAAAGCGCGTTGGAGTTTGGTGTCAAGGAATTCGCATAGCCAGTTCGAGTGCGGGGCCTCGATCCGAACAATGTGCGGGACTCCACCCGTTTAACAAGAGGCACGTACTCGAATGGCACTCGGAACTGTGAAGTGGTTCAATGACGCGAAGGGTTACGGGTTCATCACGCCCGACGACGGCAGCGAAGACCTCTTCGCGCATTTCTCCGCGATCCAGATGCAGGGCTTCAAGACCCTGAAGGAAGGCCAGAAGGTCTCCTTCGAAGTGACGCAGGGCCCGAAAGGGAAGCAGGCGTCCAACATCCAGGCGGCATAAGGGGAGCAGTCTTTGCATCAAAAAGCCACTGTGGCGCGAGCCGCAGGGGCTTTTTTCATTCCAGCCCGCTCCCGGCCGGCTAGGCGCCCATCTTTCGCTTGAGCTCCGCGTCCACCGCGCCCATGAATTCTTCGGTGGTGAGGAACGGATGGTCCGGGCGGATGAGGATCGCGAGGTCCTTGGTCATCTTGCCGCTTTCCACCACGTCGACACACGCCTTCTCCAGCGTCTCGGCGAACTTCGCCACCTCCGGCGTGCCGTCCATCTTGCCGCGGTAGATCAGGCCGCGCGTCCAGGCGTAGATCGAGGCGATCGGGTTGGTGGAGGTGGGCTTGCCCTGCTGGTGCATGCGGTAGTGGCGCGTGACCGTGCCGTGGGCCGCCTCTGCTTCCACCGTCTTGCCGTCGGGCGTGGTCAGCACGGAGGTCATGAGCCCCAGCGAGCCGTAGCCCTGCGCGACGGTGTCCGACTGGACGTCGCCATCGTAGTTCTTGCACGCCCACAGGTAGCCGCCGCTCCACTTCAGGTTCGAGGCGACCATGTCGTCGATCAGCCGGTGCTCGTACGTGAGGCCGGCGGCGTCGAAGGCGGCCTTGAATTCGGAGTCGTAGATCTCCTGGAAGATGATCATGAAGCGGCCGTCGTACACCTTGAGGATGGTGTTCTTGGTCGAGAGGTACACCGGGTAGTTGCGGTTCTTCGCGTAGTTGAAGCAGGCACGCGCGAAGCCGCGGATCGATTCGTCGAGGTTGTACATCGACATGCAGATGCCGGCGCCGGGCGCCTGGAACACTTCCTTCTCGATCGGGGACCCGCCGTCCCTGGGCGCGAAAATGATCTTCAACGTGCCGGGGCCGTCGAACTTGAGCTCCGTGGCGCGGTACTGGTCACCGAAGCCGTGGCGCGCCACCACCACCGGCTTGTCCCAGTGCGGGATCAGGCGCGGCACGTTCCTGCAGATGATCGGCTCGCGGAAGATGGTGCCGTCGAGGATGTTGCGGATGGTGCCGTTGGGGCTGCGCCACATCTGCTTCAGCCCGAACTCCTTCACGCGGCCCTCGTCGGGGGTGATCGTCGCGCACTTGACCGCGACGCCGTATTTCTTGGTCGCGTTCGCCGCGTCGATGGTGACCTGGTCGTTGGTCGCATCGCGGTGCTCCACGCCCAGGTCGAAATACTTCAGGTCCACATCCAGATAAGGCAGGATCAGCTCTTCGCGGATCTTCTTCCAGATGATGCGCGTCATCTCGTCGCCGTCCATCTCGACGACGGGGTTCTTGACCTTGATCTTGCTCATCGCGTGGGTTCTCTCGTCTCAGGGCACAATCGAAAATTATAGCAAAGGGGCGAAGCCCTCCAGACCATGAGCCGCGTACTCGTCTTCAACAAGCCCCACGGCGTGATCTGCCAGTTCACTTCCGAGGGTGGCCACCGCTCGATCAAGGACTTCGTGCCCGTCCCGTCGGTTTATCCGGCCGGCCGCCTGGATACCGACAGCGAGGGGCTGGTGATCCTGACCGACGAGGGCCGGCTGCAGGCCGCTGTCTCCAACCCGCGCCACAAGATGTCGAAGTCCTACTGGGTCCAGGTGGAAGGCGAGCCCACCCAGGAGGCCATGGCGAAGCTGCGCTCGGGTGTGACGCTGAACGACGGCCCCACCCTGCCGGCGGGCGCCCGGATCATTTCCGAGCCGGAGAGCCTGTGGGAGCGCGATCCGCCCATCCGCATGCGCTTCGCCATCCCCACCAAGTGGATCGAGCTGGAGTTGACCGAAGGGCGCAACCGGCAGGTCCGGAGGATGACCGCCGCGGTGGGATTGCCGACCCTGCGCCTGATCCGCCACCGGGTCGGACCCTGGAGCCTGGAGGACCTGGCCCCGGGCCAATGGCGGGATGTCCCGGTTCCAACGCCCGAATCCCTTCGCGGTTCACCTGCCCGCATTCGGTAAATGGTCGTGATAGTCGGTGTCAACCCCGGTATAATGCGCGGCGTTAATGTAGGCGACGAGGCTGATCCCAGCGCAGTCGAAACCGTTAATACCTGACCAACCACCCATTAGGATTTCTAAAAAATGAAAAAGCTGTCCGCCCTGATCGCCACGCTGTTCGTATCCGCCGCGTTCGCGCAAGCGCCCGCCCCGGCCGCCGCCCCCGCCGCTCCGGCCAAACCCGCCGCCGCGGCGGTCCCGGCCAAAGCCGCCGAGCCGACGAAAGAAGAGAAAAAAGCCGACAAGAAAGCCGTCAAGGCCGAGAAAAAGGCCGTGAAGGCCGACAAGAAGGCCGACAAGGCCGTGAAGAAAGCCGATGCCGCCAAGTCCGACGCGAAAGCCGAAGATGCCAAGGCCGCGTCGCTGAAGGCCGACGCCGCCACCCCGAAGAAGTAATTCGAGGCAAGGCAGTACCGGAAAGGCGGAGCCTCGGCTCCGCCTTTCCCTTTTAGGCCCAAGTATCCTGATGCCATGAAAATCGTTGTCGGACTGTCTGGCGGAGTCGACTCCGCCGTCGCCGCCCTGCTGCTCAAGCGCGAGGGCCACGACGTGGTCGGCCTCTTCATGAAGAACTGGGAGGACGACGATGACGACGAATACTGCTCGACGCGCGAAGACCTGATCGACGCGGTCTCGGCCGCCGAGAAGATCGGCATCGACATCGAGGCGGTCAACTTCGCCGCGGAGTACAAGGACCGCGTGTTCGCGACCTTCCTCGCCGAATACAAAGCCGGGCGCACGCCCAATCCCGACGTTCTCTGCAACGCGGAAATCAAGTTCAAGGCGTTCCTCGACCACTCCCTCGCCCTCGGCGCGGAGCGCATCGCCACGGGGCACTACGCGCGGGTAGCAGAACGCGATGGGCGCGTGGTGCTGCTGAAGGGCCTGGACCCAGGGAAGGACCAGAGCTATTTCCTGCACCGGCTGAACCAGGCACAACTGGCCCGCACGCTTTTCCCGGTCGGCCACCTCGACAAGTCCGAGGTTCGGCGCATCGCGCGACAAGCTGGCCTGCCCAACCATGCCAAGCGCGATTCCACCGGCATCTGCTTCATCGGCGAGCGCCCGTTCCGCGAATTCCTGTCGCGCTACCTGCCGAAGGAACCCGGATCGATGGTCACGCCGCAGGGAGATCGTGTCGGCGAGCACCAGGGGCTGATGTACTACACGATTGGCCAGCGTCAGGGCCTGGGCATCGGCGGACGGCGCGATGGCGCGGGCGAGCCCTGGTACGTGGCCGACAAGGACCTCGAATCAAATACGCTCACCGTGGTCCAGGGACATGGGCACGTTTTGCTGCTTAAAAGCGCGCTGACCGCCGGGGACGCCAGTTGGATCGCCGGCGCGCCACCTGGCCCGGGCGGCGAGGCGCTGGCCGCGAAGACCCGCTACCGGCAATCGGATGCAGCGTGCGCGCTGAGCGTGGAAGACGCCGGCGCTTTCAGGCTTGAATTCGCCTTGCCACAATGGGCGATCACGCCCGGGCAATCGGCCGTGGTCTACCGAGGCGAGGAGTGTCTCGGGGGAGGCGTGATCCGCTAGCCCGGCTTCGATGCCTGGAAGGCGGGCCGCGACTCCATCCGCTCGGCCCACGCCTTCAGGTTCGGATACTTCGCGCGCATCCCGAAATCCGGCATGCGGAATTCCGCCCAGAAGACCGCGCAGGCACAGGCGATATCGCCGAGATCAGCCTCCCCGCCTCCCAGGTACTGCTTGTCACCCAGCGCGCGTGAAAGCGCCTCGAGGGCGCCGCTGACCTTGCCCATCTGGCGCGTGATCCAAGCCTTGTCCTGCAGCGCGGCGTCGCGCTTGCGCTCGAGGAAAGCCGTGATGCCGGCATCGGCGAGCCCGTCGCCCAGCGCCTCGTTGCGGCGCGTGCGCGCACGGTCGCCAGCGGCCTTCGGGATCAGGGTATTGCCTGAGATAGCGTCGAGGTATTCGGCGATCACGGCCGAGTCGTAGATCGAATCACCGTCATCCATCACCAGCGCCGGCACCTTGTTGAGCGGGTTGTAGCCTGGCACGGTGGTATCCGCGTTCCATGCGCTTTCCTCGAGGAATTCGTACGCCAGGTTCTTCTCCGCGAGGATCACGCGAATCTTGCGCACGTAGGGGGAAGTCTTCGAGCCGACGAGTTTCATGGCGGGGCCTTTTGTGTGGGTGCGATGCGAAAGCGGCGGAGTATAGCAGCGCGTGTAAAATTCCCTCCTCGCCATGACCTCATCGCTCAACGCACTTTCGCCCCTCGACGGGCGCTACGCCGCCAGGACCCGGCCGCTGCAGGATCACTTCAGCGAATTCGCGCTCATGCGCGAGCGTGTCGCGGTGGAAGTGGCGTGGCTGCTGGCACTCGGCGACGAGCCCGCGTTCAAGCACCTGCCGCCCTTCTCCGCCGCTACGCGCGCTGAACTGCAGAAGGCCGCCGCCG
>JBDSMR010000104.1:0-24188 GCA_039915735.1 Usitatibacter sp. | reverse complement strand
CACGTGGCCTGGACTTCGGGCGCGGCGCAGGAACGTTTCCTCGATCTTTCCACGCTGGTCCTCGCGAAGACGGGCACGCCATGAAGCGCCAGCGCGGCTTCACGCTGGTCGAGGTCATGATCGCCATGGTGTTGCTGGGCGGCATGATGCTGCTGCTTTATTCGGGCCTGTCCTTCGGCCTGCGAAGCTGGGACGCGGCCGACGCGAATGGCCGGCGCACCGCGGACCGGCGCATCGCGATGAATTTCCTGCGGCGCGAAATCGGCGAGACCTTCCCGTTGCGCTTCAAGGACAGCATGACCCTGAAGATGGCCTTCGAGGGCAAGGAGAACCGGCTGCGCTTCGTCTCCTCGCGTC
Source organism: Usitatibacter sp. (assembly GCA_039915735.1). GTDB lineage: Bacteria > Pseudomonadota > Gammaproteobacteria > Burkholderiales > Usitatibacteraceae > Usitatibacter. The sequence goes on along the minus strand of JBDSMR010000104.1, from coordinate 23,831 downwards.
CGGCGGGCATCTCGCAAAGCGGCCTGTCGCTGGTGAGCGTCGGGCTCGAGCAGGGCGAGGACCGCAATACGCGCGACCTCGTGATGCGCCGCGCCATGCCCGATGACGCCGCGAAGGACTTCGGGCCGGTCGAGAAGGGCGAGCGTACGGTGCTGTTCGAGAAAATCGACAACATCACGTTCCAGTACTACGGCGCCGAGAACGATTTCACCGATCCCACGTGGGTCGACTCGTGGGATTACGCGGGCCGCATTCCGCAGCTGATCCGCATCCGCATCCGTGCTTCGGACGGAACGATGTTGCCGGAGATGGTGGTGCGAGTGGTGCTGGGTGAGGAGGCGGGATGCCTCGAGAGCGCCTTCCAGCGCGTGTGCCGGCCGCGAAGGGCGAACACGTGATGCGCTCCATGCGGCGGCAGCGTGGCATCGCCATCGTGATCGTGATGTGGGCGGCGGTGATCCTCACCGTGATCGCCGGCAGCTTCATCATGGAGCGCCGCACCGAAACGATGATCATCGCCAATTCGGTTGCGCTGGCGCGCGCGGAGGCCGCGGCGGCGGCCGGGGTCACGCGCGCGATCGCGGAAGCGTACCGCAATGACCCGACTGCGCTCGATTCGTGGAAGCGCGATGGCGCACCCCACGATTGGATCTTTGACGGCTTCGTCGTGCGCGTCGAGATGCGTGATGAGTCTGCTAAGATTGACCTCAACACCGCGTCCGAGGCGCTCCTGCGTGGATTGCTGGTTTCCACGGGCCTGAATGAAGAAGAGGTGAATCACCTCCTCGATGCCATCATCGACTGGCGCGACCCCGATATCTTCAAGCGTCCCAACGGGGCCGAGGAAGCCGATTACCGCGCCGCCGGACTGACCTACGTGCCTGGCAACGCTCCCTTTCAAGCGCTGGAGGAATTGCAACTCGTGCTCGGCATGCGTCCCGAACTCTATCGGCGCCTTGCTCCTTCGCTCACGGTGTATTCGCGCCAGCCCGGCGTGAACCCGCAGGTTGCGAGCCGCGAAGTGCTGCTGGCCATTCCCGGACTGACCACCGAGGTGGTGGACGACTTCATCGCCCGACGTGAAGCCGCAATCGCCGCCCAGGAACCATTGCCCACGCTGCCGCAGGCCGGCGCCTATGCAACCGGCACGTCGCCGGTGTTGAACGTCCGTTCGATGGCGCAGTCGGAAGATGGCGTGTTCTTTTCGCGCGAAGCGGTAGCGCTGCTCCGCCCCGTTCCCGGCAAGCCGGTGACCTATGTCGTGTGGCGTGAGTCCGCGCCGCCGCCCCCCGCACCCGCAGCAAATTCCTGATGGCTTCGACCCCCGACTTCTCCACCTCCAACACTGTCCCCGCCTGGCGACAAAAACTTTCCGCTACGTGGCGCTGGTGGACTGACGAACTCGCGCGCATGGTGCCGGAAAGTTTCGCGCGCGGAACGCGGCTGCCGGTCCTGGCCTTCGAGACGGGCGGCGATGTCGTGCTGGTGGAGCCGAAAAGCGCGGCCGGTCCCGAGGCGCGGGTTGCCGCGACGTCGCTCGAGGCGTTGCAGGCGCGCGCCGCGCTGGCTGCGCTGCTCGCACGCGTCGGCGAAACACGTTCGCGCGCGCGCCTCTGCCTCGATCGCGAGGAAACGCTGCTGCGGCGCGTGAGCATGCCCGCCGCGACGGAGGAAAACCTTTCGCAGGTGATGGGCTTCGAGATGGACCGGCTCACGCCCTTCCGTGCGGATGAGGTCTACTTCGACCAACGCGTCGTGAGCCGTGATGCCGCCGCGGCGCAGATCGTGGTGCAGGTTGCCGTCGCGCGGCGTGAGCTTGTGGATGCGCGCGTCGCCCGCATGCGTGATCTTGGCGTGAGCGTGCAGGGTGTCACCGTGCGCGATGATGCGCCCGGCCAATATGCGTCGTTCGACCTCCTGCCCCACGCGCAGCGTGGAGAGCGTGAATCGCCCAACGACCGCCTGCTCAAGCATGGCCTCATCGCCGCGGTGTTGGTGTTGCTGTTCGCGGCGCTGGCGTTGCCGATCTGGCAGAAGCGCGAGAGCGTGATCGAGGTGCAGCCGCTGGTCGCCAGGGCGCAGCAGGACGCGCAGGCCACGGACAATATCGGCAGGGAGCTGGAGCGCCAGGTGGCGGACTACAACTATTTGCTGACGCGCAAACATGCGTGGGGCGCGCTTTCCTATCTCGAGGATGTCTCGCGCCTGCTGCCGGACAATACGTGGGTGCAGCAATTCGACCTGCGCGCGGCGGGCAAGTCGCGCGAGGTGCAGATCACCGGCGAAACCACTTCGTCGTCGAAGCTGATCGAGCTGCTGGAGCAATCCACGCTGCTGCAGAACGCCACGCCGCGCGGCACGGTGACGCGCGGATCGACGCCCGGTACCGAGCGCTTCATGATCGCCGCGGAAACGCGCCCGCGCGCGCTGCCCGCGATGCTGGCGGCGCGAGATCTGGCCGCGCCGCCGCCGCCCGCGCCCGTGGTCCAGGCTCCGGCGCCCGCGATGCCCGCTTCGCAGCCGAAGGCCGAAGGGGATGAGGAAACGGGAGAGGCGCCGGCGCCCGCAACCGGCGCCAATCCAGCCACTGCCCCGCACGTCACTCCCTCCGTCGCCACGCCGCCGCCCGCTCGCCCTCCGGTGGGGCGGCTCGAGCGGCGGGCGCCTGCGTCGCCGGCGCAGGCCGCCGATGACGCGGCGAAGCGGTTCGAGCGCACCCAGCAGGTGAAAGCCGCGCGAGAAGAATTGCGCCGCCAGCGGGAGCAAGCCCGCCAGAATGGAACGCCTCCACCCACGCGTCTCCCCACGGCTCCCCCGCGATGAACCTCAATTCCCTCACTCCCGTGCAGAGCCGCCGCCTCGCCATCGGCTTGCTGGTCGCGCTGCTGCTCATCGTCATCGTGCCCATCGCTGGCGGCGTGTGGTGGGCGAACCGCTATTACGACAAGGCACTCGCCGGCGACCTGGACCGGCTCGACCGTTTTCGCCGCATCGCCGGATCGCGCCCGGAAGTGCAGCGCAACCTCGATGCGATGCGCGTGCATGACCCCAAGCGTTTCTTCCTTCGCAGCGGCGCAGCGGCGCTTTCGGCTGCCGAGGCGCAGGAGGCGATCCGCGCCATCATCGAGGCCGGTGGCGGGCGCCTCATAACGATGCAGGCGCCGAGCTCGCGCGATGACGGGCGTTATCGCCAGGTCACGGTCAACGTCCAGCTCACGGCCAACGTGATCGCGCTGCGCAAGATCCTGAGCGCCGTTGAGGCCCGCACGCCGTTTCTCTTCGTCGACAACCTGATGGTGCGCTCGCAGGTGCCGGCGAACTTCAAGCCAGGCCCAGGCGCGGAACCGGAGATGTTCGTGCAGTTCGAAGTGTCCGGTTACAGCCTGACGGGGCCGGCATGATGTCCTGGATCCAGCGGCGTCCGCTGGTCGCGGCCCTCGCCGCGGCGTTGGTCGCGCTTGTTGTCGCTATCGGTTTCGAAACCGGCTTCGGCACGCACCTGCGCCATTCCATTCCGCAGGAATCCTCGAAGAAAGCCCCGGCGCCGGAGGCAAAACTGCTCCCGTCCATGGTCGCCGTGGCCGCCGAGCAGGCTTATCCGGAAACCACCGCGCGTCCGCTATTCACGCCGACGCGCCGGCCGGCGCCGCCCGAAAACGTCGCCAGCAAGCCCGCGTTCAATCGCGGCCAATTCGTGCTCCAGGGCGTGATTGTGGTGGGTCAGGAAAAAACCGCACTGCTGAAGGAAAAGGCCACCGGGAAAATCCATCGGGTGGACAGCGGCAAGGACGTGAATGGCATCACCGTCGAGCGCATCGATCCCACCGAGGTCACCCTGGCGATGGGCGGCGAGAAGGAAAAGCTCGCGCTGGTGGTCCAGAAACCGGAAGCCGGTGGCCGTGGCGTGGGTGCTCCGCTGGCCACGTTTGCGCCGCCGCCGGATTCGGGTCCGTTCGGTGCCATCGCACCTGCGCAGCCGCCCGCAGCCGCTCCGCCCACGGCGGAAGCGATGGCAGCCCAGGGTGCAGCCGCAGCCGCCGCCGCGGCAGCCGCCGCACGCAATCCCGCAGGAAGGCCGGTCGCGCGCAGCGCGCCCGCCGGCACACCCGGCGCCAACACGCCGTCTTCGCAGCCCATGTCGCCCGAGGAACTTCTCGCGCGTCGCCGGGCGCGCCGCAGTCAACCCACTCAGTGAGTCGTCCCATGGCCGTCAGCATTCCTCAGAAACAGATCGCACTGGCGGTGGCTTCCGCCCTGGTGGCGACTTCGTGCTCGGTACTGCCCCCCTCGCTTCGCAAGGGTGAGGAGGCTACGGAGCAGGCCGCGGTTTCCGCCGCGGCACGGACCGTGATCGACACGGAGACCAAGTCGGCCACGGTGCAGGAGCCAACGATTGTTCCCGGCACCAACCTGTTCGTGAACCCCAGGCCGCTGCGTGCTGCGGCTCCTTCGGGCCCGGAAGAGGCAAGCCTCAACTTCGAGGCGCTGGATGTCCGCGAGGTGGCCAAGGTCATTCTCGGCGACTACCTGCGCCAGTCATACACGGTGCATCCCGCGGTCGCGGGTACGGTCACCTTCCGGACGGTGAAGCCGATCTCGCGCAAGGACCTGCTGCCAACGCTCGAGATGCTGCTGCGCCAGAACAACGCGGCGGTCGTGGTCGAAGAGGGGGTCTACAAGATCCTGCCGATCAACGCGGTGCGTGGATCCGTTTCGCCCCAGCTGGGCGGCATTGCTGCACCGCTCCCGCCCGGTTTCTCGGTGATGGTGGTGCCGCTGCAATTCGTCGGCGCCCGCGAGATGGCGAAGCTGCTCGAACCCTTCGCGGCCGATAACACGGTGCGCGTCGACGAGGCGCGCAACCTGGTGGTGATCGCGGGCAACCAGCGCGAGATGCGCCACCTGTTGGACACCATCGAGCTCTTCGACGTCGATTGGCTCTCCGGCTATTCCGTCGGGCTCTTCCCGATCAAGAGCGCGGAAGTGAAGACGCTGATGGCCGACCTCGACAAGGTCTTCGGCGCGGCCGGGCAGAGCCCGCTCGCCGGCATCGTCCGCGTGATCCCGATCGAGCGCATGAACGCGCTCCTCATCGTCACCACGCAGGCCAAGTATCTTGAAACCGCGCGCGAGTGGATCGAGAAATTCGATACCCTCGGCACCACTTCGGGCGGCTCACGTTTCTTCGTCTACCAGGTGCGCAACGGCAAGGCGGAAAACCTGGCGCAGCTGGTGGGCGACCTGTTCTCCTCGCGCCGTACCACCTCCACCGCGCCCACGCTGGCCCCCGGCTCGCGTCCAACGGAACTGCGCAGCGCCCCCTTCGGTCAGCAGGCGCCGCAACCCACCACCACAACCACCAGCGTGACCCCGGCGCCCGGCGGCGCCAGCTTCCAGATGCCCGGAACCGGCATTCCCGGGCAGGCGGCCAACGAAGTGCGTGTGATCGCCGACAAGGACACCAACTCGTTGCTGATTCTGGCCACGCCGTCGGATTACGACGTGATCGAAAACGCCATCCGCAAGCTGGACGTGATCCCCCGCCAGGTGCTGGTGGAGGTGATGCTGGCCGAGGTGCTGCTGACCGACAACGCGGATTTCGGCATCGACTGGTTCATCACGCTCAACAACAACACTTCGGGCTCGCTGAATTCGGGCGGCGGCCTGCCGGCGCTACGCAACGGCACGGTCAGCCCGGCCATTACCAATGCGCTCAACCTGGTGCAGCTCACGGGCAGCGGCGACATCCGCGCGGTGCTGAACGCCCTCGGGCGCGATGGCAGGGCGCAGGTGCTGGCCACGCCGCAGATCATGGTGCTCGACAACCAGAAGGCGCAGATCAAGGTCGGTAACCGCATTTCGGTCCAGACCCAATCGCAGACGGGCGCCGGAACAACCACCGGCACGGTGAACAGCTTCACCTACCTGGAAACCGGCATCCTGCTGGCGGTGACGCCGCGCATCAATTCAGGCGGCCTGGTGACGCTCGAGGTGAACCAGGAGGTCAGCGTTCCGGGCGAAACCCCCGCGGGCAACCCCAACCCCAACGTGAACTCGCGTTCCGCCCAGACCACGGTTGTCGTGGGTTCCGGCGAAACGGTGGTCCTCGGAGGCCTGATCAGCGAGGACAACGGGCGCTCCACCCGCGGCCTGCCGCTGCTCTCGAAGATTCCCATCCTGGGGGCCTTGTTCGGCACCCAGAGCTTCCGCCGCAGCCGCACCGAGCTGGTGTTGGTGATCACTCCCAAGATCATCAGCGACACCACCCAGGCCCGGGAAGCCACCCAGGAGCTCCGCCGCAAGCTCCCCAGCCTGGCACCGTTCCTTCCCAAGGTCCCCAAGACCCCCCCTCACGGGGCCCCGCCGCTGCCGCTTGAGCCGCCCCTCGCGGCGCCCGTCCCAGCTCCCAAAGCGTCCTAGAAGGCAGGTTAAGAAACACACCGAATACCTTGAAACCCAAGGTATTTGGTGTATCGTTTCCCCCTCACTGTTGTAAAAACAACACAGTGTTGTAAAAATCTTTCGAATTTGTTTGACGCGGAGAATCAACTTGAATAGTCTTTCGCCACTACAGCATGCATACACAGTGGGTAAAGCGGAGTTCACCGGAGTGAGAAGAGGAGTTGTCGCAGCGCTGTTGTTGACCGCCCTGGTGGCGGGATGCGCAACAAGTCCTCCTTCCAGGCCGGCCCAGGACATCGTCAGGGATCGAGCCCAGACTCGCTGGAATGCCCTGGTGCAGGGTGATGTAAAAGCAGCTTATGAATTTTTCAGTCCCGGAAGCCGCATCACGATGTCGCTGGCGGATTTTGCAAGCGGAATCAGGGTGGGTTTCTGGAAGGAAGTCGCGGTAGACAAGGTGGAGTGCGACGCAGACCGTTGTGAAGTATCAACCACCATCGAGTATGAGTACCGCGGCACAAGGGTCAAGACGCCCAACCGGGAGACCTGGGTCCGGGACGGTTCGGATTGGTGGTACCTACGCAGATAGTCTGGAAGAAGCAGTTTCAGATCGGTTTTAGCTGGTTTGATTGTAAAAATGCTGTCCGTTAGGATAGAATTCGCGGGTTGTAACCTCTGGAAAGTGATCACTTTCTCAACAAAGGAGTAACTCAAAACATGAACACCTTCAAAAGAAAAGCTCTGTTTACCGCTGTCGTCGCAGGCCTGGGCGTCGCCGGTAGCGCAGAAGCTGTTTTCATCGCCCCGAACGGAACGGGTCAAGCCCTCCTGTTCCCGTACTACACGGTGCAGAACTCCGGCACCAACTCCTGGAACACGTACATCTCGGTCGTGAACACGACCGACCTGGCCAAAGCGGTCAAGGTTCGTATCCTGGAAGGCCGTACCTCGGCTGAAGTCCTTGACTTCAACTTGTTCCTTTCCGCCAACGACGTGTGGACCGCGGCGATTGTCCCGGTTGACGCGACGAACGACTCCGGTGGCAAGCTGATCACGGCCGACAGGTCGTGCACCGCCCCGGCGATCGACATCACCGGCTCCACCAGCACGTTCCGTAACTACCAATACTCCGCCCAGGCTGCTGGCCTGGGTCGTGGTCTGGACCGCACGCGTGAAGGCTATATCGAGATGATCGAAATGGCCACGTTCGCCCCGGGCACGGACACGTATATCGCTGTCACCCATGACGGCTCCGGCGTTCCGGATGACTGCTCGTTTGTTCAGGTTGCCAACCAGGCCCTGATCAACGCTGACGCGGATCCGCAGACCGGTGGCCTCACCGGCACGGGCACGCTGATCAACGTGAACCTCGGCCAGGACGTCGGCTACAAGCCGGACGCGCTGGATGCCTTCAGCGAACTGGGCGTTGTTACCGGCCCGGGCCTCACCACGCCGAGCCTGGAAGAAGTGGATCCCCCGTCCAGCGTGATCTTCAACACGGGCTTCGACCCGGTCACGGGTACGGCTCCCGTCACGGTGTATCGCAACGACTGGCTGGGCGGCTCGCACGTTTCCGCCGGTGCCCAGGCCCTGGCCTCGGTGTTCCAGCACCAGTCCATCATCAACGAATACGTGCTTGACACGGCTGTCGCCGGCCTGACGGATTGGGTTGTCACCCAGCCGATCAAGAGCGCCTTCGTCGATGCGGTGACCGCTTCGCCGCCGTACACGAACAAACTCACCGCCTCCGGCGCGTGCGAGACGATCGAGTTCCAGTACTTCAACCGTGAAGAGCGTGGCGCAACGGCTTCGGGAATCGACTTCTCGCCGCCCCCGCCCGCCGGCAACCCCAGCTCCATCTGCTGGGAATCGACGGTCATCTCGATCCGTAACGGCGCCGCCCACATGCCCGCCCCGTCGAGCACGGTGTCTGGTGTTCTGGGTTCGCGTAACAGCACGTCCATCCAGGTCACGCCGACGTTCCAGAACGGCTGGGCCCGCATGACGTTCACCGGTGCCAGCGCAGTGGGCGTCGGCCTCGTGAATGACGTCACCTCTGACGGCGCGGTGTTCGACACGAACCTGCCGACGGCTCCGTTCGGCCCGGCCGCGGCTTCGTTCTTCGGCCTGCCGGTGACTGGCTTCATGATCCGTACGTTCGGCAACTCGACGCTGACTTGCGGTACGGCGTCCTGCCAGGGCAGCTACTCGGCTCTGTTCAACCACGCGTACGTCAACCTCATCGCCCCGTAATTCTGGCGACGAGTCAGGGAGTTGTTTTTCCCTGCGCTGCACAAAACAGGCGGACCCCTCGGGTCCGCCTGTTTTTTTCTCTGGCTTTCTGCGCCTTTTGTGCGGAAAATAACAAACCAACTCAACAACTTTCTGCTACGCTTAAGCTTAAGCTTTAGATTTGCCACGTAAGTATCTGTTTCCGAATGATCTCCTCCGCGCAAAAACGCGCTGAGTGGCCGACCAAGGGAGTTCACATGACCACATTCCTCACCCTTCTCCGGCGCACAGCAATCGCCCTGGGTGCAATCGCCGCTTTGACCGTAACGAGCGAAGCGAACGCCCAAGCAGGAACCATCACTCTTACCAACGGCTCGTCGTGCCAGTACACGTCGATGACCGTGAACCCCACCGGCGCCGTAGACGTCCAGTGCGACACTGGCACGCCGCCGCCCGCGGGTCCCGGCACCTTCTCGGTCATCGGCAACGTCTCCAACCTCAGCACCGGCCTCGCCAACAGCGGCACCGCCTTCCAGGTGAGGCGCGTCGGTGGCTCCGCGGGCGCCGTCAACGTCAGCTACTCGGTGAGCGGCGTTTGTGTAGCCGTGGGTGCCGGAACGCTGTCGTTCGCTGACGCCAGCGCCCTGAGCCAATCCGTCCAGGTTTCCACGGGGGGTACCACTGGCGATTGCACCGTCACCATCGTGGTGGACGCTCCGGGCCTCTCCGGCGCGGCATCAACACTTACGAAAACCATTCCAGTCAGCGCGCCGGTCGCCGGTTGCCCGGTGAACGACACGCCGGTGCTTACGCTGCCGAGCTCGGGATCGGCCTCGGCTGCCAAGCTGCTGCCGAGCGGTGGCATTGCTTCGTATCGCCTGCCGCCCACGGCCTCGAACTCGGGCCAGTTCAAGCTTTCCGAAACGACGGTTTCGTTCCCGGTTGCCCCCTGGTACTACGAAATCAGCATCAGCAGGTGCAAGGGCGTGATCGACGAGGAGCAGACCGGGCCGGGTTGCTACGTCCAGAGCCAAAACGTGAAGCTGCTCACCAAGATCTGGATGCGCGCCGTGAGCACGCGTTACCCCAGCCAGACCGCGATGGATAATGCGAACATCTGCTTCACGCCGGGTGCCACGTGGCAGAACGGGACCACGGTTGTCGCGGGCACGCAGGACTACTTCATCAACATCCGCTACACCTACTCCCTCTGCTCCTCCGGGGCGCAATGCGGCTGGGTGCCGCAGTGGGTGAAGTACACATACTAGACAACTGCCTGTAGTTTCATCGACGGCGCCCGGGCTTGACCCGGGCGCTTTCACTTTTCGGAATCGCCATGTCGCCCCCTAAAACCGTTCTGACACTCCTGATGGCCGCTTGCGTCGGCAACGCAATGGCGCAGTCGGCGCCCGCACCGGGCAAGGTGGAGGCATTGCCTCCAGAAACTGTCCTGATCCAGGACGGCGCCGTCCGCGTGGACGCCGCCGACTTCGAGGGCAACATCCTTCGCGTCCCGGAGGAGCGCCGCGGAGCCTTCCGCATGAGCTACGACCGCGTGGTATCCGTGGTGGACAACATCTACGTCACCCGCTATGTCGCGCAGAAGGCGCGAGAAGCGGGCATGGACAAGGATCCCGCGGTGCAGGCCCGCCTGAGGCAGCTGCAGGACGGTTTCCTCGCGGACCTTTATACGCAGAAGCTCGAGAGGGAAAGCGTCACCGTGGATCTCGAAGCGCGCGCGCGCGAGCTGTATACCGTCGACCGCGACAAATACATGACGGACGAGGAAGACGGCGTCCAGCAGATCCTCATCGGCCTCAACTGCCGCAGCAACCTGCAGGCGCGTGAGCTGGCTTACAAGGCCTACGAAGAAGCGAAGGCGGGCAAGGAAGACTTCCTCGCCCTCGCCGACAAATACAGCGACCAGGGAGAAAAGGCGAACAAGGGCGGCGATATCGGCACCGGCCCGGTGAAGCGCCTCGTGGCTCCGGTGCGTGAAGCGCTCGCGAAGTTGAAGGTCGGCGAGATTTCGGAGCCGGTCGAGTCGCCATTTGGTTATCACGTGTTGAAGCTGACCAAACGTGTTGCGCCGAAGCAGAAGCCGTTTGTGGCAGTGAAGGAAGAAATCCTCGCCGGCGAACGCGCAGGAATCCAGCGCAAGCGCATCGACGACCTCGTCAACGCCGCGCGCAATTCCACCACGGTTGTCACCTACCGCCCCAACATCGAGAAACTCGTCGCGCCCGGCGTCGACCTGGACGAGCTGACGCGCAAGGCGCGCGAGGCCAGCAAGTCCGGCTCCGCCGCGACCCCGAAAAAGCAGTGATCCGCGTCTTCATCGGGTACGACTCCGTCGAGGCTGTTGCCTACAGCGTGCTGTCGTATTCGATCAACGCGCGGGCTTCACGGCCGGTGCAGATCGCGCCGGTGATGCTGACCCAGCTCGAGGGTGTGTTTCGACGCAGCGAGCGCAATCCGCTGCAGTCGACGGACTTCTCCTTCTCGCGTTTCCTCGTCCCGTATCTCTGCAACTACCAGGGATGGGCGGTTTTCATGGACTGCGACATGCTCGCGCGCGAGGACTTCGCCAAGCTGTGGGAGTTGCGCGACGATCGTTACGCGGTGCAGGTGGTCAAGCACACCCACGTGCCCAAGGAGGAAACCAAGTTCCTCGGCGCCGTACAGACCAAATATGAGAAGAAGAACTGGTCCTCGGTGATGCTGATGAACTGCGAGCGTTGCACGGCGCTCACGCCGGACTTCGTCAACTCGGCCACCGGGCTCGAACTGCACCAGTTCAAGTGGCTCCCTGGTGATTCGCACATCGGCGAGCTGCCGCCGCAGTGGAACCACCTGGTGGGATACGACGCGTATCGCGAAGCGGCGAGCCTGGTGCATTTCACCATCGGCGGCCCCTGGTTCCCGGACTACGCGAAGTGCGAATACTCGGGCGAGTGGTTCGCCGAGCGTGACCGCATGCTGGCGGCCCCGGGCCGCCCCAAGGCGGCGGCCGCCACCTAGCGGCGCCGGAATCATGGCCCACATCGCCGCTCAAGGCGCCGGTGCCACGCGTTGGGGATGGTTGCTCCTCTCGTTCACGCGCCGCGAGATCATGAGCCGTTATGCGGGCAGCGTCAGCGGCCTCGCCTGGACGCTGCTGCACCCCCTCGCGCAACTCGCGATTTTCGCCTACGTCTTCAGCCAGGTCTTCCGCGTGGGCGTGCCCCCCGGATATCCCGGTATCACCTACGTGGCTTTTGTCGCCGTCGCACTCTGGCCCTGGATCATGTTCTCCGAAGGCATGACGCGCGCCATGGGCTCGGTCGGCGCCAACGCGGGCCTGATCAAGAAGGTCGCGTTCCCCCACCGCCTGCTGGTGTATTCGTCGGTGCTGGCCTGCTGCGCCGTGCACGCGGCGGGATTCATCGCCGTGCTGGTAGTCCTCAGGATCTTCGGTGAGCCCATCCACCTCTCGGGTATTCCGGTTGCGTTCATCCTGCTGGTGCCGTACATGCTGCTGGGCGCGGGCCTGGGGGCGCTGCTCGCAGCCTTCCAGACGCTGCTGCGCGACGTCGAGCATGTCGTGACCGTCCTCATCACGATCCTCTTCTACGCCTCGCCCATCCTGTTTCCGTCGACGCTGATCCCGGCCGCGCTGCAGGGTTGGGTGAGATGGAATCCGCTGGCGTGGTTCTCGGAGCGCATGCGCGAAGTGTTGCTGCAAGGCGCGGGCCTGGTGCCGGGCGATGCGGTGGTTGCCGCCGGATGTGCGCTGGTGTTCCTCGGTGGCCTCTGGGTCTTCAACCGCCTCTCGCCCAGCTTCGAGGATTTCCTCTGATGGCCGGCGCGCTCGTCACGCTCAAGGGCGTGACCAAGGATTACCCCAAGATCTCCACCAGCGGAGACCGGCTGCGCACGCTGGCAGCGCTTCTCTTTCGCAGCCGTGACGTGCCGCACTTCCGCGCGCTGCAGAACATCGACCTCGAAGTGGTGCGCGGCCAATCGGTGGGCATCATCGGAGAAAACGGCGCGGGCAAATCGACATTGCTGAAAATCGTCGCGGGTGTCGTCCGGCCGACGCAGGGCACGGTGGAAATCAACGGCCGCGTGGGCGCGCTGCTGGAACTGGGCAGCGGCTTCCATCCCGAATACACCGGACGCGAGAACATCCACCTTTCGAGCGCGCTCATGGGGCTTTCCCGGCGTGAGGTGCGCGAGAAAATCGACTCGATCATCACCTTCGCCGACATCGGCGAGCACATCGACGAGCCGGTGAAGCATTATTCGTCCGGCATGGCGGTGCGGCTGGGATTCGCCGTGGCCACCGTGCTTTCCCCCGAAGTGCTGATCACCGACGAGGTGCTCGCGGTCGGCGACGAATCGTTCCAGAAGAAATGTGTCGCCTGGCTGGAGCGCTACCTCGCCGAAGGCGGCACGCTGCTGCTCTGCTCACACAGCATGTTCCACATCCAGACCCTCTGCAGCCAGGCGCTGTGGATCCACCACGGCGAAGTGCGCATGCGCGGGTCGAGTTTCGACGTCACGCGCGAATACCTCACCTACCACCAGGAAAAAACCGGACGCGAATCGCTGGAAGGGCGCAAGGCCATGGCCGGCATGTTGCGGCTCACGGAAGCGTGGATCAGCCGCGATGATGGCGCGCGCGAGACCACATTTCGGCGGGGAGATGCGATGGTGCTGCACGCGAGGGCTTTCGAGCCCGACGATCGCGCTCCGGTGCTGCTCTTCGGCATCGTCCGCGTCGATGGCGCCGCGGTGTTCGGCTCGCATTCCAACGAACACGGCTATGCGCCGAAGCGCACCGAAGCGCAGCACTTCGATTTCATGGTTCGCTTCCCGTCGCTCGCCTTGCTGCCGGGCAAGTACCTGTTCCGCGTCCACGTCCTCGATCCCGAAGGCCTGCGCCTTTACGACACGCTCGAGCTTGAGTTCGTCGTGACCGGCGAAACGCGCGACTACGGCGTGGTCGAGATCGAACACGAATGGCGGCACCCATGAGCCAGGAGCGCATGCAGCAGGCGGCGCAGCTGCATCGCGGCGGCGACCTCGCCGGGGCGATTGCGCTCTACCAACAGGTGATCGAGGCCCAGCCGGCGCGCGCCGATGCGTGGCACCTCAAGGGCGTGGCCGAGCACCAGGCGGGACAGTTCGACGCGGCCCTCGACAGCGCCAACCATGCGATCACGCTGGGCGGCCTGAAACCCGCATACCTGTTGCTGCAGGGCGGTGTGTTGCACGACAAAGGCGACCTGGCCGCGGCGGAGTTGCGTTTTGCGCGCGCCGTGGAAGGCGCGCCCAAGTGGGCGCCGGCGCTGATCGAACTGGGTGCCGTGCGCCTGGACCTCGGCCGCGCGCAGGAAGCCGTGGATGCATTCCGTGCCGCGGTGGAAGTGGATCCGAAAAACGTGCGCGGCTGGAACAACCTCGGCTACGCGCTGCTCGGCCTCGACAAGACCGACGACGCCGTCCGCGCCTTCGACTACGCCATCGCGCTCAATCCGCGCTCCACGCTCGCGCACTTCAACCTCGCGCGCCTGTACAACAACCGCAACGACGTGAAGCTCGCGCTAAAACACGCTCAGGCTGCGGCCAATATCGACCCCGCGCATGCCGACGCGTGGCTGCTGATTGGTGACATCCATCGCCGCTCGCGCAACCCGGAAGGCGCGCTCGACGCGTACAAGTCCGCCGCAGCCGCGGGCCCGGACAATCTGGTGGCGCTCAACGCATTGGCGGACCTGCTCGCGGAAACCGGCCGCTACGACGAGGCGCGGCGCGGCTACTGGCAGCTGTGGCAAAAACATCCGGAGAACCTCAAGTCCGGCCTTGGCGCCAACCTGCTGCTGCCGCAGACATATGTGTCGAAGGAGCACGTCGACATCGTTCGCAAGGAGTTCGGCGAAGGCCTGGAGCGCCTGCATGCGGCCGCGGGAAATTTTCGCTTCGCCAAGCCGGAGAGCGCTCTCTCCGACGCGCGCTGGACCAACTTCTACCTCGCCTACCAGGGCCGCAACGATCGCGACCTGCAGCGCCGCTACGGTGAATTCCAGCAGCGCGTGGTCCAGCCACAGCTGCCGCAGTTCTTCGAGCCGCGCCCCAGGCGCAAGGGGGGCGATCGCATCCGCGTGGGTTTTCTCAGCCACTTCTTCTTCAACTGCACGGCGGGACGTTACTTCGGCCCCTGGGTCACGCAGCTGGATTCGAAGCGCTTCGAGAAATTCGTCTACTACACCAACGAATGGGTGGCCGACGACACGCGCACCATCGCCGCGGGCGCGGATACCTTCAGGCACATGCCGGGACGCCCGCTGCACGTGCTGGCGAAGCAGATCCTCGCCGACGAACTCGACGTCCTCGTGTACCCGGAGCTGGGAATGCATGCGGAGACCTTCACGCTCGCAGGCCTGAGGCTCGCGCCGGTGCAGGTCTCGGGCTGGGGACATCCCAACACGCCCGGTCATCCGAACATCGACTGGTTTTTTTCCTGCGAGGCGATGGAGCCGGAGAACGGACAGTCTCACTACTCGGAGCGCCTTGGCCTGCTGCCCGGCCTGGGCACGCGTTATGCGGTGCCGAAGGGCGAGAACACGTCGACGCGCAAGGACTTCGCCATTCCCGAGGACCGCACCATCTACCTCGTGCCGCAGTCACTCTTCAAGATCCATCCCGACAATGACGCTCTCATCGCGCGCGTGCTGGCACAGGACCCGAAGGGCCTGGCGGTTTTCTTCGCCTCCAGCCACGACTCCGTGACGCAGTCCTTCGGCATGCGGCTGGGCAACACCTTCCGCCTCTACAAGATGGACGTGCATGACCGCACGCTTTTCCTGATGCCGAACGTGAAACACGCTACCTACCTGCGCTTGAACGAACTCTGCGACGTCATGCTCGACACGCTGCACTGGTCGGGGGGCAACACGTCGCTCGACGCACTTGCGAGCGGGTTGCCGGTCGTCACGCTGCCGGGAGAATTCATGCGCGGGCGCCAGAGCCAGGCGATGCTGAAAGCGCTTGGGGCGCCGGAGCTCGTGACCGCGGATGCGGAGAGTTATGTGCAGGCGGCGGTGCGGCTGGGCCAGGATCAGGACGAGCGCCGTTCGATCTCCGAGCGCCTCAAGTCCAACCGCCTCGAGCTCTTCGAGCGCGACGAGCCGATTCGCGCTCTCGAGGACCTGCTCGAGCGCGCCTTCCGCGAGCAGTAACCCCCCTAGGCGATTTTCCAGCCATGCGTGGCGAAGAACCGCCACGCGGAGCGCGTGAACCACGCTACGTGTCGCAGTCCCTTGCGCGAGGCTTCGCCGCCGTGATGCACGATGCGCGCTTCGGGCACATAGGCCACCTGCGATTCGCGGCCCACGCGCAGGCTCAGGTCGTAGTCCTCGAAATACATGAAGAAGCGCGGATCGAAGCCGCCGAGGCGGGTGAGCAGCGGCGTGCGCGCGAGCATGAAGCAGCCGCTGGCGAGCGGCACGTTGCCGACGTACGTTTCGCCGATCAGGTCGCGCATCTCGTAGCGGTTGATGGCGCCGGCGAACCTGCGCCGCAGCGGGGCCGGGGCGAAACCGCGAAGGAACAACACCCAGACGCTCGGATATCGCTTGCAGAGGTATTGGCGCTCGCCGTCGTCGCCATACACGGCGGGAGCAACGAGGCCCACTTCCGGATGCTCGCGCGCGGCTCGCAGCGATTCACGCAGCGCGGCGGGCTCCAGCTCCACGTCGGGATTCATCACCAGGTGGAAATCTGTCTGCGCGCGTGCGATTGCGAGATTGTTCGCGCGCCCGTAGCCGACGTTGCCTTGCCCCGAAATCACTTCGAGTGTTCCGGCGCTTGCCGGCCAGGCTTGCGTCGCCTGCGTGACGTCCTCGCCACATTCGGGCGGGCTGTTGTCGATCACCGCCACGCGCGCCTGCGAAAGCTCGCCTGCACGCCTCGCCTCCTCGATAGCCACCACCAGCGATGCAAGGGCGCGCGCAAAGAGGCGCGGCTCGGGCCGGAAGGTGACGATGGAGACGGAGAGGCAGGCGGCCGGCATGCCCGTGAGGGTAGCCGGGTGGAGCCCGGGGCTCAAGGCCTCAATACGGCTGGCGCTGGATCAACTTGGTGCCGGAAACACCGTCCACCACATAGGCGAAGGTGCCCGCGCCGGTGGAGGTGAACGTCAGCGTGCCGCTGCCCACTTGCCGCGCCTGGACGCTGCTGGCGGTGAAGGTGCCGGCGTACGAAGGCCCGGTGGTGGCGTACAGCGGGCCGCTGTAGATGTTGCTGGCGCTCCAGGTGCCGCTCGGCATCACGAACCAGGTGCGGGTGCCGTCGGCTTCATACGTGTACCAGACACCGAAGATGATGTTGGAAGGATGCTGCGTGAGGTTGAGGCCCCATCCCGATTCGTTCGGATTCCACCACAGGTCGGTGTAATCCGCCGTGGGCCCTGCCACCGGCCCGATGTACGAAGCGATTGCGGGATAGACCTGGTCGAAGCGCGAGAAGTAGTCGATGCCCATGGCGTTGCTGCACGAACCGCTGCCGCCCCAGAGGCCGCCGCGCAGGAAATACTGGCCGCCGGTGAGGCTCCAGATGCCGCCGCCGCTGCTGCCCGGCTCCGTGGTGCCGGAATTCCAGCGCACCTGGATGAAGGAGCTGTTGCCGTCTCCCACGGCTGGCACCGCGAAGCCCAGAGAGGTGCCGAGCGAGACCTTCTTGAGATCGCCCTGCGGATGGTGGATGGTGGTAAGTGCGGTGCCGCTGGAAACCGGATTGGCGTCCCAGCCCGAATAAAACGCGCTAGCGGGCGGCGAATTGTTCAGGCGCACCAGCATCACGTCGTTGAAGAGGTCCGCGTACGCGAGCAAGGAGCCGCCGGAAACCTGGCTCCACGTGGCTTCGGGAAAGGTCGATCCCACGCCGCCCGAGCAGCTATTGGACTGGAACATCCATAACGTGCTGAGGGTATTGGCGACCGCCTGTTTCTGCGCCGCCGTCTTGTACGGCGTGGCATCATTGTCGAAGCAATGGTTGGCGCTGTAGAGCCACGGCTTTTGCGTGAGCGTGTCGGAGTCCGCCAGCAAGGTGCCGGAGCACAGGCCGGTGAAGCCGCCGTCGTTGAACACCATCTGCGCGGTCGAAGCGGCGGCCTGCTTGAACTGCGCCCCTGAATTCAGCGGCGAGCAGATCACGTCGATCTCGCAGGCCTCCGACTTGCCGATGTCCGAGAGACGCTTGGTGAGCCGGCTCGAAAGCGTGGTGAACAGGTGTGATGCGCCGGTGATGGCCAGGCCAGTGGCGCGCGGATCATGGCCGGCGGGCACGAAGAACTCCACCGTCTGCGTGGCGCCTTCGGTGAGCGGCGACCACCATGGCGCGAAACGGTCCGGCACCTGCGAGACCTTTACCGGGCCTTCCAGCCGCTCGTCGTCCGAGCCGAAGAAAACCATCTCGACATCACCCGGCACACCCATGAGGTTGATGCCAAGGCGCAGGGAGCCGGCCTCGGGCGAGGTCACTGCCGCGCGTGCGGCGTAGCCCCCTTCGACCGCGACCCAGTTCATCGTCGACGCTTCAGGAAGCACTGCCTGCGGACGCACCACGCCGACGATCAAGCGGCGGTTCGACTTGCGGGTGGCGGCGCGCTGGTTGGCGGCACGCACGGATGCGATTTCTGCGGCAGAGACGACCGGAAGCACGGCGCGAGACGCCAAGTCCCCGGACAGGCGTAGCCGGGGCTGCTGGCCAACCTTGGGAGCCAGCGCCCACTCACCAGGGACGACCGGCAGCGCGGCGGCCGGGATGTTGGCTGCCAGCGACAGAGCAAGGACTAAGAATATTCTAAAAATCATATACTTGTGGACCAGATCAGCGCATCCAAGGTTCCCTGCCTTCAACGCTCCAAGTTACCTGCACGTTGACCCAAGGGCCAGGCTTGCGCAAGGCTCAGGCTGTGGCGAATTGCAACCGATGCAAGCCCGCGTACATGCCGCCCTTTTCAAGTAATTCGCGGTGGGTCCCGACCTCCACGATACGGCCCTGGGACATCACCACGATCCGGTTGGCCTTCTCGATGGTGGACAGGCGGTGGGCGATCACGATGGTTGTGCGGCCCTGCATCAGGCCTTCCAGGGCCGCCTGCACGGCACGTTCGCTTTCGGTGTCCAGCGCGGAGGTTGCCTCGTCCAGCAGCAGGATGGGTGCGTCTTTGAGGATGGCACGCGCGATGGCGATGCGCTGGCGCTGGCCGCCGGAGAGCTTGGCGCCGTTTTCGCCGATCTCGGTCGCAAGCCCCTGCGGCAGGCCGCGGATGAATTCCATCGCATGGGCCGCTTCGGCCGCCCGCACGATATCGGCTTCGCTGACAGATTCCGCGCGGCCGTAGGCGATGTTCGCGGCCACCGTGTCGTTGAAGAGCACCACGCTTTGCGAGACCAGCGAGACCTGGCGGCGCAGGCTTTCCAGCGTAAGAGACTGCAGCTCATGGCCGTCGATCGAAATGTGGCCCGAGTCCTGGTGGTAGAAACGCGGCAGCAGGTGGATCAAGCTCGATTTACCGCTGCCGGACTGGCCCACGAGGGCCACGGTTTCACCGGGGCGGATATCGAGGCTCACGTTGTCCAGCGCGGGCCGCGAGGCGCTGCGGTAGGTGAGGCTCACGTTTTCGAAACGCACCGCGCCCTGCGCGCGGTCCAGCACCACCGTGCCCTGGTCTTCCTCGCCGCGCTCGTCGATCAGGCCGAAGACGCTTTCCGACGCCGCCAATCCGCGCTGGATGTGTTCGTTCACGCCGGTGAGGCGCTTCAGCGGTTGCAGCAGCATGCCGGTGGCGGCGATGAATTCGATGAAGCTGCCGACGTCGCTCGATCCGCCGAAAGCCTGGCCGGCGGCGAAATAGATGATCGCCGCGATCGCGCATGCCACGATCAGCTGCGTGACCGGCACCGTGCCCGCAGCCGCCACGGCGTGTTTCATGTTGAAGCGGCGGATGCGTTGGCTCGCCTCCTCGAAGCGCTTGCCCTCGTACGCCTGGCCGCCGAAGACGCGCACCACGCGCTGGTTGCCGATGGCTTCGTCGAGCACCTCCGCGATGCCACCCACGGCGCTCTGGCTCTCGCGGCTCATGGTGCGCAGGCGGTGGCTGAAGCGGCGCACCACGAAGGCGATGGGCGGGATCACGATGAAGGTGATGATGGTGAGTTGCCAGTTCGACCACAGCAGGATCGCGAGCAACGCAATGATGGTCACGGTGTCCCTCACGACCACCGTGAGCACACTGGTCGAGGCGGCGGCGATGTTGTTCACGTCGTTGGTGAAGCGCGCCACCAGCTGCGCCGTGGCGACCTCGTCGAAGAACGCCGGCGGCAGGCGCAGCACCTTGGCGAACATCTCGCGGCGCAGGTCGAGGATCACCTTGTTGGCGACCCACTGGTTGGCGAACCCGGAGGTGAAACTGGCGATGCCGCTCACCAGGAACACGCCCACGACCGCCAGCGGCAGCAGGATGGCCAGCGTGCGGTCCTTGTGCACGAAGAGCTCATTGATCAGCGGCCCGGTGATCTTCACCAGCGCGGCGTCTGCCAGGCCACCCACGATCATCGCCACCACGCCGGCGAAGAGCACGCCGCGATAGGGCCAGACGTGCCGCAGCAGGCGCGCATAGAGCTGGCGGCTGGTCATCGAGGGGGAGTCCATGGCGCATTATCTCGCGAGCGCGTGCCCGCTGCCGCGTGAGACAATTTCGCGGCCATGACGCCCCCGTCCACAGACTTTCCGCGCCCCGCATGTGTGGCCTGAGCGGCTTCGTCGACCCGCGTGCCGCGAGTGACGGCGGCGAGCTGATTCGCCGCATGACGCGCCGCCTGGCGCATCGCGGCCCGGACGCGGAAGGTTATTACGAGCAGGGCGCGGCGCACCTCGGCCACCGCCGCCTTGCGGTGATCGACATCGCCTCGAGCCTGCAGCCGATGTCCACCGCGGACGGGCGCTACACACTGGTCTACAACGGCGAGCTCTACAACTTCCGCGCGTTGCGCACCGAGCTTGAGTCGCTGGGACGTGTCTTCCGCACGAAGGGCGATACCGAAGTGATGCTGCAGGCCCTCGCGCAGTGGGGCGAAGCCGCGCTCCCCCGCCTGCAGGGCATGTACGCCTTCGCGCTGTGGGATTCGCGCGAGCAGTCGTTGCTTGCCGCGCGCGATCCGCTCGGCATCAAGCCGCTGCACTATTCGTGGGATGGTCGGCTGCTGGCTTTCGCCTCGGAGTTGAAGGCGCTGGTGGAACATCCCGAGGTCAAGTGCGAGATCGACCTCGACGCGCTGGCGCTCTACCTCGAGGCGCAATACATTCCCGCGCCGCGAACGATCTACCGCGGCGTTCACAAGCTCGACGCCGGGCATGCACTGACACTGCGCGACGGCGAGCTGCGCCTGTTCCGCTACTGGCTGCCGGATTATTCGAACAAACCGCGCTGGAGCGAGCAGGAATCGCTCGAGCGGCTGGAGGCGGAGCTGCGCGCCTCGGTGCGTTCGATGCTGGTGGCCGATGTGCCGCTGGGTGCTTTCGTTTCCGGCGGTGTCGATTCGGGCGTGATCGCGGCGCTGATGACCGAGGAGCGTGGCGCCCCGATCGATACCTTCAACCTCGGCTTCGCCGACGACACCACGCAGAGCGAACACGTGGAGGCGGCGGCGGTCGCGAAGCACCTCGGCGCGCGCCATCACGCGCTCATGGTCACGCCCGCGGATGTGCTCAAAGCCTTCGACGGCTGGGTCGACGTCTTCGACGAACCCTTTGGCGACCAGGCGGCGCTGCCAACGATGTTGCTGTCGCAGCTCACGCGCCAGCATGTGACAGTGGCGTTGACGGGTGAGGGCGCGGACGAGCTCTTTGGCGGCTATGCGAACTACGGCAAGCGCGTGCGCGAGGAACGCATCACGGGGCCGCTGGGCGCCGCGTGGTCGCCGCTGCGTGCCCTGGCGCCGCACCTGCCCGCGGTCATCGCGCGTGACCGCGTGGTGAAGGCCATTGGCCTGCCGAAGTCGCAACGCTACGCCACCATTCCCAACGTGTTCGACTTCGCGGTGCAGCGGCAGCTGTTCTCCGATGCGTTCCTCGCCAAACGCCACACGCGCATCTCCGAAAGTGCCGCGCGTTTCTACGATGAATGCAATGCGGCCGACTACATCGAGAAAATCATGTACGTCGACATGCGGCTGTGGCTGCCCGACGACCTGCTGGTGAAGGTGGACCGCGCGACCATGGCCCATTCGCTCGAGGCGCGCGTGCCATTCCTCGACCATGCGTTTGTCGAGTTCGTGGCGAAACTCGCGCCCGGCCTCAAGGTGAAGGACGGCACCCGCAAATACCTGCTGAAGAAACTCGCGGAGAAATTCCTGCCGCACGAGATCGTGCACCGCCCCAAGCAGGGTTTCGTGATGCCGCTTTCCGAGTGGCTCGGTGCGGGACTGCGCGAGAGGGTCGACCGCAGCCTTGGGCCCGGCGGCCTGCAGCGGCGCGGACTGTTCCGGGAAGGCGCGCTCACCCGCCTGCTGGCGGAACATCGCTCCGGGCGCCGTAACCATGCCGGGCGCATCTGGGCGCTCACGGTGCTCGAGGTGTGGTTCGAGCGCTACGCGCCGGACTTCTCGCTCTGATGCAGGCAACCCCGCGAAAAGTTCTGGTAATGGAGCTCGCGGGACTGGGCGACAACGTGCACCTCATCCCGGCGCTCGGCGCGCTGCGCAATCATTGGCCACAGGCGGAAATCCATGTGATGGCGAATGCACATGTCTCCGACGTCTTCGCGCTCACGCCCTGGATCGCTCGAACATGGGCATATCCCGGTTCGCCGCGCCCCGGAGTGCGCGGCAACATCGCCGTCGTGCGTAAATTGCGTGCGGAAGGCTTCGACTTTGTGATCAACACCAACGGCTCCGATCGCTCGTCGCTGCTCACCTGGGCGAGCGGCGCGCCGCTACGCATTTCGCGCACGCCCGCGGATGGCGGCCCGCTGGGGTGGGCAATGCTCTTCACCCGCACCATCACGCAGCCGCACTACGAAGAGCCGATGTACCTGCAGAAATGGAAGTTCATGCACGCGGTGCTGGCGAACCTGCCAGGTGAGGGCCCGGGCGCAATACCGGCGCTCACCATCGCGATCGACCCGGCCTTGCGCCGTGGCGCCGGCATCGAGGCGGAGGACGAAGGCCGCTACATCCACGTGAGCCCCTTCACCACCGCGGTTGCGCGCGAGTTGCCGCTGGAGCAGGTGGCGGCATTGGTCGCCGGCCTTCGTGAACGCCATCCGCATCTGCGCATGGTGTTGTCCTGCTCCGCCAACAAGCGCGAGACCGAAGGCATGGACGCGCTGCTCCCGCTGCTGCATGAGCCGCCGTGGAAGGTGTTTCGCGGAACACTCGACATCCCCGCGCTCGCGGCGGTGATCGAGAAGGCGGCGTTGGCGTTTTCCGGGGACACCGGCAGCCTGCACCTGGCGATGATGTCCGGTGCTCCCGCGGTGGCGTGGTTCCGCACACATCGCGGCGAGCGCGAGTGGATCCCGCTGCAGCCGCAGTACCGGGTGCTGATCGCCGAGGGTGGCGCGCCTGATGCGCTGCATGGCATTTCCACCGATGAGTTGCTTGGCGCCGCGGGCGAATTGCTGGAGGCCCGGGCATGAGCACGCGCCCGCTTTCAATCGTCCACACGGAGAACTCCTGCGGCTGGGGCGGGCAGGAGGTGCGCATCCTCACTGAATCAAAAGGCTTCATCGATCGCGGCCACAAGGTGACCCTGCTCGCGCCGCCCGAGGCGCCGATCACCGCAGCGGCGCGCCGCATGGGCGTGGCGGTGGTGGAGATGCCGATCCGCCGCAAGCGCCTGCCGGACCTGCTGGCGCTGCGACGCTGGATCGGCGAGCACCGGGCGGACGTCGATGTCATCAACAGCCACAGCTCCACCGACAGCTGGCTCGATGCCATCGCCTGCGCAACCCTTGCCAATTCGCCGCCGGTGGTGCGCACCCGCCATGTGTCCACGCGCGTGAATCGCGGTCCCGGCACGCGCTGGCTCTACATGAAAGGCAATGCACACATCGTCACGACCGGTGAAGCCGTTCGCAGCCAGCTCGCGCGCGACAACGGCATTCCGCTGGACCGCATGACCTCGATTCCCACCGGCATCGACCTCGA
>JBDSMR010000097.1:0-62918 GCA_039915735.1 Usitatibacter sp. | reverse complement strand
GCCATCGTCATCGATGGCCTCATCATCTCCAACTTCACGCGCGAGGTGTTCGAGGACATGCGCCGTGGCGGCCTCACGGCCGCTAACTGCACCTGCTCGATCTGGGAGGGCTTCCGCGGCAGCATGGACAACGTGGCGCGCTGGAAGCGCCACTTCCGCGACAATGCCGACCTCGTGACGCAGGTCTACACCACCGCCGACATCCGCCGCGCGAAGCAGGAGGGCAAGACGGGGATCATCCTCGGCTGGCAGAACCTGGCGGGCATCGAGGACCAGATCCCGTTCCTGGGCCTGTTCAAGGAGCTCGGCGTCGGTGTGATGCAGATCGCCTACAACACCCAGAACCTGGTGGGCTGCGGCTGCTACGAAAAGACCGACAGCGGCCTGACCGAATTCGGCCACGAGGTGATCGCGGAGATGAACCGCGTGGGCATCCTCTGCGACCTCTCGCACGTGGGCGCGAAGACCAGCGATGACGTGATCCGCTTCTCGAAGAAGCCGGTGGCCTATACCCATTGCCTGCCCGCGGGGATGAAGCAGCACCCGCGCAACAAGAGTGATGAGCAGCTGAAGTTCATCGCCGACAAGGGCGGCTTCGTGGGCGTCACCATGTTCCCGCCGTTCCTGAAGCGCGGGCCGCAATCCACCGTCGACGACTATGTCGAGGCGATGGAGTACGTGCTGAACCTGGTGGGTGAGGACCAGGTGGGCATCGGCACCGACTTCACCCAGGGCTACGGGCAGGAATTCTTCGACTGGATCACCCACGACAAGGGCTACGCGCGCAAGCTCACCGACTTCGGCGAGGTGAAGAACCCCGAGGGCATCCGCACCATCGGCGAGATGCCCAACCTCACCGCCACCATGGAAAAGCGCCGCTGGCCCGAAGCGCGCATCCGCAAGGTGATGGGCGAGAACTGGTTGAGGGTGCTGGGCGACGTCTGGGGTTAGCTGCAAGTTGCACGTTTTCCCGGAGGTGTCGGGATTCTGCTAATTTCCATCCTGATGGAGGGATATGGCAGTGCTGAAACCCGTACGCGCCCGCAAGTCCGCAGCACCCCCCGCAGCCGCGGTGAATACCCCCAAGCTCAAGGTTGCGTTTGTCCTCACGCCGCGCTTCACGCTCACGGCGTTCGCCGGCTTCGTGGACGTGCTGCGCCTCGCGTCCGACGAGGGTGACCGCAGCCGCCAGGTGGAGTGCCGCTGGACCGTGCTGGGAGATCCGGGGCAACCGGTGATCTCCAGCTCCGGCGCGGAGGTGCGGCCGTGGGAGCCGATGGAGTCGCCCGAAAGCTACGACTACATCGTGGTGGTAGGCGGCCTCCTGCACCAGGGCCAGAAGGTTCCACCTGCTGTTTATGCATTCCTCAAGTCCGCCGCGAAGGTGGGCGTGCCGCTGGTAGGCCTGTGCACCGGGTCGTTCGTGCTCGCCCGCGCGGGGCTGCTGAATGGCTACGTCACCTGCGTGAGCTGGTTTCACCGCGAGGACTTCACCATGGAGTTCCCGCGGCTGCGCCTCGTCACCAACCAGATGTTCATGGTGGACCGCGATCGCATGACCTGCGCGGGTGGCACCAGCGTCGTGCACCTGGCCGCGTTCCTGATCGAGCGGCATTGCGGGCGTGCCTTCGCCAACAAGGCGCTGCGGATCCTGCTCGAGGACCAGCCGCTGCCGTCGAGCACGCCGCAGCCGGAGGCGGAGATCGCCCGCAAGGCGCAGGACTGGTTCGTGCGCCGCGCCATGCTGCTGATCGAGCAGAAGGTCTCCCAGCCGGAGCCGATAAACGAAGTGGTGAGCTCGCTCGGCATCGGCTTGCGCCAGCTCGAGCGGCGCTTCTTCGCCGACGTGGGAATGACGATGCGCGATTTCCGCTCGCAGCTGCGCCTGGCCCGCGCCAAGTGGATGATCGAAAACACTGACCTCTCGCTCACCCACATCGGGCTGGAATGTGGCTTCGGCGGTTGCTCGCACTTCTCGCGCGCGTTCACCGCGCGCTTCCACGTGCGACCCTCGGCCGCGCGCCGCAACTCCCACTCGGCCCGTTCCGTGGTGTAAGGCGCTTCCCTCTGGGGATGGCGTAAACATTCAACTGGATGTCGCGTCGGGACCAAATGAGCGCGGGCCTCGGTGATTGAATGGCGGGCGGACGTTCCGCGCTCTCCAACTCCCCATGGCCACCAGCGTCTTCGAAATCTTCAAGATCGGCATCGGGCCTTCGAGCTCCCACACGGTGGGGCCGATGCGCGCCGCGCTGATGTTCGCCCAGGCATTGCGCGAGGGCGACCTGCTGGAGGCGGCGCATTCGATCCGTACCGAGCTCTTCGGCTCGCTCGGCGCAACCGGGAAGGGGCACGGCAGCGACAAGGCGGTGCTGATGGGGCTCGAAGGCAACGCGCCCGATACCATCGACCCCGGGATCATCGCAGCCCGCCTGGCGGGTATTCGAGAGTGCAAGGAGGTGGTCCTCCTCGGCACGCATCGCATCACATTCGACGAGCCCCGCGACCTGGTTTTCCATCGGATCCGCTCGTTGCCCTTCCATCCCAACGGGATGACTTTCACCGCGCTGGGCGCTGCCGGCGAGAAGCTGCTCGCGAAAACCTACTACTCGGTCGGCGGCGGATTTGTCGTGAACGACGAGGGTGGTGCCGCCCGCGGAATCAAGGAGGAGGGCACGCGGCTGCCCTATCCGTTCAAGACCGGCGATGACCTGTTGTTGATGTCGAAGAAACACGGTCTCTCGTTCAGCGCATTGATGATGGAGAACGAGAAGGTGTGGCGCAGCGAGGCGGACATCCGCGCGAGCCTGCTCCACATCTGGCACGTGATGCAGGCGTGTGTGAAACGCGGCTGCGAGCAGGAGGGCGTGTTATCCGGCGGAATGAAGCTCAAGCGCCGCGCGCGCGAGCTGCACCAGAAGTTGAGCAGCGCCCCGGAAGACGCCGCCAAGGACCCGCTCACCGCGCTCGATTGGGTCAACCTGTACGCGCTTGCCGTGAACGAGGAGAACGCCGCCGGCGGTCGCGTCGTCACCGCCCCCACCAACGGCGCGGCCGGCATCATTCCGGCGGTGTTGCACTACTACGCGCGTTTCATTCCCGGCGCCAACGCGGATGGCGTGGTCCGCTTCCTGCTGACGGCGGCCGCGATTGGCATCCTCTACAAGGAAAACGCCTCGATCTCCGGCGCCGAGGTCGGCTGCCAGGGCGAGGTGGGAGTTGCCTGCTCGATGGCGGCCGGCGCCCTCACCGAAGTCCTGGGCGGCACCCCCGCGCAGGTGGAGAACGCCGCCGAGATCGGCATGGAGCACAACCTGGGACTCACGTGTGATCCCGTCGGCGGCCTGGTTCAGGTGCCGTGCATTGAGCGCAACGCCATGGGCTCGATCAAGGCGATCAACGCCTCGCGCCTGGCGCTGCGCGGCGACGGCACGCACTTCGTCTCCCTCGACCAGGTGATCGTCACCATGCGGCAGACGGGCGCCGACATGAACCTCAAGTACAAGGAAACCTCCCGTGGCGGCCTCGCAGTGAACATCATCGAATGCTGACGTGAGCAAATACTCGATCTTCAGCCTGGTGCGCAACGCGCTCTCGTACCACGAGAACTGGGAACGTGCCTGGCACAGCCCCGAGCCGCGGCGCGAATACGACGTGGTGATCATCGGCGGCGGTGGGCATGGCCTGGCCACCGCGTATTACCTCGCGAAGGAACACGGCATCACCAACGTCGCGGTGATCGAGAAGGGCTGGATCGGTGGCGGCAACACCGGGCGCAACACCACCATCGTGCGCTCCAATTATTTGTGGGACGAATCGGCCGCGATCTACGAGAAGTCGATGAAGCTGTGGGAGGGCCTCTCCCAGGACCTGAACTACAACGTGATGTTCAGCCAGCGCGGCGTGATGAACCTCGGGCACTCGCTGCAGGACATGCGCGACATCGAGCGGCGCGTGCACGCCAACCGGTTGAATGGCGTCGATGGCTTGGTGATGAACGCGCGCCAGGTGAAGGAGAAGGTGCCGCTCATCAACGTTTCGCCTGGCGCACGCTACCCGATTCTCGGCGCCTCTTTCCAGCCGCGCGGAGGCACCGCACGCCACGATGCGGTGGCGTGGGGCTTCGCCCGCGGCGCCGATGCCCGCGGCGTGCACATCATCCAGAAGTGTGAAGTCACCGGCATCCGCCGCGGCGCCGATGGCGTGTCCGGGGTCGAGACCAGCCGCGGATTCATTGGTGCGAAAAAGATCGCGGTGGTGGCTGCGGGGCACTCGAGCGTGATCGCCTCCATGGCGGGCCTGCGCCTGCCGATCGAAAGCCATCCGCTGCAGGCGCTGGTGTCCGAGCCGATCAAGCCGGTGCTCGACACGGTGGTCATGTCCAACGCGGTGCACGGCTACGTGAGCCAGTCGGACAAGGGCGACCTCGTGGTTGGCGCCGGCATCGATGCCTTCGTCGGCTACGGCCAGCGCGGCAGCTTCTCGATCATCGAGAGCACACTCGCCGCGATCCTCGAGCTATTCCCGGCCTTCGGGCGCGTGCGCATGAATCGCCAGTGGGGCGGCATCGTCGACGTGTGCCCCGACGCCTCGCCGATCATCGGCCTCACGCCGGTGAAGGGGCTCTACTTCAACTGCGGCTGGGGTACGGGTGGCTTCAAGGCCACGCCGGGATCGGGCTGGGCCTTTGCGGACACCGTCGCCAACAACCGTCCGCACGAGCTCAACGCCGCGTTTTCGCTCGAGCGCTTCACCACCGGGCACCTCATCGACGAACACGGCGCAGCCGCCGTGGCGCACTGACATGCTGATCATCACCTGCCCCTGGTGCGGGCCGCGCGAGCAGACCGAGTTCGCCTATGGTGGCGAGGCGCACATCGTCCGCCCGAAGGATCCCGCGGCACTCACCGACGCGCAGTGGGCCGACTACCTCTTCATGCGCAACAACACGCGCGGGCGCCACCTCGAGCAGTGGGGGCATGCGTTTGGCTGCCGCCGCTGGTTCAACGTCGAGCGCGACACCGTGACCTACGTCGTCAAGGGTTCGTACAAGGTCGGCGAGAAGCCACCGGGGGAGGGCGCATGACGCAGCCCTGGCGCCTGGCCGAGGGTGGTCGCATCAATCGTGCGCGCGCGCTGCGCTTCACCTTCAACGGCCGCACGCACGAAGGCCATCCGGGTGACACCCTTGCTTCCGCCCTGCTCGCCAACGGCGTGACGCTCGTCGCGCGCAGCTGGAAATACCATCGCCCGCGTGGCTTGGTGGCGGCGGGGGTGGAGGAGCCCAACGCAATCGTGCAGCTGGGCGAGGGCGCGCACACCGTGCCGAACGCGCGCGCCACCGAGATCGAACTGCACGAAGGCCTCGTGGCCGCCAGCGTGAACTGCTGGCCCGGTCCGGGTTTCGACCTGATGGCGGTCACTGGACTCTTCTCGCGGATCATGCCGGCGGGTTTCTACTACAAGACGTTCATGTGGCCGAAGAGCTTCTGGATGCGCTACGAGCACTTCATCCGCAAGGCGTCGGGCCTGGGGCGCGCGCCCGAGGTGGCGGATCCCGACACCTATGAGAAGGCCACCGCGTATTGCGATGTGCTCGTCGCCGGTGCGGGGCCCGCGGGGCTCGCCGCGGCGCTGGCAGCCGGGCGCGCTGGTGCGCGCGTGATCATCGCCGACGAGCAAGCGGAGATGGGTGGCACGTTGCTGCACGACCTCGCGCACACCATCGAAGGCAAGCCTGCAGCCCTCTGGCTGCAGGAGACGCTGGCCGAACTGCGCGCGATGCCCGAGGTGCGCCTGCTGCCGCGCGCGACGGTGTTCGGTTATCACGACGGCAACTACCTCACGATCGCCGAGCGCTTGAACGATCACCTGCCACCAGCCGAGCGCCGCGGCAGCCGCGAGCGCGTCTGGCGCGTGCGGGCGAAGCAGGTGGTGCTCGCCACCGGCGCCATCGAGCGTCCGCTGGTGTTCGGCGACAACGACCGGCCGGGGATCATGCTCGCCTCAGCGGTGTCGCGCTTCACTAATCGGCACGGCGTGCGCCTCGGGCAGCGCGCGCTGGTGTTCACCAACAACGACAGCGCCTACGAGAGCGCACTCGACCTCGCTCGGGCGGGTGTGGCGGTTGTCGCCGTGATCGACGTGCGTGCCGCACCTTCGGGTCCGCTGGTGGCGGCGGTGCGCAAGGCGGGCATCGAAGTCATCATGGGTTCGGTGGTCTCCCAGGCGCTTGGTGGCAAACGTATCTCGGGCGTCAAGGTCCTCGCGGTTGATGCCTCGGGAAAACTCACGGGCGCGACGCGTGTCGTCGATTGCGACCTGCTCGCAGCCTCGGGCGGCTGGAGCCCGGCGGTGCACCTGCACGCGCAGTCGGGCGCGCGCCCGGCCTACGACGCAGCGAAGGCCTGTTTTATCCCCGGTGCACCCATCCAGGCAGAACGTTCGGCGGGCGCATGCAACGGCGCCCTTGCGCTCGAGGCTTGCCTTGCGGAGGGCGTGGAAGCCGGCGCAAACGCGGCCCGCCTCGCGGGCTTCGACGCAGCGGCGCTCCCGCGGCACGCGGTCCTGCCGGAATTCCGCGAGCAGCCTCTGCAACCTCTATGGCTCGTACCTTCGGGACATGCGCCCGGGCGCGGACCGAAACAATTCGTCGACCTGCAGAACGACGTGAGCGCCGCCGACATCGCGCTGGCCGCACGCGAGGGTTACCAATCGATCGAGCATGTGAAGCGCTACACCGCGCTGGGATTCGGCACCGATCAGGGCAAGCTCGGCAACATCAACGGCATGGCGATCCTCGCGGCGGAACTGGGCCAGGAGATCGCAGCCACCGGCACGACGACGTTTCGGCCCAACTACACGCCGGTCACCTTCGGCGCCATCGCGGGCCCCGACCTCGGTGACCTGTTCGAGCCCATCCGCACTACGCCGATCCATGCGTGGCATGTAGCGCACGGCGCGCTTTTCGAGGACGTGGGCCAGTGGAAGCGCCCCTGGTATTTCCCCAAGGCTGGCGAGACGCTGCGACAGGCGGTCGATCGCGAATGCCTCGCCACCCGCAGCCGCGTGGGCATCATGGATGCCTCGACACTCGGCAAGATCGACATCAAGGGGCCCGACGCCGCGGAATTCCTTGACCTCGTCTACACCAACGCGTGGCGCAAGCTGGGTGTCGGCAAATGCCGCTACGGCCTGATGCTCGACGAAAACGGCATGGTGATGGACGACGGCGTGACCACGCGACTGGCCGAGAACCACTTCCTCATGACCACCACCACCGGCGGCGCTGCACGCGTCATGACATGGCTGGAGCGCTGGCTGCAGACCGAGTGGCCGCATTTGAAGGTCTACCTCACCTCGGTCACCGAACATTTCGCCACCGCGGCAGTGGTGGGCCCGGAAAGCCGCAAGGTGCTTCAGGCGGTTTGCAAGGACGTCGACTTCGCGCCCGAGGCGTTTCCGTTCATGGCCTGTCGCGATGGCACGGTGGCGGACATTCCCGCACGCATCATGCGCATCAGCTTCTCGGGTGAACTCGCCTACGAGGTCAACGTGGAAGGAAACCAGGCGCCGGCGATGTGGGAGGCGCTGATGCAGGCGGGCGAACCTTTCGGCATCACGCCCTACGGCACCGAAACCATGCACGTGCTGCGCGCCGAGAAGGGATTCATCATCGTGGGCCAGGACACCGACGGCTCGGTCACGCCTGTCGACCTCGGCATGGACTGGATCATGGCGAAGGGCAAGGACTACATCGGACGCCGCTCCCTCGCGCGCTCCGACACCAGCCGCGAGGACCGCAAGCAGCTCGTGGGCCTGCTCACCGAAAACCCTGCCGAGGTGCTCCCCGAGGGCGGCCAGGTGGTGAGCGACGCGAGTGCAAACGTGCCGGTGCCGATGCTCGGGCATGTCACCTCGAGTTATTTCAGCGCCTTCCTCGGTCGCTCGATTGCGATGGCGCTGGTGAAGAACGGGCGCAAGCGCATGGGCGAACGTGTGGAGATTCCGCTGGCCGATGGTCGCGTGATGCGCGCGGTTATATCCGGCGCGGTGTTTGTTGATCCGGAAGGCGCGCGCCAGAATGTCTGAAAACGTCCAGGTTGCCGAACGCATGGGCCTCGCGCACCTCAACCTGCGGGGTGATCCGGAAGATGCCGCGTTCCTCGCCGCGATCAAGGGTGTGTTTGGAGTGGATCTCCCGCGCGTCGCGAACACCACTGCGCGCGCCGGTGAACACACCGTCTGCTGGCTCGGCCCTGACGAATGGCTGGTGCTCTCGACGGCGGATTCGGCAGCACTCGTGAACGCGTTGCAGGCCGCGATTGGCGAACTCCACTCGTCGGTCACTGAAATCGGTGGCGGCAATGTTGTGCTCGTACTACGCGGCGCCAATGTGCGCGAGTTGCTGGCGCGCGATTGCCCGCTGGACCTGCATCCGCGCGAGTTGGGCCCCGGCCGTTGTGCCCAGACCCGCCTGGGCAAAACCGCGGTGCTGCTGCGGCCGCTCGACGATGGCGCCATGGAGCTCGTCGCGCGGCGCAGCTTCGTGAGTTACCTGCGGCTGTGGTTCCGCGAGGCCGGCGCGACATATTCCGAAAAACCTGTCCGATGATCCCCAAGGGAGATGGCATGAAGACGAGACGTGCGTGGTTGCTGGTCCTCGGCGCCGGTTTGCTGGGCGCGGTAATGCCGGCTCTGGCGGAGTACCCGGACA
The DNA here is from genome assembly GCA_039915735.1 of Usitatibacter sp. Lineage (GTDB taxonomy): Bacteria > Pseudomonadota > Gammaproteobacteria > Burkholderiales > Usitatibacteraceae > Usitatibacter. The sequence continues at coordinate 54,202 of JBDSMR010000097.1, read as the reverse complement.
AACCCATCAAGATGATCGTGCCGTGGCCGCCAGGCGGCGTCACCGACACGGTGGCGCGCTTCACCGCCGACCAGCTGACGCGTTCGATCTCGCAGCCGGTGGTGGTGGAGAACAAGGGTGGCGCCAACGGCATCATCGGCACGCAGGCCGCGATGCTGCTGCCCGCCGACGGCTACGGCATCCTCGCCGTCACGGCGGAGACCCACGCCATCAATCCTTCGGTCTACAAGCCGCTGCCCTACGACCCGCTCAAGGATTTCGATCCGGTGGCGATGGTGGCGCGCGTCTCGTTCGTGCTCGCTACGCGTGCGGACCTGCCACCGAACAACATGAATGAGCTGGTGGCCTATGCCAAGGCCAATCCGGGCAAGCTCTCCGCGGCGAGTTACGGCATCGGCAGTACCTCGCACCTCGGCCTCGCGACCTTCGAGAAACTCACCGGCACCAGCTTCATCCACGCGCCTTTCCAGGGCGTGTCCCCGGCGGTGAATGCGCTGGTGGGTGGCCAGGTCGACATCGCTTTCGTCAACGCCTACAACGTCGAGCAGCATCGCAAGGCGGGCAAGGTGAAGATCCTTGGCGTCGCGGGCCCGAAGCGCCTGCATACCATCGCCGACGTGCCGACTATGGAGGAGCAGGGCATCCGGGGGCTGTACGCAGGTAACTGGTACGGCTTCGTCACGCCGCGTGGCGTGCCGGTGGCTGCGCGCCAGAAACTCGCCGCGGAGTTGCAGAAAATCGGCAACTCGCCGGCCTTCCTCGAGAAGGTCCATTCGATGGGCGTCGAATCCGAGTTCCGTGATGCGACGCAGTTCGCCGAATTCCTGCGCGAGGAAGGCCAACGCCTCGGTGAAGTGGTGCGCGACAAGCGCATCGAGCTCACGCGCTGAGCATGAAGGCGCCGGAAGAGTGCAAGGACATGGCCGAGGTTCGCATGGCCGTGAGCGAGCTCGACCGCGAAATCATCCGGATGCTGGGAAAACGCCTCGACTACGTACGCGAGGCGGTGCGCCACAAACCCGATGAGGAAAGCATTCGCAACCCGGGGCATTGGGAGAAGTTCTACGCGGATCGCCGGGCGTGGGGCGTCGAGGCGGGATACGATCCCTCGGTGATCGAAGCGGTCTATCACACGCTCTACGACTACACCGTGCCCTTCCAGCTGGAGCTGCACCGCCGCAAATCCGGAGGTTGAGATCGAAGCCAAGCCGTCGTACAAGACGAGTGCCCCGGCTGAAAGTTTCCGGCCGACGCTCATGGGGCGCGAATACGCGGTGTCGTGCGGGCATTACCTCGCCGCGCTTGCCGCGGCCCGCGTGCTTGATAACGGCGGCAACGCGGTAGATGCCGGTGTCACGGCCGCGATGGCGCTGGCGGTGCTGCAGCCCGACATCGTGAGTTTCGCGGGCGTCGCGCCGACGCTTTTCTACGAGGCGGCCTCTGGCAAGGTCACGAGCCTCGCGGGGCTGGGCTACTGGCCCGCGGGCACCGATGTGGAACGCCTGCGATCACTCGGCAGTGCGATTCCCGAAGGCCTGCTGCGCACAGTGATTCCTGCTGCGCCCGCCACACACATCGAGGCGCTGCGGCGCTTCGGCACCATCTCCTTCGCCGAGGCCGCGCGGCCGGCGGCGGAACTTGCCACCAACGGCTTCGGCCTCTACGCCACGCTTGCCAACAGCATCGCGGCCGACGCGGCCAGTTTCGCTCGCTGGCCCTCGAGTGCGGCAGTGTTCCTGCCCGGTGGGCGTGCGCCAAGGCCGGGCGAACTCTTCCGCCAACCCGATCTCGGCCGCACAATCAACGGCATGATCGAAGCTTCCGAGCGCGCGGGCAACCGTGAGGCGGGATTGAAAGCGGCTGGCGATTATTTCTATCGCGGCCCGGTGGCGCGGGCCATCCATGTTTACCATGCGCAGGAAGGCGGCTTCATGACCGCCGCCGACCTCGCGGGCTTCGAGGTTCCCGTCGAGGAGACGCTTTCGATTCGCTACGGCGAATACGAGATCCACGCCAACCCCGCGTGGTGCCAGGGCCTCACGCTGCTGCAGGCGCTCGCCACGTTGCGCGACATGGAGGTGGCGAAACTCGGCCACAACTCGACGGCCTACCTGCATGTCGTGGCCGAGGCATTCAACCTCGCCTTCGCCGATCGCGAGGCTTATCTTGGCGATCCGAAGTTCGTTGATGTTCCCGTCGCGGGACTGCTGAGTGATGAATACGCCGCCTCGCAGCGCGCGCGCATCGATCGCACCCGCGCCTTCGGGAAAATGCCGAGGCCCGGCCGGCCAAAGGGCGCCGAAGGCCGCGACCTCGGCCATGTCGATCGCCTGGAGCGCGCCGCGCCCGATCGCGCGATGGCGCACGCGAAGGACACGATCTATTGCTCGGTGATCGATCGCCAGGGCAACGTCTATTCCGGCACGCTCAGCGACAACACCCATGACACGCCGGTGATTCCCGGCACCGGCCTCGCGATTTCCTCGCGTGGATCGCAATCGCGCCTTGATCCGTCGCACCCCTCGTGTGTCGCGCCGCTCAAGCGGCCGCGCCTCACGCCGGCACCTGCGCTGGTCACGAAAGGCGGCAGGCCCTTCATGGCGCTCGGCACGCCGGGCGGCGACGTGCAGATGCAGGCGATGCTGCAGGTATTCCTGAACGTGGTCGAGTTCGGCATGCCGCTGCAGCGCGCCATCGAGATGCCGCGGGCGTGGAGCATGAACTTCCCCAATTCGTTTGCACCACACGACTACGTCGCGGGCGCCTTGTGCCTCGAAGCGGCTATCGAGGAGCCGGTGATCGGCTCGCTGCGCGCCATGGGGCACCAGGTGCAGCTGTGGGCGAAGTTTCCTGCGGCGGGCGGTGGTGTTTGCGCGGTGATGCAGGACCCGGCGACCGGCCTGCGCCATGCGGGCGCGGATCCACGGCGCGAGTGTTACGCGCTGGCCTGGTAGACGGCGGGAGAGGGGATCGTGTCCGATAGCGACGAAGGTTCGAAAGCCTGGAAGGTCTCACCGGGCGCCTACATGGCCTCGCGCCCGGCGCAGCATGCGCTGCCGAAGCTGCCGTTTTCGCGCTACGTCACGATGCGCGACGGCGTGCGCATCGCCGTCGACGTGTACCTGCCGCAGGGGTTGCCCGCGGACACGCGCTTCCCCACCCTTGTCATCGCCACGCCTTATTACCGCCGCTTCAAGACTGAGGGCGCCGTGGCGGAATACTCACCCATGGCGTTTCGCTACCGCGATGCCTTCGTGCCGCGCGGCTACGCGATGGTGGTTCTGGACGTGCGCGGCACGGGCGCCAGCTTCGGCGTGCGTGATTCGTTCCGCTCGCCCAACGAGCGCGAGGATTTCCGCGAAATAGCCGACTGGATCGTGGCGCAGGCGTGGTCGAACGGGGCGATTGGCGCCACCGGCATCTCGTACCCCGGCGCGGCCTCGGTGTTCCTGGCGGGCACTGGCCACCCGGCCGTGAAGGCCATCGCGCCGCTGTTCGCGATCGGCGAGATCTACGCCGATCAGCTCTATCCCGGTGGCATGCTCTCGAAGGTCTGGACCGGCCTCTACAACGATTGCATCGTGGCGCTCGACCACAACAAGACCGAGGAGATCAGGAAGTTCGCCTACTTCGGCGATCCGGGGTACCGCGGCCCCGCGCCGGTGGATGAAGATCCCGAGGGCGTACTGCTGCAACAGGCGATGCATGAGCACCAGCAGAGCTTCAACCTGCACGACGCGGCGCCCGAATATGCGTACCGCGGCGAAGGCCTCACGCACGATCCCGCGCTCACGCTCGAAGTCTGCAGCCCGTACCACTACTTCGACCACATCCGCCCCGAAGTCGCGATCTACTCGTGCTCGGGCTGGTTCGACGGATCCGGCTACAGCAGTGCCACCGTGAGCCGATTCAACACGCTCAAGCGCGACAACCATTTCATGGTGCTGGGGCCCTGGGACCACGGCGCGCGCACCAACGGCTCGCCGTGGCGCGACCAGCAGGTGCCGCGCTTCAACCTGTGGGGAGACGTGGTGCGCTTCTTCGACCGCTACCTCATGGGCCGTGAGAACGGCATCGAGGCGGAGCAGCGCATCCACTATTTCAGCGTGCACGGCGAGGAGTGGCGCGGCGCCGATGCCTGGCCTCCGGTGCCACGCGCGGCGCCGATGTATCTCTCCTCGAAGGGCCTGGTGAAAGAGAAACCCGTGGCCCACACGGTCGACTACCAGGTGGACTTCACCACCAGCACCGGCCGCGCGACCCGCTACGAGCGCCTCGGCCTGCAGGACATCAAGCAGTACTACCCCGATTGGAATGGCCGCGAGGAGGGCATGGCCACCTTCGAGACCACGCCGTTCGAGGGCGCGATGGAACTCACCGGCCATGCGGTCGCGCACATCACACTTGAATCGAGCCAGCCCGATGCCGGCGTCTTCGTCTACCTGAGCGAGGTGGACGCCGGGGGCAAGAGCCACTACGTCACCGAAGGCATGCTGCGCGCGCTGCACCGCGCCACCGCGAAGCCTCCTGCCAACTACGTGAGCGATTGGCCGTATCACCCGTACACGCGTGCGGCGGCGAAACTGCTCGAGCGCGGCCGGCCCGCGACACTCGATATCGGCCTGCTGCCGGTTTCGTGGGTGTTCGCGAAGGGCAGCCGCCTGCGAGTGGCGATCGCTGGCGCAGATGCCGAACATTTCCCACCCGTGCCCCACGGCCGGCCGCCGAAACTCACGCTGCGTTGCGGCGGCGCCGATGGCTCGACGATCGAGTTGCCGATGCGCCCGCACCCGGGCACGCCCTGATTCCTGCGCCCCGACCGCGAGGGGATCACCACGCCGGAATGGAGGCGGCCGGCTTTCGCCGGCCGTGATCAGCCGCGGGCCGCCTGCAGCCGCTCGCGCTGGCGGCCTTCGGTATCGAAGTTGGCAGGGGCGAGCCACGCCTCGAAGGCGGCCTTCACCGCAGGCCATTCGCTGTCGACGATCGAGTACCACGCGGTGTCGCGGCTGCGCCCCTTGTACACGATTGCCTTGCGGAAGGTGCCTTCGTAGGTGAAGCCGAAACGTTTCGCGGCGGCACGCGACGGGGCATTGAGGTCGTCGCACTTCCATTCGAAGCGGCGGTAGCCGAGCTCGTCGAAGGAGCGCGCCATCATGAGGTAGATCGCTTCGGTGGCCTGGCGCGTGCGCTGCAGGCGCGGGGCGAAGTTGATGTGCCCCAACTCGATCACGCCGTGGCTGCGGTCGATGCGCATGAAGGCCGCGACGCCGACGGCCTTGCCGCTGGCGAGATCGACGATCGCGTGGAACATCGGGTCCTGCGTCGAGGCGCCTTTCTGCACCCAGGCGGTATAGGCCTCGAGCGTCACGGGCTTTTCGTCGAATAGGTAGGTCCAGTGGCTGCCGTCGCTGTCCGCGGCATTGGCCTCGAAGAGGTCATTCGCGTGGCGCGCGGCATTGAGCGGCTCGATGCGCACGTAGTGGCCGGATTTCGGCGTGGTGGGTGGGAAGGCGCGCGCGGACCAGCCCTCGACCTTCGGGCCGATCGGTTGCGTGGCATGGGACGTCACGGACATTCGGTTCTCCAGCAGAATGCGTTCATGGGAACGACATTGTGACCGAACTGCTGGTGTTCGCCGGCGCATTTCTCGGCGGTTTCTCTTCGGGCCTCACGGGTTTCGGCTTCGCTCTCAGCTCGCTGCCGTTTTGGGCGCTGGTGCTGGCCCCGAGCGCGAGCGCTCCCCTGGTGATGGTGTGTTCGCTGGCGGCACAGGCGCAGACGCTCCCGGCCATCTGGCGCTCAATCGATTTCCGCCGGCTCGCGCCGTTTGTGATCTGCGGGCTCCTTGGCGTGCCGCTGGGTGTGCTGCTGCTGCCGCTGATCTCACCCAAGGCATTCCGGATCGGCCTCGGGATCGTGCTCATCATCACGTGTGCACTCTTCTTGTGGATGCGCGTGGAAAAGCGTCGTGATTCGAGTCGTGTGGGCGATGGCGCCGTCGGTTTCCTCGGTGGAATCCTCGGCGGCCTGATCGGACTCTCGGGCGTGTTGCCCACGATCTGGGCCGAGCTGCACGGCTGGGCCAAGGAAGAACGGCGCGCGATCTTCCAGGGTTTCAACGTTGCGATCCTGCTCCTGGCGCTGGTGGTGCAGGTTATCGCGGGGATGGTGACTGCCTCCCTGCTGCCGCTGATGCTGATTGCCGTCCCGTCGTGTGTCGTCGGGGCGCGGGTGGGGCATTGGCTCTACAAACGCGTCGACGCGAAGAAATTCAGCCGCGTGATCCTGATACTGCTGATGGTTGCGGGTGCCGGGCTGATCCTTACCGCGTTGAGGAACTGAAGCCGCATTGCTGTTCGCGACGGGGTGCACCGTCACGAGGGCCTGGGGCCGGTGCCAGCGGCCATCGAACGGAGAGCTAGTTTGCCGCGGCGGCCTGCAGCGCGAGCTTGCGGTGCACCCTCGAGCGCACCAGGGAAAGCGCGAGCGTGAGCCAGGCCGCGGTTGATGCCGCGGCCGCCACCACGTCGCTGAGATAGTGCGCCCCGAGGTACATGCGCGAGAACGCCACCAGCGCCACTGCCAGCGCCGCGCCGCAGACAATCGCCGCACGCGACCATCGGTCGCGGGTGCGTGTCACCAGGAAGGCCGCCAACACGCCGTAGAACGCGGTGGCGCCCGCGGTATGGCCGCTGGGGAAGCTGTAGGTGGTGAGCATCACCCACGGGTTGTCGAAGACCGGCCGAGCGCGCTGGTAGAGGTGCTTGAGGAGCAGGTTGAGCAGCATGCCGCCGCCAACCACGAGCGCCACGCTCAGCATCCAGTACCACTCGCGCATGCGCGCCTGTATTCCGAGGAGCATGAGAGTCATCGCGACGAGGCCCACGGTCGAGTTGAGCTGCGTCACCGCGTACAGAAACGCAGTGAGTTCGAGCGAGCCGTGCGTGTGCAGCCAGTTTGCGACGCGCGCGTCGAGCAGCACTAGCGGCGCTTGGGTCGTGACGTCCCACGCGAGCGTCAGGAAGACGCTGATGCTGGCGAGTAGCGCGCCCCAGCCGAGCAAAGCAAGTGCGCGCGACGAAATCCCCGGCGCGTGCGGCTCAGGGGCCCGCATCGGCCTTGGTCCAGCCCGTGTCCGAATGCCTGAAGGCCTCGCTCGCCTCGCGCCGGTACGCGGTGCCGTCCCACGCGTGGCGCTGCACCTCGATATGACGCGGCGCGACCAGGAGCACGTTGAACGAGTTGCTCTCGCCGCGTCCCCGCGTTGACAACGCGGTCCCCGCCTGCACGACCAGCGCCGACAGGCCCGCGATGCGGTAGCGGTCGGCGGTGTGACCGACGTGGGTTGCATGAAGATGCCCGGAGAGCAGCACATCGGCGCCACAGCCGGCCAGGGTCTCGAGCGCCATCTTCGCGCGCCCGACGATCTGGTCGTCCTCGCGGCTATCCTCGGGGACGTCGAAGGGATGGTGCGTGACGAGTATCTTGATCACCTCCACGCCCAGAGGGCAGAGGAGCGATTGCGCGCGCGCCACCTGCTCTTCGTTGATGCGCCCGCCCTTGAACACCAGCGAGCGCGCGGTGTTCACGCCAACCACCGCGATTTCACCATCGATGTGGTGCGGCTCGAGGTCCTGGCTGAACAAGCGCTGGTAGCGCGCATACGGCTGCAGGAAACGCATGAAGACGTTGTAGAGCGGCACGTCATGGTTGCCAGGCACCACCAATTGGGGTTTTGGCAGCGTGTCGAGGTAGGCGCGTGCTTCCTCGAATTCCCGCGTCTTCGCTCGCTGCGTGAGGTCACCGGAAACCACCACCAGGTCAGGTCGCAGGGCTTCGAGCGCCTTGCGCAATGGCGCGAGCAGCTCGACGTTCACGCGCCCGAAGTGCAGGTCCGATAGCTGGGCGATGGTCCTCATGTGGCGGAAACCTCGAGTGGTGTCAGCACAACCAGCGAGCGCGGGTTGATGCGGAAGACCAGGGGAGTTTCCATCGAACGGACCTCGCCATCCACCGCGACCAGCACGCGGCGGTGCTTGAGCTCCACCGTGAGTTGCTGTGCGAACGTGGCTGCGAAGTCGTGGGCCTGGTGAAGGCGGTGGAACAGGGCGCGCATGGCGAGGCCCAAAAGCGCGCCTGCGCTGCTGCGGCGCGTGGTGTAGACGCTGAGCCGTCCTTGGTCGAGGCGCTCGCGGCTGCCGATCCGGAAGCCTTCCATCAGGTAGTTGTTGTTGCCGACGAAAACGAATGGACCGCGAAACTCCTGCGCCTTGCCATCCAGTTCAAGGCGCATGCGCAGCAGCGGCGTGCGGCGCAGGACCGCCAGGACCGCCCACAACATCGCAGCGCGCTTGCTGCGGCCCAGGCGTCGCTGCTGGCGCTGGCGGTCGCGCACCACATCGGGGTAGAGCCCGATGCTGGAATTGTTCAGGAATGCGACGCCATTTACCTCACCGGTATCCACCCGCGTTGCCCGCCCGGAGATCGCCACCCGGACTGCCTCGCTGAGCACGGTCGGAAGCAGCAGGTCACGGGCGAAGTGATTGAGCGTGCCCATCGGAAGAATTCCGAGTGCGGTCGGCGTTCCCAGGGTGATGCGCGCCGCGGAACTGACGGTGCCATCACCACCGCCCACGATGACCACGGGCGGAAACTGCGCGACTGCCTTTCGCAGCAGCGCCTCGAATTGCTCTCCGCCGCTCGCGCAGTGGACCTGGGCCGTGACGCCCGACTGCGCAATCAGCTGCTCGAGCTCCTGCACGATGCCTGGCGGATGGCCAGGCCCGGCGTTGGAATTGATGATGACGTGGAGCATGCCCCGTTGGAGGGGGCTCGCGGCAATACGTTCGGGGAATCAGCCGGGCGCCGCAGGGTTTCGATCCGCTATTGCGCACGAAATTCGTCGTTCCCGCGATCTCGCGCTTGCGCCATTCCCGCGAAGGCGGGAACCCAGATCACCGAAGGAGAGCATTTTTTTTCGCTCCAATGCCGCCTTCGCGGGAATGACGACCTACTTCTCCTGCGCCAGATGTTTCTCGTGCTCTTCCACCAGGATAGGGATCGCCAGGTTGCAAGAGTGGATCCCCATGATGGTCACCAGCTGGATGGTCTCCAGCACTTCCTCCTTTGTCGCTCCCGCCTTGAATGCATTCGCCATGTGGCGCCGCACGCCGGGCGCATAGAGATGAGTTGTCGCCGCGTTGATGGCGACAAGAATCAGCTCCTTGAACTTCGGCGGCAGCGGGCCATTCTGGTGCGGCACGTCGCGGAAGCGTAGATACGCCTCCATGAACTGCGGGTCCAGCGACCGCATCTGCTCCCACAGCGGATTGAACTCACCCTTGCGGATGTATTCGTCGGTGACAGGTGTGTCGCTCACGATTGCATTCCCCATTTGCGGATGGTGCGCATTTCGATGGTGCGGAAGATCAGGTTTTCCACCAGCAGGCCGATGATGATCACGCAGAAGAGCCCCGCGAACACCGCCGGAATGTCGAGAACGTTCTTGTTTTCGTAGATGAACCAGCCGAGGCCGCCGGATCCAGATGTCGTTCCGAACACCAGTTCCGCGGCGATCAACGTGCGCCAGGCAAACGCCCAGCCGATCTTGAGGCCGGCGAGGATGTGCGGGAACGCGGCGGGAATCAGGATCTTCGCCACGTAGCGAACGCCGGTGAGCCCGTAGTTGCGGCCCACCATGCGCATCGTGGGCGAGACGCCGAGGAAACCCGAGTGGGTGTTGAGCGCGATCGGCCACATCACCGCGTGCACCAGCACGAAGACGATGCTGGCGTTGCCCAGGCCCAGCCAGATGAGCGCGAGCGGCAGCAGCGCGATGGCGGGCAGGGGGTTGAGCATCGCGGTGAGTGTTTCCAGCAGGTCGTTGCCCAGGCGCGAGGCCATCGCCAGGATGGTCAGCACGAGCGCCAGCACCAGCCCGATGCTGTAGCCCATCAGCAGCACCTTGATCGACGCCCATGACTTGCGCAGCAGCTCGCCGTCGGCGATGCGCGAGAGGAACGCCTTCATGGTATCGGTGAAGGTAGGCAACACCAGCGGATTGTCGAGGTAGCTCGCGTAGGCCTGCCAGAGGCAGGCGAGGATCAGCAGCAGGCAACTCTTGCGCACGAAGCCGCTGCCGTAGATGCGCTCGCCGAGCCCAAGCTTGCGGTGCACCACGCCGAAGTCGTGCTCCTCGACCTGCTCGCGAATGTATTCGGGGCGTTCCAGCGGCGCGCTAGCCATGGTGCACCGCCTCGGGTTCGCCTTCGGCATCCACGAACAACATCTCGTGGATGCGATCAGACAGGCGCTTGCCGCTCGCCGGATCCTCCGGATCGGAGCCGTCGCTGTTGAGCTCGGCCTTCACCTGGCCCGGATGCGGCGACAGCAGCAGGATTCGATTGCCGATGCGCACGGCTTCGGGAATGGAATGGGTCACGAAGAGCACCGTGAAGCGCGTGTCCTCCCACAGCTGCATCAGTTCGTCCTGCATCTTGCGTCGCGTCAGCGCATCGAGCGCCGCGAACGGCTCGTCCATCAATAGAATGTCCGGCTCCATCGCCATGCCGCGCGCGATGGCCACGCGCTGCTTCATGCCGCCGGAAAGCGTGTGTGGATACGAGTCGGCAAAACGCGTGAGGTTCACCTTGCCGATGTACGCCATGGCGCGGTCCTCGGCCTCCTTCCCGCTGAGGCGCTTCGAAGCTTCGAGCGCGAACATCACGTTCTGCTTCACCGTTTTCCACGGCAACAACTGGTCGAACTCCTGGAATACCATCACGCGGTCGGCGCCGGGCTTTTTCACCTCCACGCCCTTCAGCCGGATGGTGCCTTCCGTCGGCGCGATATAGCCGCCGACCGCCTTGAGCAACGTCGACTTGCCACAGCCCGAAGGCCCCAGCAGCACGAAGCGATCCGACGGGTGCACGTCGAAGCTCACGCGGTAGGTCGCAGTGACGTGGTGCTCGCGCGTCTTGTATTGCAGGGTCACGCCCTCCACCTGCAGGAGGGCGCCTGCCGTGGCGTCCTTCATGTGTTCAGCTACCCGCCATCTCGTGGATGTCCGGAAAGAAGAGGTCCTTCCAGGACGTGGGGTTGGTCTTCAGCGTGCCGATCTTGTGCATGAACTGTGCATAGGGCAGCACGCGTTCCGGCGCCAGCGTGTAGGTAACCTGCGGATCGTTCATGATCGCGAGGATTTTTTCCACATTCTCCTTGCCGCCGCCTTCCTTCACGTAGATCTCCGCCGCGGCGCGCTTGTCCGCGTTGATGAAGGCGGTCGCCTCCTTCATCGCGTCGAGCACCGCCTTGTAGCTCTTCGGATTCTCGTCGCGGAACTTCTTCGTCGACCACACCATCAGGAACGTGTTTGGCCCGCCCATGATGTCGTACGAGTTGAGCACTGTGTGCACCGCCGGATCCTCGAGCGCCCGCTGCTGAAACGGGGGAGAAGTGAACTGCGCGGTGACCTCGCCCGAGCCCGAAAGCATGGCGCGCAGGCCTTCAGGGTGGGGCAGGTTTACCATCAGGGGGTTGAGCTTCTTGTAGTTTTCGATGCCGTATTCCTTCGAAACGGCCATCTGCAGGTAGATGGTCTGAACCGAGGAGCCGGCGCCAGCCATCGCGATGCGGTCCTTTTCGGTGAAGTCCTTGAGCGTCTTCACCGCCGGGTTGCGCGAGACCAGCAGGTTCGGCATGGAGGAGAGCGCCGCCACGCCATGCACGCCCACGTTGCTGCGCGTGCGGTCCCAGAGGATGAACGCGGGGCCGGTGCCGCCGGCCGCGTAGTGCAGGCTGCCGGCCAGCAGCGCGTCGTTGGCTGCGGCGCCCGCGCCGAGCGTGGCCCAGGTAACGGTGGTCGCAGGCATGCCCGACTTGGCGAGGTGCTTCTCCACCAGCTTGTTGGCCTTCATCACGGTGAGCTGCATGTAGCCGATGCCATATTGCGACATCAGCTTCACCTCGCTCACTTCCGCCGAAGCCGAGGCGGTGGCGAAAAGCGTGGCGATCGCGAGCAGTGTCTTTCTGAGTTTCATGGGTCTCTCCTCGTTGTGGTGACTCTAAGGTCGTACGCCGTACTTCGGTTTCTGCCCCACCGAAGTGGCAAGGCGGGACTGCGCTGCGTCGATGAACCGGCACAGGTACGGCCGGGTTTCGCGCGGGTCGATGATTTCCTCAACGCCAAACGCTTCGGCGGTGCGGAAGGGCGAAGCATCCGCACGCAGCGTGGCCTCGATTTCCGCTTCGCGCGCCTTCGGGTCCGCCGCCGCCGCAATCTCCTTGCGGAACGCCGCCGCCACGCCGCCTTCGATCGGCAGCGACCCCCATTCGGCGGACGGCCAGGCGATCTTGAGGTCGAGGCCGTTCTTGTCGGTAGTTCCCATGCCCGCCATGCCGTAGCACTTGCGGATCACGACGGTGTAGATCGGCACCGTGGCCTGCAGGGCCACGTAGACGCTGCGCATGCCCTCACGAAGGGTGGCCGCGGCTTCCGCATCGCGTCCCACCATGAAGCCGGGCACGTCGACCAGGAAAATCACCGGGATGTGGAAGCAGTCGCACAACTCGACGAAGTGCGTCTGCTTGCGCGCGCCCTTCACGTCGATGGCGCCGCCATAAACCATCGGGTTGTTGGCGATGATGCCGACCACGCGGCCATTCATGCGTGCGAAGCTCGTCATCACGCACTTGCCGAAGGAGGGCTGGATCTCGAGGACGGAATCCTTGTCCGCGATCCAGCGCACGATCTTGCGCATGTCGTAGGGGCGGCGGCGGTTGCGCGGGATGATGGTGGCGAGGCCGTCTTCGCAGCGGTCGACGGGGTCGCCGGTTGGTACCAGTGGCGGCAGCTCCCAGACATTCTGCGGCATGTAGCTGAGATATCGGCGCACCAGCTCGAAACACTCTGCTTCCGTGTCGACCACCTGGTCGATGGTGCCGGCAGAGTCTGCCGCGATGGCGGCACCCCCGAGCGATTCCTTGTCGATCTTCTGACCCAGCGAACGCTCGACCACGGGCGGACCGGCCGCGAACACCTGGCTCGTACCCTTCACCATCACCGAGAAGTGCGAAAGGATGGCGCGGCCCGCGGGTCCACCGGCAGCCGTACCCATCACGGCGCAGACGACGGGCACTTCACCCATCAGCCTCACCGACTGCTCGAAACCATGCACGCCCGGGAATACCGAGTGGCCGCGGCGCGTGATGGAGGTGACGCTGCCACCGGCGCCATCGATCAGGTTCACCAGCGGAATGCGGTAGTTGTGCGCCAGGTCCTCGACGAAGCCGCCCTGGCCGCCTTTCTTGCGGTCGCCGCTCCAGCTGGTGCCGCCGCGGATGGTGAAGTCTTCGCCGCCGACGGCGACGGGTCGCCCGCCAATCATCGAGAGGCCGCACACGTATGGCGCCGCCGTCACGCCGGTGAGCTTGCCATCCGCATATTTGCCGCTACCTGCGAGGCTGCCGACTTCCTTGAACGAACCGTGGTCGACCAGGCCTTCGATGCGCTCGCGAATCGTGAGGCGTCCCTGGCCGTGGTGCTTGTCGATGGCTTCCTTGCCGCCAAGCGCCTGCGCGCTTTCGCGCCGCTGCTTGAGCTCGGCGAGCTCCGGCTCCCAGCCGTTCTCCGGCGCTGCCGGGGTTTCGGGCAACGCGCTCATTCCTCGATCACCGCCACCACCTGGCCTTCGGAAACGGATACGCCTTCCTCGACGCGGATCTCCTTTAACACGCCGCCGTCATCAACAATCACCGGGATCTCCATCTTCATCGACTCGAGAATCATGATGGAGTCACCCGGTTCGAGCTTCTGGCCTACCTTCGCCTCGATCTTCCACACCGAGCCGGTGACCACGGACTTCACTTCGACTATTGCCAAGGGAGCTCCTTTCAGTTGACGGTTTGCGCCACACCGCGCGCCACGACTTCGGCGGCAAGACCGGTGTGCACTTCGCCCGCTCGGAATTCCTCGCTGTCGAGGATCGCGACCAGCGCGGGGATGTTGTTCTTGACGCCTTCGATGCGGAATTCCTGCAGCGCTTCGATGAGGCGCTCGAGTGCATCGTTGCGGTCCTTGCCGCGCGCAATCACCTTGGCGAGCATCGGATCGTAGAACGGCGTCACGTCGCGGCCGGGGGCGTACCCGGTATCAACGCGGATGTTCGGGCCCTCGGGCGGCTGGAATTGGCGCAGGTGACCGGGGGAGGGCAGGAAACGCACCGGATCCTCTGCGTAGACGCGCGCCTGGATTGCGTGACCAGTGATCTGCGGCGCTTGCGGCATGAATTCACCGAGATGCTCGCCCGCGGCGGATCGCAGCTGGCAGCCGACGAGGTCGATGCCGGTGATTTCTTCGGTCACGCCGTGTTCGACCTGCAGGCGCGTGTTCATCTCGAGGAAGCGGAACTCGCCATCGGGCGACAGCAGCAGCTCGACGGTGCCGAGGCTGTCGTAACCCATCGCCTGGAAAGTGGCGGCAACGTTGTCGAGCAGCGGCTGCATGACAGTGCGCGGCACATTCGGCGCGAGGGCTTCCTCGAGGATTTTCTGGTGACGGCGCTGCACCGAGCAGTCGCGCTCGAAAACATGTGCGAGCTTGCCGTGGCGATCGCCGAGCAGCTGGATCTCCACATGCCGCGGCCTGTCGATCAGGCGTTCGAGGTAGATCTCGCGACTGCCGAAGCCGCGCTCCGCCATGGAAGCTGCGCGTTCCACGGCCGCCAGCAATTGCTCTGGCGTGCGAGCCGGCAACATGCCGATGCCGCCACCACCTGCCGCGGGTTTCACCAGCACCGGGAAGCCCACTTTCGCGGCTTCACGCAGCACGATGTCCTTGTCCACGGGCAGCACCGGCGAGCCACGACCCACGGGCAGGCCATGCGCCTCAGCGAGTTCACGCGCGCGCGTCTTGTGGCCCATCGCATCGATCCACCGGGGCGAGGGGCCGATGAATCGCATGCCGGCTTCCTCGACACGGCGCGCGAAGGCGGCGTTCTCCGAGAGGAAGCCGTAGCCCGGATGCAGCGCGTCGGCACTCGAAGCCTTTGCGGCAGCGAGGATCGCTTCCTGGTTGAGATAACTCTCCTTCGCGGGTCCGGCACCGATGCGAATGGTTTCGCTCGCGAGCCCCAGCCACGGCGCGTCGGCGTCGGCGTCAGAATAAACCGCCACGGAAGGGATGCCGAGAAGATTCAGCGCCCGCAGTACCCGCGCGGCGACGGCGCCGCGATTTGCCACCATCACCTTCTGGAAGATCGTCATCGCTGTAGGGAAGTCGGTTTCAGAATTGGGCTCATCGTGCGGTCCAGCCACCGTCCACGAGGATCGAGGCACCGGTGATGAAGCTTGAGGCGCTCGAGGCGAGGAGCACGGCGGCGCCGAGAATTTCCTCCGGCCGTGCGAAGCGGTGCTGAGGGTTGTTCTCGGTCACGAGGGCCCGGCTCTCGGGCGATAGCTGCCTTGTGAG
Organism: Usitatibacter sp.; assembly: GCA_039915735.1. Lineage (GTDB taxonomy): Bacteria > Pseudomonadota > Gammaproteobacteria > Burkholderiales > Usitatibacteraceae > Usitatibacter. Next base: position 38,733 of record JBDSMR010000097.1, on the reverse strand, counting down.
CGGAGTGTCGAAGTGGCCGGGCGCGATCGAGTTGACCTGCACGTTGTACGGCGCCCATTCGAGAGCGAGCACCTTCGTGAGCTGTACGATGGCGCCCTTGGCTGCGGCATAAGCGCCGATGGTGGGCGCCCCGACATGGCCCATGATCGAGGCGAGGTTGATCATCTTTCCCCTGCGGCGCTCTACCATGTGCCGACCGACGGCGCGTGCGCAGAGAAAGGTGCCGCGGGCGTGCACCGACATCACCTGGTCGAAGTCCTCGGCCGTAAGCTCAAGGACGAGCTTGCGGATATTGTTCCCTGCATTGTTCACGCACACGTCGATACGGCCGTAGGCCCGCAGACTTTCCTTCGCCATGTTTTCGACCTGGTCCTCCTGCGTCACGTCCACGCCGAGGGCGATTGCGCGGCGGCCGAGGGTCCGCACCGCGGCGGCCGTGCTTTCCGCGCGCTCGGCATCGAGGTCGGCAATCACCAGGTCCGCGCCCTGGCAGGCGTAGCCCCAGGCGATGGTGCGGCCCAAGCCGCTCGCGGCGCCCGTGACGAGGCAGACGCTGCCCTCGAGCGAGAACTGGGCGCGCACGTCCTGAGGCCGCGGAAGCTCCTCGTGCTCTCGGGCGGTATCGGTCACCACGTCGACCTCCCACCGCTCACGTCGTAGCACTGCCCGGTGACGAAGCTCGCGTCCTCAGACAGGAGAAACGACACGACGGCGGCCACTTCGTCGGGGCGCCCAGGACGCCCCATCGGAATCTGGCGGATCGAGTTGGCGCGAAACGTATCCGTCATCGCCTTCTCCATCCCGGTTTCGCCGATGAGGGTGGGTGAGATACAGTTCACGCGCACCCCCTCAGCAACAACCTCGCGCGCCGCTGATTTGGTGAGCGCTACCACCGCCGCTTTGCTCGCGGCGTAAAGGGACATCAGCGCCGGCCCCTCCTTGGCGGCGGTGGAGGCGATGTTCACCACGGCCCCGGAACGCTGCCGGCACATCAGCGGCAACGTGGCGCGCAGGCAATGGATCACGCCCTTAACGTTCACGTCGAGCACGCTTGCGATCTGCGCGTCGGTCACCTCGACCACCGGCACCGACGGGCCGAGAATGCCCGCATTGTTGACGAGGATGTCCAGCCGCCCGTAGCGCGACACCGCCTGCGCGACCATTGCTTCCACCTCCGCGGGACGCGTGACGTCGCAGCGCAGCGCTACAGCCTCCGCGCCTGCGCTGCCCAATTTCGAAGCGACCGATTCAGCCGCCGCGGGATCGAGGTCCGCCAACACCTGCACGCATCCGTCCCGGGCGAGCCGGGCGGCGATGGCCGCCCCCAGGCCCGAGCCCGCCCCGGTAATGAGGGCGACCTTGCGTTCGGCGGCCATTGCCCGCTACTTCCGTGTGCCGGTGACCTTCGCGATGCGCGCGAGGTCTTCCTGCGACACATCGGGCAGCGTGTCCCATGTGGTGCGGCCGAGCCTGCGCCATTCCTCCATCTCTGCGGGCGTCGAGTCGTACACGGTCATGCCGTTTTTCTCGCAGAGTTCTCGCGCCTTCTTCTCCCACTTGTCCTCCTCTTTGATGGCGACATCCTCTGCTTCCTTCGCCGCCTTCATGATGATTTCCTGCTGCTTGGGCGTGCGCGCATCCCACCATTTGGTCGACGCGTCGACCACGGAGGCGGTCGACGAATAGCCCACCGGATTGATGAACTTGGTCACCTCCCACAGCTTGGCGAGGGGCCAGGAAAGCCAGCTCGCGTCCAGGCCGTCCACAGTCTTGGAGGAGAGGGCAAGATAGGTCTCGCCCCAAGGCACGACGGTCGGGTTGGCGCCTTGGGCCTTCCAGAAGGCGAGCGGCACGGGCGACTGCGGCGTGCGGATCTTCAGGCCCTTCAGGTCGGCGGGCTTGTGCACCGGGACGTTGGTGCCGAGGATACGGAAGCCGCCCGTCTCGAAGATGAAGATGGGCTTCAGGCGGTCCTTCTCGGCGCGCTTGCGCAGGTCCTTGCCGATCTCGCCGTGGATGATCACCTTGCGGAACTGATCGTTGTTGAGGAAAAGATAGGGAGTCTCGACCACGCGCCACACTTTCGTGAAAGGGCTGTGGTTGGCCGCGCTTGCCAAGGCCATGTCGACTGTGCCGTCCAGCACGCCCTGGATTCCCTTGTCTTCGGAGTAGAGCGTTCCCGCCGGATAGATCTGAGCGGTCATCTTGCCGCCCGAGAGTTCCTTGATCCGAGCGGCGAAGTGCTGCAGCGCGACGCCCGAAGGCATCTCCTTGGTGTATGAATCCGCGATCCGGATCTTAAGCTCCGGGATGGCGTCGGCGGCGTGGGATGGGCCCCATAGCAGCAGTGCCGTGGGAGCCATCAGGGTTGCGATCAGGGTTGAAAGTTTGCGCATGGTCTCATCCTCCTTGTTGTCGCTCTGCGAGCGTATGGGTGCCTGGTAGATTCCTTCGAGCTCGCTGGCACTATCCGAGCCCTGCTTTCGTGAAATTCGGGGCGATCACCGCGGGATCGCCGGGGGAAGCTCGTTCACCGCAGCCACGTCGAGCGCGCCGCGTCCACGTGCGGCGGCGGCGACGTAGGCTTGGTGCGCCGCCGCCCCGACCCAGGATGGCACCATCCGATGGGAGGCGAGCGCCATCGCGAGTGCAAGGTCCTTGCGCGCGAGGTCGATGGTGAAGCCGGGCTGGTGCTGTCCTTCCGCAATGCGTGCGCCATGGCTGGCGAGGATGCTGGAGCTCGCCGAGCCGGCGCCCAGTGCCGCGAGCAGGGTGCGATCGTCCAGGCCTGCGGCCCGACCCAACGCCAGGGCTTCGGAGACGAGTACCACCGTGCTCAGCGACACGAGATTGTTCAGGAGCTTTGCGGCATGGCCGCTGCCGACGCTGCCCATCACGTGCAATTCGTTTCCCATTTGGGCCAGGACGGGGCGCGCTCGCTCGATGTCCTCGGGGCATCCGCCGATGAAGTAGCACAGGCTGGCATCGCGCGCGCCCGCCACCCCGCGGCTCACCGGCGCGTCCACCATGGCGATACCCTGCGAGTGCAGGCGCGCTGCGACGTCGCGCGTGCATTCTGGATCGCTGGTGCCACAGTCGATGACGAGGCCGCCTTCGCGCATGCCCGAAGCGAGACCCGACGGACCGAATATCACACTCTCCACGTCGGATGACGCGGGCAGCATCAGCACGGCAATATCGGCGTCCCGGCCGGCATCCTGTGGTGTGGAAGCGGCGCGCGCCCCGAGCTGCTCGAGGCGCTCGAGAGCGTCGCGGCGGCGGTGTGCGACCGCGGTGACCGAGGTCCCGCGCTTGAGGAGGTTCGCGGCCATGGGCTCGCCCATCGCGCCGAGGCCCACGAAGGCCACGCGCACCACGGGCTGGGCGAGCCCGCTCATTTCGCCGGCCCCATGATCGCGTTGGGCACGTAAACCACCAGCTCCGGAAAGAAGATGAAGAGCAGCAGCCCCACGACGATGCAGGCGATGAAAGGCCAGATCTCGCGCGCGAACTCCTCGATCCTGACATTGCCGATACTGCACATCATGAACATGCACAAGCCGAACGGCGGGGTGATGAGCCCGGTGGTGAGCGCGATGGTGGCCACCACTCCGAAATGCACGGGGTCGATGCCCAGCGTCTCGACGAGTGGCATCAGGATCGGCACGGTGAGGATCAGCAGCGCCATGACTTCGACGAAGCAGCCCAGCACCAGCAGGCATGCCACGATGAGCAGCATCATCCATCGGGGGTCGCGGGTGATCGAGAGCAGGCCATCGGCGACGCGCGTGCCGATATCCTCGGAAACGAGGATCCACCCGAAAACTGACGAGACACCCACAATGAACATGATCGTCCCTGTGGCGGTGCCCACGTTGACCACGGCGCGGTAGAACGCCTTCCAGCGGAGTTCGCGCGAGATCAAACCGAAGAGGATCGTGTACACACAGGCCACTGCCGCGGCTTCCGTCGGCGTGAATGCGCCCGACAGGATGCCCGCAATGATGATCACGGGCAGGCCCAGCGCGGGCAGCGCGAGGAGGAAGCTGCGCGCGAGCGTGCGCATCGAGACCGGTTCGCCCTTGGGGTAGTTGCGCCGCACCGAGGTGATATGGACGCACAGCCCGAATGCCAGCCCGAGCATGAGGCCCGGGACCACTCCGCCCAGGAACATACGCCCGACCGACGCCGACGTGAGGCCGCCGATCACCACCATGATGATGCTGGGCGGGATGATGGGGCCGATGCAGGAGGCGGCCGCGGTTACCGCCGCGGCAAATCCCACCCCGTACCCGCGCTGCTTCATCAGCGGAATGAGTGCGCTGCCGGTGGCTGCGGCATCGGCGAGCCCCGAACCCGAGATCCCCGCCATGAATACGTTAGTCAGGACGTTCACCTGCGCCAGGCCCCCCCGCATCCATCCCACCAGGCTCTCGCTGAAATGCAGAAGGCGCCGCGTGATGCCCGATTCGCTCATGATTCCGCCAGTAAGGAGGAAGAGGGGGATCGCCAGGAGCACGAAGCTATCGATGCCGGAGACCAGCTGCTGGGGGATGATCGTGAGCGGGATTTCAGCCACAAACTTGGCGTAGATCGCGCTCACGAAACCGACCGCGAACACGATCGGCATTCCGACCAGGAATAGCGCGAGCAGGAGGGCGACGAGCCAGATCATTCGCGTGCCTGCGCGCTGCCGCGGCCTAGCCACGCCTCGATCGACTGGCTCACCAGACTGAATATCATCAGCACCGAGCCGATCGGGATGGCCAGGTAGATGTAGCCGCGCGGCACATTGAGCGAGACGTAGGTGGCGGACATCCCGCTGCGGACATAGGCGTAGCCGGTGACGGCGAGCAGCAACAGGAAGCCGATGCCCAGGATGTTAGTCAGCGTGAGCGTCACAAGGGCGAGCCGCGCAGGCAGCATCCGCAGGATGATGTCGATGAGGTAGTGCTCCTTGCGCTCCGCGGCCACTGCAGCGCCGATCATCACCAACCAGACCAGCGCCATGCGCGCCGCCTCCTCCAGCCAGTTCACGGGGACGTGCAGGACGTAGCGGGTGAAGACCTGCGTTGCCACCAGCGTGAGGATCGCGATCACCAGAACGAAGACCACGAACTCCAGCCCCTGGAAGAGCACGTGCCTGGCGCGCGTGAGCCGGTGCAGCACGGCGCCGGGGCCGGAGGTTTTGCGGGCAGATGCGTGAGTTGCCATGCCTAGACGGTCGCCGGGGAGCCGAGCAGCACGGTGGCCTGGCTTGAGAGGACGCCACCGTTGCCGTGAGCGAGGGCCACATCGCAGTTGGCGACGTTGCGGTCGCCGCACTCCCCGCGGATCTGACGCACCGCCTCGATCAGCGTGAAGATGCCGTACATGCCCGGGTGGCAATACGAGAGTCCGCCGCCGTTGGTGTTCACCGGCAGCGCGCCCCCGGGCGCAATCCGGCCGCCCTCGATGAAGCGTCCGCCGTCGCCCTTCGCGCAGAAGCCCAGGTCCTCGAGGAAAAGCACCGTGTTGATCGTGAAGGCGTCGTAAATCTCGGCCACGTCCACGTCGCCGGGGACAAGGCCCGCCATGCCGAAGGCGCGAGATCCCGACTCACGCGCGGCAGTGCCGGTGAGATCCGGCATGCCGCTCACGTGCCGGTGTGTCGTCGATTCGCCGGCGCCGAGCACATATGCCGGCTTCTTGCGCAGCCGCTTCGCACGCTCGGCCGACGTGACCACCAGCGCGCCGCCCCCGTCCGTCACCAGGCAGCAATCCCGGACAGTGAGAGGATTGGCGATCATCGGCGAGGCGAGGACGTCCGCTACCGACAGGGGCTTCTTCTCCCAGGCTGCGGGGTTCATCAGGGCCCATTGCCGGGCGGCGACCGCGACGGTGGCGAGCTGTTCGCGCGTCGTGCCGAATTCATGCATGTGGCGTGAGGCCGCAAGAGCGTACGCGGTTACCGGGTGCATTGGCCGATAGGGCGCTTCGTAGGTGCTGATCTCTTGCGGTGCGGCGTTCGAGCGTCCGGCGCTTCTCTGCGTGCTGCCGTACGCGATGAGAGCGACCTCGCACAACCCGGCCTCGATTGCGGCCTGTGCGTGCGCGAGATGCGAAAGGAAAGAAGCGCCGCCGATGTGCGTGCCGTCAAGGTAATGCGGCTCGATGCCCAGGTACTCGCACAGGTTGAGTACCGGCATGTTGAGCTGCGTTGCGGCGGCGAAGGCGGCATCCACGTCCCCCAGCGCAAGGCCGCAATCCTCCAGCGCGCGCGCAGCGGCCTGGCCCATCAGGTCCGCCGGTGTCATGCCCTCGGCTACCTGGCCCAGGTCCGATTCGGCGACGCCGACGATGGCAACACTGCCGCGGTGGCGAGAGGCGGTCATGCTAGCGTTCTCCTGTCGCGTCGAACGGTCTGAAGACGGGATAGGGCGGCTCGCCTTCGCCGCCCTCGACGAAAGCCACCTGCACCCTCATGCCGATCGTCACCGCTTCCGGCGCGGTGCCTTCTACACGGCTCATCATGCGGAAGCCCTCGTCGAGGTCGATCAGCGCTACGTTGTACGGCGCCTCGCCCTTGCGGGCGAGGGTAGTGGTGGCGTGCACGGTGCCGAGTCCAGCGCTGGTGCGCCATTCGAGCGCCACCTCGCCGGTGCGCGGCGCGACGAGCCGGGGGTGGAAGATCGGCTCACCGCCGCCCGCCGGCACCTGATAGGCGAGCTCGCCGCGCCGGCAATGTTCGACATAGGTCGCGCGAGGCGAGGTCGCGAGGTTGCGGTTCATCGTGGCGCTCCTTCCTGCTTCAGCACGACGAGCGCATCGGCGGCGACGACGCCCTGACCCATCGGCCTGACGAAAACTGGATTGATGTCGATCTCTGCAATTCGGTCGGCATGGTCCGAGGCGAGGTGCGATAGTCGCGACAGAGTGGAAGCCATGGCTTCGAGGTCGAGCGGCGCCTGACCGCGTATTCCGTCGAAGAGCGCCGCGGCGCGGGTCGAGCGGATCAGCCGACGCGCGGTCTCGACCGAGAACGGGGCGAACTCGTGAACCACCTCGCCGAAGAGCTCCGCGAAAATTCCACCCAGGCCGAAGACCACCACGGGACCGAAGTAAGGGTCGTTCACGGCGCCGGCGAGCATCTCCAAGCCGGTGGCCATCTCCTGCACCGAGATGCCGTTCACACGCAGGCCGGGGCGATAGCGATTGGCCGAGGCCAGCATGTCACGCGTAGCCGCGGCCAGTGCCTCCAGGCTGCCGATGCCCACTCGCACCGCACCCGCCTCGGTCTTGTGGGGCAGGTCGGGCGAATCGATTTTCGCCACGACCGGGAAGGCGAAGGGCAGCCCAATCTTCCCGGAAAGCGCTTCCTCGGCCGTCAGGATCACCTCGCGAACGATCGGAATTCCATAGGCCTGCAGGCAGCGTTTCGCTTCGGTCTCGCTGAGCGCGCCCTCGCCCAGGGGCAGCTCGGCGCGGGGCACGGAGCGCTCGATCTTTCCGGAAACGGATGGCGCGCTCCAGAATGCGTGGAGCGCCGCTGCGGCCGCTGCGGCGCGCCCGGGTGTCGGATAGCAGGGAAGGTTCGCCTTTGCGAAGGCTTCCAGTGCTTCGGTAGCCTTGCCGGGCGGGGCGCTGGAGCCCACGAGCACGGGCTTGTCGGTCTCGGCTGCGACGAGCGTGAGCTCGTGCGCGAGCCGCGCCGCGGTCGCACCCTGGATCGAGGCGTTGTACACGATCACCTGGTCCACGTTCGGGTCACGAATGATGATCCCCAGCGCCCGTCGAAACATGGCGAGGTCGTTGAAGATCTGCGCGGTGACGTCGATCGGATTAGCCACGCTCGCGAATTCCGGCATGAACTCTTTCAGCTGCGCGAGCGAGGGGGGCGACAGGGGCGGCAGTTGCAGGCCCAGCTCGTGGCAACGGTCGGCAAGCAGCACGCCCGCGCCGCCGGAGATCGACATCACGCCCACCCGCGACCCCATGGGCCGGCGCCGGTTCGCGAACGCCTTGGCGACGTCCACGAGGTCATCGACGTCGCGCACCGGCACGAAGCCCGGATGCCGGAACGCGGCGCGGTAGAGCTCATAGCTCGCCGACAGGTTCGCAGTGTGCGAAGCCGCCGCCGCGCGGCCGGTCTCGGTGTTGCCCACCTTCCAGACCACGATTGGCTTTCCGAGCGCGTGCGCTTTCTCGCCCAAGGCGATGAGGCGGCGCCCGTCGACGATGCCCTCCATGTACGTTGCGACGACTTCGACGTCGTCGCGGTCGAGGAGATAGTCGATGAGGTCGAGTGTGTCGATGTCGGCCTCGTTTCCCGTCGACACGACGCAGTTGAAGCCGGTGCCTGCGGATTCGGCCAGCCCAAGGACGGCGTATCCGAACCCGCCGCTTTGCGTGACCAGGGCCACGCCGCCGCTGTGCGGATGGGGGTTCTGGAAGGGCGCGCCGAAGCCGCAATAGACGCTCTTGCGGATGTTGAGCAGGCCCTGGCAGTTCGGTCCCACCACGCGAACATTCGAGCGCGCAATCGCCTCGTCCAGCTGGCGTTGGGCCTGCTCGCCCCCGGCCACCTCCCGGAAGCCCGCGCTCAGCACCACGGCGAATGGGATGCCGCGCGTCCCGCAGTCGAGGATCGCCTGCGGGACAGCTTTTGCGGGCACCGCGATCAGGGCGACGTCGCAGGGTTCGGGAACTTCCGTGACCGAGCCGTAACACTTGAGACCACGGATCTCGGGATATTTCGGATTTATCGGGTACACGGCGCCTTCGTAGCCGAACTCCGTCAGCGCGAAGATGGGCTGGCCGCCAATGCGGCCCAAATCCGTGGACGCGCCTACGACCGCGATGCCGCGCGGCTCGAAGAGCGCGCTCAGGTCGAGGCTCATCGCGACGGCTCCTGCGCCGGGGCCGGCGTGTGTTGCGAGACGCTTAGATGGAAACTGCCCTTCTTCACGCTCAGGTGGCGCACCTTGGGCCGGCTCGCAAGGCCCGCCATGAGTGAGGCGAGGGGCGTGTCGAAGCGGTAGTTGGTGACGATAGGCCCGGCCGCCAGCATGTCGTCGACTTGCGAGCCGGCGAACATGAAGCGCAGTAGCCGTTCGTCATCGGACGCATCGGGATACTTCTTGCGCAGCGCCTCGACTGCCGGCGCAGGCTTCACCGGCTGCATCGAGATGCTGGGCGAGCTGTTGGCGATGATGCGGTCGAGCACGTCGGGTTCCACAGGCGCGAGCAGCTTCCCGTAGTAGCCCAGCGCGTACTTGCGCACCTCGTCCGGGACGACCTTGTAGCGTTCGCCCTGCACGACATTCAGCACGGCCTGTGTGGCCACGAGTTGCGCGAAAGGCGTGACCATGATCGGCCACCCGAGCTCGCGACGGATCTGGGCGATCTCCGCGAGCACGCGGTCGTATTTGTCCTGCAGCCCCGCTTCGCCGAGCTGGAAGCGCAGGTTGGTGAGCATCCCGCCCGGGACCTGATGCTGGTAGTGGAATGCGTCGTAAGCGATGGGCACGCCGAGGGGCTTGCCTTCCTGCCGCGCCACGCGGCGGAAATGCGCGCCAACGGTGTCGATGAGTGCGTCGTCCACATCGACGTTGTACCCCATGGCGCGCAGGTTGCGCACGGTGCTCTGCGTAGCCGGCTGGGCCGGGCCGTTGGCGAGCGGATCGATTGCGCAATCGAGCTGGTCGACTCCCTGCTTCACCCCCTCAAGGTATACCAGCGGCGCGAGGCCGGTGGTGCAGTGGCTGTGCAGCTGCAGGGGGACGTTTGGGCCGATGGCACGCTTCATCGCCGGCACCAGCGTGCGGATGCGATCCGGGGTGAGCAGGCCGCCGGAGTCCTTGATCATGATCGCGTCCACGTTGGCGCGCGCTACCAGCTCGCGCGCCTTGGCGGCGTACATCTCGTCGGGGTGGACCGGGCTTTCGCAGAAGACGAGTGCGCCGATCGTGGTGGCCCCTAGTCGCTTGGCGTGGGTGAGCTGCGGCACGATGTTGTCCAGGTCGGCCAGCGCGTCGAAGGCAACGACCTGACGGATGCCGTTGGCGACCAGCCGCTCGACCCAGAGCAGGTTCACGTCCTCGGCAAGCATGTCGAAGCCCACGAGGCTCATGCTGCGGATGGCCGCCTTCAGAGGCGTGTTCACAACGTGGCGCCGCACCTGCCGTATGCGCTCCCACGGGTCCTCGCGCAGGTAGCGAACGCAGACGTCAAACTGGATCATCCCCATGAAGTCGAGCGCGTGGAAGCCGATGCGGTCGATCTCGCTGGCCACAGGCAGCATCATCGCGGTCGTCATGCGCGTGGCCCACAGGCATTGGTGCGCATCGCGCAGGGTCGTGTCGATGATCTGAATTTTTTTCTTCATGCGGCGGCCTCGGAGTGTTGGGGCGGGGCGTAGCCAGGCATGAAGCGGCGCTCCAGCCAGTCGGTGGTGACCCTGCCTTCCTGGAAATCAGGGTGGGCGATTACGGCGCGATGGAAAGCCACGGTGGTGTGAATGCCACCAATGCGCATGCGCGCCAGCGCCTCATCCATGCGGCGCACGGCCTGGGCACGGTCGCCGCCATGAACGACGAGCTTGGCGATCATCGAATCGTAGAACGGCGGCACGAAATAGCCTTCAAAGCAGTGCGTGTCCACGCGAATGCCCGGGCCTTCTGGCGCCTCCCACTGCGTGATACGGCCGGGTGACGGCCGAAATCCCGCCTCGGGCATCTCGGCATTGATGCGGCACTCGATCGCGTGGCCTTCGAGCACGAGCGGGGCCGTGCCCAACGACAGCGGTTCGCCGTCGGCGATGCGCAGCTGCTCCGCGACAATGTCGGCGCCCGTGACCATTTCGGTGACCGGGTGCTCGACCTGCACGCGCGTGTTCATCTCGAGGAAGTAGAACTCGCGCGTTGCGGAATCGAAGATGAACTCCACCGTGCCTGCGCCGATGTACCCTTGCGCCTGCGCCAGCCGAACCGCGGCGGCTGCCATCGCCTCGCGGATCGCGGGCGTGACGGCGGGCGAGGGTGCCTCCTCGATGAGCTTCTGGTGGCGCCGCTGCACCGAGCAGTCACGCTCGCCCAGGTGCGCGACGCGGCCGTGGGTGTCGCCCAGGACCTGGATCTCTATGTGGCGCGCGCTTTCGACGTATTTCTCGATGTACACGGCCTCGTTGCCGAAGGCCGCGCGCGCTTCCATCGTGGCGCCCGCGAAAGCCGCTTCGACCTCGCCTCCGGCACGCACGATGCGCATGCCGCGCCCGCCTCCGCCCGCCCGCGCCTTGAACAGGAACGGGTAGCCGATGCTTCGCGCGCTCGCGAGCGCATCGTCGGCCGACGCCACGTGGTCGGTTCCCGGCACCGTAGGCACGCCGGCCCGCTTGGCGGCCGCGATGGCGTTGATCTTGTCCCCCATGGCTTCGATTGCTTCCGGCGACGGGCCCACGAAGCGCAGGCCGTTCTCGATGCACAGCCGTGCGAAGCGCGAGTTCTCGGCCAGGAAGCCGTAGCCTGGATGCAGGGCGTCGCACTGCGTGGAGATCGCCGCCTGCACCAGAGCGTTTATGTTGAGGTAGCTGGCGGAGGAAGCGGGCGGGCCGATGCACACGGCGCGATCCGCCATCTGCGCGCCCAGCGACTCGCGGTCAGCGGCGGATACGCCGATAACCGTCTCCAGCCCCAGTGACCGGCAGGCCCGGATCACGCGCACGGCGATCTCGCCGCGGTTGGCCACGAAGACGCGGCGGATATGGTGCATCAGCCCGCGGCCTTCGGGTCGATCAGCAGCAAGGGCTGGTCGAATTCGACCATCTCGCCATTCTCAACGAGGAAGCGCACCACGCGGCCTTGTGTCCCGGCCCGGAGCGTGTTGAAGAGCTTCATCACCTCGATGATGCACACCGTCGCATCGGCGGCGACCACCGAGCCTTCCTGCGTGAAGGGCGGCGAACCGGGCGAGGGGGCGCGGTAGAAGGTACCGAGCATCGGCGCGCGTACGGCCACGAGGCCCTCGGGAAGCTCGACCGACTTGGCGATGGACGCGGGCGAGGGAGGTGTTGCCAGACGGGTCGTGAGGCGGGCCGTCGGGGGCGGCGCCTGCGACGCTTCCATGGCGGGCATCTCGGCACCGATGCCGTGGCGGCGCACGTGCACCTTGAGGTCGCCGTGCTCGATCTGGATCTCGTCGTAGCCCGATTCGTCGATGAGCTTCAGGATGCGCTCGACGTCGTCTTGGGTCAGTTCCATGGTTTCCTTGGTCATGTCAGTAGCTCGTGGGCCAGGCACGCATCAGGTGCTGGCTTACGCCGTTTGAAAGACGCAGGCGATGCACCTGCAACATGCGGATCAGGTAGGAGCGCGTGTCCTCGGGACGGATCACCGATTGCACCGCGTAGACGCTGGCGATGTCCCAGACCTCGCTGTCCTTCTTCATCGCCGCAAGTTTTTCCTCGTGGCCGGGTTCGCCGGGCTCGAGGCCATGCACGATCTTCACCGCGAAGTTGGGATCCATGAAACTCACCTCGGCCGTGGGCCAAGCGGCGACTTCGTCGGAGTTCCTGCCGCCGCCCATGTTGAGGTAGGCCTGGCCGTAGCTCTTGCGCAGGATCACCGAGAGCTTGGGCACGGTGACGAGCGACAGCGCGTTCATGTGGTTCATGATCTTGCCGGGCGCGCGCTTGCGTTCCGCCTCGGTGCCGATCACGAAGCCGGGCGTGTCGACGAACATCACCAGCGCGATGTTGAACGAGTCGCACAGTACGATGAACTTGGTGATCTTCTCGCAGGCTTCCGTGTCCATCGCGCCGCCCTTGTAGAGCGGGTTGTTGGCGATGACGCCGACGGTCCGGCCGTCGAGGCGCGCGAGACCTGTCGTCGCGACCTTGCCGAAACGGGCTTTCAATTCGAAGAAGCTGTCCGCGTCGACCACGTCCTTGATGACTTTGCGCACGTCGTAGACCTGGGTGCGACTCATCGGAATGTGATTGAGGACGTTGGCCATGTTGGCGCCCGAGCCTGCGGGCACCGGCGCCACGGGTGGCGCTTCGTTGTGGTGGCTGGGAAGATAGGAGAGGAACTTGCGGATCGCGGCGAGTGCTTCTTCGTCGGTGTCGACCACGAGGTCCGCGAAGCCCGTGGTCTCGGCATGCATGCGCCAGCCGCCGAGTTCCTCGGGATCGACATCCTCCTTGATGGCGAGCGAGGCGAGAAGCGCCGAGGAAACCGCAAGCACCGCGCCCTTGCGCATGACGCTGAAGTCCGACATCACCGCGTACCAGCTGGCCGATCCGTAAGAGGCGCCGAGCGTGGCGGAGACCCAGGGGACCTCGCGCGTGCGGCGGTATTGCGCGCCGTCGTTGCCCAGCAGCGTGCCCATGCCGCGCGAGCCCATGTGGTCGGGCATGCGCGCGCCGGACGATTCGCCGAGGAACACCAGCGGCATGCCACGCTCGGTGGCGACGCGTTTCATGTGGGCGATCTTGCGGCCGTTGATGGCGCCGCTCGAAGCACCCATCACGGTGAAGTCATTCGAGACCACCGCGGTTTCGCGGCCCGCGATCTGCCCAAAACCCGCGATCTTGCCGTCGCTCGCGGACTTTTCCTTGTCGGCGGGATTGACGGAGGTGGTGAAGAGGCCGGACTCGACCCAGGTGCCCTTGTCGACGAGGTGCTCGAGGCGCTGGCGCGCGTTGAGCACGCCTGCGGCCACGCGCTTGGCGAGCTTGGCCTCGCCGCCCATCGCCAGCGCTTTCGCCTCGCGCGCGCGGAATTCCTCCTCGATGCGGTTGCGGCGGTCTTCGGGAGTCTCGGGTGCGTTCATGCGGATCCCGCTGCGGCGGGCTCGGCCCGGGAAGATTTGCTGGCGATCACGCCCTGGGCTTCGAGCGCGTCGAGGGTCTCGTCGTCCATGCCGAGCAGCTCGCTCAACACCTGGCGTGTGTCGCCACCGGTTTCACGGCCCGCGTGGCGAATGGCGCCGGGTGTCGCGGAAAGCCGCGGCACCACGTTGGCCATCGCGACCGTGCCGAGATCGGGATCCGGCGCCTGCGCTATCGAGCCGCGCGCCTTGTAGTGCGGGTCGCCAAAGATGTCGGCGATGGTGAAGATGCGCGTGGCCGGAACGCCTGCCGCATCGAGTGTCTTCTCGAGCTCTGCGAGCGGCAGGGAAGAAGTCCACTGCGAGATGAGATCGTCGATGGCTTCGTAGTTGGCGGAGCGTGTCGTGGCCTGGGCGAAACGCTCGTCAGTTGCGAGTTGCCCCTGTCCCATCGCCTGCGTGAGCCGCTGGAACACGGCGTTGCCCATTGCGGTGATGTGGATGAACGAGCCATCACCCGTGGCGTAGAGGTTGTTCGGCGTGCTCTCGGGCAGGCGCGAACCGGTGCGGTTGGCAATGTGCCCCATCTTCTGGAAGGCGGGGATCCACGGCTCCATGAAGCTGAAGGCGCATTCGTAGAGTGCGGCGTCGATGCACTGGCCGCGTCCCGACTTGCCGCGAGCGAACAGCGCCATTGCGGTGCCGAACGCGGCGTAGAGCCCGGTGATGTAGTCAGTCATCGAAGTGGCAATGCGCGCGGGTGGGCGATCAGGGTCACCGGTGAGATGGCGCAGGCCACTCACGGCTTCGCCGATCACGCCGTAGCCGGCACGCTGAGCGTAAGGGCCGTCCTGCCCGAAGCCGCTGATGCGTACCATCACGAGACCGGGATTGGCTTTCGAAAGTGTTTCGTAGCCCAGGCCCCAGCGCTCCATGCCGCCGGGACGGAAATTCTCCACCAGCACGTCGCTCTTGGCGGCGAGGTCAGCCACGATCTTCTGGCCCTCGGGCTTGCGCAGGTCCACCGAGATCAGCGACTTGTTGCGGAAGATGCTGGCGGCGTAGAGCGACTTGCCGTGGAAACGCTTGCCCATGGTGCGCACCGGATCACCTTCGGCGGGCTCCACCTTGATGACATCGGCGCCGAAGTCGGCCAGCAGGCGGCCGCAGAAGGGGCCGGCGACGGTCGAGCCCAGCTCGATCACGCGGATGCCGGCCAGCGGGCCGGCGTTTTCGTGGGTGTGTGTGTCCATTGGCATCAGAGGAGGTATTTCTGGAATTTCTCGAGGTGCAGGCGCGCGCTGCCGAGGCCTTCGCGGCGCAGGCGCTCGGCCTCCTGCGCCTTGCCACTCGCCATGGCCTGCAGCATCGCCACGTGTTGCAGGCGGCCAACTTCCGCGCGGCCCGGGAGGATCAGGATGCGGCGGATCAGCACTTGGGTTTTCTCATAGATGTTGTCCAGCATCTCCGCCAGCAGCGGATTGGCGGCCGCGGCGATGATGGCGCGGCGCATCGATTCGTAGCGCTCGATGTAGGGTTCGAGGTCATTGCTGGCGACCACCGCCTTCATCGGGCCCTTGAAGGATTCGAGCTCCTTCTTCCAGCGCGCGGCCGGGCCGTTTTCCGTGGCGAGGCGCGCGGCGAGGCCCTCGAGGACGATGCGCAGGTCGTAGATCTGGAGCGCCTGCGCGTAGTCGAGGCGGCTCACGACAGCGCCGCGGTTGGGGATGCGTTCCACCAGACGGCGCTGCTCGAGGGTATTCAGCGCCTCACGGATGCGTGTACGCGGAACCTTGAATTCGACCGCGAGTTCGGTCTCGCGCAGCTTGGCGCCGGGCGGGATCTCCTGGTTCGCGATTCGCTCGCGCAGCGCCGCCAGTATCGCGGCGACGCTTTTGGGCGCATTAGCGCCTCCGGCTCTGGTCCTGGCTCTGGCGGCCATAACTCCTCCAACCCCCAGAACCTACCGGTTTGCTGCCAAAATTGTCAACAAATGTGTTGCCAAACCGAAAACTGGTGTCAGACACGACTTTTTCGCGACGGGCAGAAAAGTCGTGTCTGACACCAGTTTTCGACACCAGTTTTCGGGCTACCAAACCCGGCAGCGTTTCGCGGCCACCATCGCGGCGCCCGGTTTGCACGCGAACGCGGCCTGGAACTCCGGCAGGTTCACCATCAGCCCGTTCACCCGGTACTTGCCCGGCGAATGCGGATCCGTCAACGCCTGCACGCGGGCCGCCTCCGGACGCTTGTTCTCGCAGGCCCACTGCGAATAGCCGACAAAGAAGCGTTGCTCCGGCGTGAGGCCCTCGATGTTCTCGAGTTTCTTGCCGATGGTTTCGGTTTTCCACGCCATCCACGCGAGGATGATGCCGCCGAGGTCGGCGATGTCCTCGCCTGAGGTCAGCGCGCCGTTGATCTTGAGCTCATCAACAACCGGGTATTGCGAATACTGGTCGCGGATGCACTGCGCGCGCTCCTCGAAGGCGAGGGCGTCGGCTTCGGTCCACCAGTCCTTGAGGTTGCCCCTGGCGTCGAACTTGCGGCCTTCGTCGTCGAAGCCATGCGTGAGCTCGTGGCCGATGGTTGTACCCGTGTTGCCGTAATTGGGCGCGTCATCCATGCGCGGATCGAACAAGGGCGGCTGCAGCACGCCGGCGGCGAAGTTGATGTCGTTCAGCTGCGCGTCGTAATAGGCGTTCACGGTCGGTGGCGTCATCTGCCATTCGCCGCGGTTCACCGGCTTGCCGATCTTGTTGATGTCACGCTTCGTCTCGAACCGCGTGGCCCGCACCACGTTGCCGAAGAAGTCGGCCGGCTTGATCGTGACGCTGCTGTAGTCGCGCCACTTGTCCGGATAACCGATCTTGTTGACAATCGAATGCAGCTTCTCGAGCGCGCGCTTCTTGGTAATGTCGCTCATCCACGGCAGGCTCCTGATGTCGTCGGCCATGGCGGCTTCGATCTGCAGCGTCATGCGCAGCGTTTTGGCCTTCATCTGCGGGGTGAAGGCGCGGCGCACGAACTCCTGGCCGAGTGCTTCGCCCAGCTGCGAATCCACCAGCGCCACGCAGCGTTTCCAGCGCGGGCGCAGCTGCGGCGTGCCGTGCAGCGTCTTGCTGAAGAAGTCGAAGTTCTCGTTCACGAACGCCTGCGAGAGATACGGGGCCATGTTGCTGGCGAGGTGCCAGCGCAGGTAGGCCTTGATGTCATCAAGGCTCTGCTGCTTCAACCGCAGGTCGAGCTCCTTGAAGAACTCCGGCTGCGTCACGTTGATCACCTCGGGCCCCCGGGGAGTGGAACGTGGGGTGGTGCGGGACAGGTTGATCTTCTTGAAGTAGGCGTCCCAGTCGAACTCCGGCGTGAGAGCCTTCAGGCCCTTCAGGTCCATCTTGTGGAATTGCTTGTACGGATCGCGGCGCTCCAGGCGCGTAAGTGACGCCATGGCCAGCGCGGTTTCGATCGCCATCACGGTGCCCGCGTCGCGCTTCGCGCTCTCCGGCGTACCTCCCAGGAGTTGGAAAACGCGCGTCACGTGCTGCAGGTACTTGGCGCGAATCTCCTTCGACTTCTCGTCGTCCTTCAAGTAGTAGTCGCGATCAGGCAGCGAAAGCCCACCCGCCGCCGCAAACGTGATCACCTTGGTCGAATCGGCGAAGTCCTGGTTTGCGCCGACACCGAAGAAGAGACCGGAATCACCAGTCGACATGTGCAACTCGGCCAGCAGGGTGGCCAGTTCACGCCTGGACTTCACCGCGTCAATGCGATCAAGCATCGGCTTGAGCGGCGCGGCCCCAAGTTTCTCCACCGAGTCTTCGTCCATGCAGGCGGCGAAGTAGTCGCCGATCTTCTGCTGCACGGGGCTGCGACGCGTCTTCATCTTCGCGGATTCGTCGAGGATGCCCCAGAGGAAACGCTGGTTGTCCTGCCCGAGCTTGCGGTAGACGTGCCAACTGGACTGGTCGGGCGGGATCGGATTGTTCTTCATCCAGCCGCCGCAGGTGTACTGGTAGAAGTCGTTGCAGGGATCGGCATCGCGATCCATGGCGGTGACGTCCAGCCCGGGCGTGTAGGGGAAGCTGGTGAGTGGCGTGTCGGGTTGCTGGGCAAAGGCGGCCACGGCAATCGGGGCGAGCAGGAGGGGGGTCAATTTGCGCATGCGGAAGTGTAGCGAAACTACGGTGATTCCCCGTGTCACCGAATATTTCAGCACGGTTGCAGCGTGCCTTTCGTGCCTATACTTTTGCGCATGAACTTCCATCTCGAGTGCGCGCGCGCGGGCCTCTTCATCGCGGCGCTGGCGCTGGCCGGATGTGGCGGTGGTGGCGGGGGCGGTGGCTCCAGCACCACAACCCCGCCGCCTCCGGTTGCCGGCGCCTACCTTGATGCCACGGTTTATTCGAGCCAGCCAACGGCGGGGCTTTCAAATCCCAACGAAATCACTTCGGTCACGCATGGCCAGGCGCTTATCGGCGCGACGGCCCTCAACTACACCGCGACCACGGGCCACCTGACGGCGCTCGGCCTTGCCGACAATTCGCCGCAGGCATCCTTCTTCTACGTGGCGTACACGCTGGACGGCGCCGCACCGGCCACGCGTCCGGTCACGTTTTTCTACAACGGCGGCCCGGGATCTTCGACCATCTGGCTGCACCTCGGCTCGTTCGGCCCCAAGCGCCTCGACACCGGCGAGCCCAACATGTCGGGTATGGCGCCTTTCCCGCTGGTGGACAACGCGGAATCGCTGCTCGACGTGAGCGACCTGGTGTTCGTCGACGCGGTAGGCAGCGGTTTTTCCGAAGCAATCCTGCCCAACGTCAATCGCACCTTCTGGGGTGTCGACGTCGATGGCGCCGTGTTCCGCGATTTCATCCGCCGCTACATCGCGGTCAACAACCGCGCCTCCTCGCCCAAGTTCCTCTATGGCGAGTCCTACGGCGGCCCGCGCACGGCGGTCATCGCGGACCTGCTCGAAGCGTCAGGCACGCGCCTCTCGGGCATCGTGCTGCAGTCGCCGGCGCTCAACTACAACAGCAACTGCGGGATCATCGTCGCGGTGGTGAGTTGCGGCGGCTACCTGCCCACCTATGGCGCCACTGCCGCATGGTTCGGCAAGGCGAGCCCGCCGGTTTCGGTGGCGCAGATCCCGGAGTTCATGAACCAGCTGCGCCCGCTCACCGACAACGAATATTCGCCGGCGGTCGTGGCGTTCCTCACGATGGCCACGCGCCCGGATCCGTTGCTGGTCACACGCCTGGCCGCGGCTAGCGGCCTTACGCCTGCGCAGTGGGACGCCAACTTCAACATGTCGCCCGAGTTCTTCCGGGTGAACCTGCAGCCCGGAACAGTCTCGGGCCGCTACGACGCGCGCGTGACCCTGCCCAACAACAGCCCGCCGGGGCGCGAGATCGATCCATCCGATGTGTTGATCTCGCCTTCGTTCTCGTTGCGCCTGGGCGAATACCTGGTTGGCCCGCTGGGCTACACCAACCCTTCGACCTACACGATGTTGAGCAATGCAATCAACTTCTGGAATTTCTCGCATGATGGCAACCCGCTGCCGGACACGTTGCCGGACCTCGCCGCGGCCATCGCGCAGAACCCGGGGCTCAAGGTGCTCGCGGTGAACGGATATCACGACATGGCGACACCGTTCCATACCACGGAGCGTGACCTGGCGCGCCTCGGGAGCAATCCCAACGTGCGCGTCATCAACTACATCGGCGGCCACATGACCTACCTGGAAAACAGCTCGCGCCGCGCCATGAAAGCGAACCTGGCGCAGTTCTACGGCAGCGCCACGCAATGAACGCGCGAATGATCCTGCGAGTGCTGGTGGTTGCGTTGGCAGTCATCCCGGCGATGGGCGGCGCGCAAACGATGCCCGCGCCTGCTGCTGAGGTGCCGATGCTGGATCCTTACGTGCCGCCGAGTGCCCGGCCGAAATCGCTCAAGGTGCCGGTGGCGACCGAGGGCACGGGGCTCGATGCGCAGGTCGAAGCCAAGCTGCGCGCGCGCTTTGAGGCGGCTTCGAACGGGCAGGGCGCGCTCACGCGGGAACAGGCGCGTGCCGCGGGCCTGGGCGCCATCGTGCAGCAGTTCGAAGCGATCGACCGTGCGGGAAGAGGCGCGATCACGTTCGAGGACTACCGGCGGCACCTGCAGCAGCTGCGTACCCGCAACCGCTAGCGTTTTTCGGCCTTGCCGGGTTGTTCTCGACATGGTCGGTGTCCATATCGTCGCCGTCCTGGTCGCCAGCGCCTCGGGCCGAAATCGGCCCGGCAGTTCTCCCAGGCTTACGCACCGTAGGACGCTGCCGACCCGGGCTGAGGGAGGCATCCTGCATCTTTGTCGCCACCAAGGGGCGACAATCCCGTTGTGCCCATTCGCGTCCTCCTCATCGGCTTCTGCGCCGTCATCGCCTTCCTGCTCAGCCTGCCCGCCCTGGCGGAACGCAAGACGGTATGCACCATCACGGTGAATTCCGACGATGAAAAGGAAGCCTTCCGCAAGCGCCTGCCAGCCGGCCAATATGACTTTGTCGAGCTGGTGGAAAAGGGCCGCTCTCAATGGCTGGAGTCCTCCTGCCAACGCAAGGTGCAGTGCGACGTGCTGGTGGTCTCCGGGCACTTCAATGCCGGTGATGACTTCTATTCCGATCGGCTGGAAAACAAGGAATTCCTGAGCGTCGACGAGCTGGAGCGCGCCTCGTGCAGCAACTCGTGCCCGGGCGTGTTCGCCAGGCTGAAGGAGGTGTATCTCTTCGGATGCGAAAGTCTCAATCCGGTCGAGACGCGCAACGCCTCGCACGGCGAAAGCAGCCGCACCCGCATGCGGCGCATCTTCAACAACGTGCCGGCAATCTACGGATTTTCGTCGTCGGCCCCGGTGGGTCCCACGGCGGCGATGCTGCTCAACAAGTACTTCGATGGCGGCGCGGGCGAAATCGGCAGCGGCCGCGTAAGCCAGCGCCTGCTGAATACATTCAGCGCCAACTCCATGACTCATGCGCGGGGCGTCGCGGATTCTCCCGCCGAATCCGCCCATCGTGGCCAGCTGTGCCAGCTGTTCGACGACCGCCTCACGCCGGCACGCAAGCTCGCGGCCATCCACAGGATGATGAAGGGCGACGGCGCCGACACGCGCGCAGTGCTCGATCGTGTCGAGAAATTGCTCGCTTCGTTGACCGACGCCGAGCGCGCTACGCCGGACTTCAGGCAGGCGATGGCGAATGTGGCGGCGGACCATGCCACCGGCGATAGCGTGTTGCAAGCCGCGCGCGCCACCTCGCAGCCGGACCAACGCGTGCGGCTGGTGGGCCTTGCCACCGACCTGGGCTGGCTCACCCGTGAGCAGCAGGTGGCCGAACATTCGCGCCTCATCTCGGAGTTGCTCGCAAGGAATGCGGTGGGTTACGCCGAAGTCGATCTTGTCTGCTCGCTGAACGAATTCGGCGAGATGCAGGAAGCGCTGCCGGTAGTGATGGCGGCCCCCTCGAGGGCTTCGCCCACCAGCCGGGCCGCGGTGCTCGCATGCCTGGGTGAAACCGAGGCGCATGCCCAGGTGATTCGCGCGCTTTCAAGCCCCGACGTGAGGGATGTGCAGATCGCGCAGGCGTACCTGCGCAACCGGCCGGTGACCGACCCTTCCGAGCTGCGTGTCATCGTGGCCGGTGTCACGCGCATGCCGGCCTCCGACGCGCAGGTGCGCGCGCTGGACACGCTGGCGCGCCTTCGCATCGTGGATCGCGACATCCTCGAGGAATTGAGCCGCTCCTTCGCCGAGGCCAAATCGCTGAGGGTGCAGCGCGCCATCGCGGAGGTTTTCATCCGTGGCGGCTACCACCGTCCGGAACTCGCCGGAATGCTGCGCACCTACCGCCTGAAGTCGGTGGGCGGAAACGACCTCATCGACGAGCTGATACGAAAGTTGCAGACCGCCTCGTAGATTGCTTCCCGGGCTAATATCGGGGATATGGCAAAAGAGCAGCGTACACACTACGAGACCCTGGGCGTGAAGCCCAACGTGAAGCACCACGAGCTCACGTTCCTCTATGACCGCTTGATGTCGGCGCGCAAGCGCGAGGATGCGCCGCCGGACCAGAAAGCGGACACTGCGCTGCGTAATGCCTTCGACGTTCTTTCCGATCCGGACCGGCGGGAAGCCTACGATCGCGAGCTAGCGCTCGCCCGGCTCAAGCCGCCATCAGGTCGCAAGAACCGGGTCATCGCCGTGGTGTTCGTGGTGCTGGTAGGTGCCGGCGTCGGCTGGTACGCGATGAAGCGCGGCACGCCGGAACCCCTGGCGCACGCTCGTCCCGTCGAGCAGATCAAGGAGGAGGCCAACCTCGCCGTCGCACGCCTCCAGAGCACCGACATGAGCGGCGCCACCAAGCCCGCAGGCCTCGCCTTCGCCATCGATAACGGCGTCATGGTCGCCAGCTGCGACCACATCACGGCCAACGTCCAGCTCACGGTCAACCTCACGCCGCGCGTCGCGGCGGCCCGACTCACCCAGGCCGATGAGCAACTGGGACTTTGCCGCCTCGAGGTGAAGGGCGCGGGCAGCTGGCCGTTGCGTGTGGCCGCAAAGGAAGTGCGTGCGGGAGAAATCGTCTACGCCACCCAGGTCAACGCGGTGGGCGAAGTGAGCCTGAGTGAAGGGCGCGTCAAGGCGGTGCTGGAGGCCAAGGGCGGCCGCGAGGTGCAAACCACGCTTGACAAGTCCGTGAGTGGCGCGCCCCTGCTGAATGTCGAGGGGCAAGTGGTCGCGGTGACAAGTCACTCGCGCCACGTGGCGTTGCCGCGCGCCTGGGTCGAAGCGCCAGGCACCGGCAACAACATCACCTATTCCCCGCCGGCGAGTGACTCTTCGGCGAGCGAGGCGGCTGCCCCGCCCGCGGATCCCGCCGCTCCCTCTCCCTACGACCGCGGTGGTTCCGATCCCACCGATAGCCGCCGCAACGTGTTGCCGAAGAACAGCCCTATCTCGCAGGAGCATGCGGAGCGGCTGCATAAGCAGTACCGTCCCGAGCGGAAGATCCCGGCGAACCAGGACCCCTGAGGCGCCTCAGCAGGAAAAACACAATCGTCATGTTGAGCGCGTTCCAGGCGATGCCATTGAGGAACGCCGCTTGATATGAACCGGTGAGGTCGAAAATCTTGCCGGACATCCACCCCCCCAGTGCCATGCCCAGCATCGTGCACATGATCACGGTGCCCACGTAGGCGCCCGCGCGTGACGCCGGAAAGTGCTCGCGCACGATGATCGCGTAGGCAGGCACGATGCCGCCCTGGAAAAGCCCGAAGAGCGCCGAGATCACGTAGAGCGACACCAGCCCCTGGAACGGCAGGAACAGCAGCAGGGCGACCCCCTGCAGTACGGAGCCGAGCAGCAGCGTGCGCAGGCCACCGATGCGGTCGCAGATGTATCCGGAGACCAGCCGGCTTACGATGCCGAAGCCCAGCATGATCGACAGCATCTCGGCGCCACGCGCCGCTCCATAACCCAGGTCGCCGCAATACGCCACGATGTGCACCTGCGGCATCGACATCGCCACGCAGCACGAGACGCCGGCGAGCATCAACAGCCCGAGGGCAACCCGCGATGGCAGGCCGAAGGGCCTGGAGGTCGAATCCGCTGCCGCGGTGTGGGCCGCAACCGGCGTAACCGCGGGAGGACGCCGGCGCATCGCCAACGCCAGCACCACCATCGAGAGGCCGCAGACCAGGCCCAGGGCGAAATAGGTCTGGCGCCAGCCGTTCTGCTCGACGAAGTGCTGCGCGATCGGCGGCCAGATGGTGCCGCCGAGGTAATTGCCGCTTGCGCAGACGGCCACCGCGATGCCGCGGCGCTTCACCCACCACAGCGAAGTGTCCGCAAGCAGCGGCGAAAATGTCGCGGCGCTGCCGAACAATCCGATCAGCAATCCATGCGCGACCGTGAAGAGTCCCATGCCCTGCGCCTGGCTTGCGATGATGAAGCCCGAGCCCAGGCAGGCGCCGCCGATCATCAGCGGCACCATCACGCCGACCCGGTCCGCCAACTTTCCCATGAGGAAGCCGCCGACGCCGAAGCCGATCATCAGCATCGAGTACGGCAGCGACGCATCGGCACGCGCGACGCCGAATTCCGCTTGCACCGTGGGCAGCACCACAGGCACCACGTACATGCCGCTGGCGCCCAGGGTCATCAGCAGCAAAGTGATGCCCAGGCGTGCCGCGGCGTAGGGGGAATCGGTGGTGGGCTCGAGTCGCATGGGGGAAGGGGCGCATCCGCGGCCCATGCCCCCTCATCGAGGCGCTGGGTCGCGAGTGAGGCTGGCGCTAACGCCTACTTGCCACGCTTGGCCAGGATCGCCTCGATCTGGTCCATGATCCGGTTCATCCGGTTGGCCACCGCCTGGTATGGCGCGGCCGTTGCGAGGTCCACGCCGGCTGCCTTCACCAGGTCATAGGGATAACCGGAGCTGCCGGCTTCGAGCAGCTTGATGTATCTCTCGCGCGCGCCCGGTTCCCCTTTCAGGATCGCTTCGGCGAACAGGGAACCCGCGGAGATCGACGTGGCGTACTGGAACACGTAGAACGAGTTGTAGAAGTGCGGGATGCGCGCCCACTCGATCGTGTAGAGCTCGTCGATCTTCACCACGCCTTCCTTGTCGCCGTGGTAGCGCTTGAGGATGTCGCCGTACATCTTCGTGAGCCTTTCGCCCGTGAGCGCTTCGCCCTTGTCGACGCGCGAGTGCGCCTCGCGCTCGAACTCCGCGAACATCGTCTGGCGGAAGAAGGTGCCGCGCAGGCCTTCGAGCGCGCTGCCGAGGTACAACAGGCGCTCGTCGTCGTTGGCGGCGTTCTTCAGCATGTATTCGAGCAGGAACACCTCGTTGGTCGTGGACGCGATCTCGGCCACGAACGTCGCGTAGCGGCCGGTGGCGAAGGGCTGCGCCTTGTTGGACAGGTACGAGTGCATCGCGTGGCCCCATTCGTGCGCCAACGTCGAGACCGACTCGTAGTTGTTGGTGTAGTTGAGCAGCAGGTACGGGTGCACGTCATACGCGGCGCCCGCCATGTGCGCGCCGGACTGCTTGCGCGGGCGCGGGTAGACATCCATCCAGCGGTTCTTCACGCCATTGGCCATCGCGGCCACGTAGGCGTCACCCAGCGGTTTCGCCGACTCGAGCATGATCTTCACGCCTTCGTCGATGGGAAACTCGCGCCCGCCGGAAACCAGCGGCGGGTAGATGTCGTAGTAGCGCATCTCGGGCACGCCGAGGATGCGCCCGCGCAGCTTGAAGTAGCGGTGCAGCGTGGGCAGGTTGTCATTCGCGCTTTTCACCAGCGCGTCATAGACGGCAAGCGGCAGGTTGTTGCCGTCCATCGAACGCGCGAACGAGTCCGGGTACTTGCGCAGCTTCGCGTAGACGGTGTCTTCCTTGAGGTCGGCGTAGTAGGTGGTGCCGAGGGTGCGCTCGAACTCCTTCCACCGGGCGTAGAAGCCGTCGAAGGCACGCTTGCGGTCGTCACGGTTCGCGCTTTCGCGTGCCGTGGAGAACGCGGGCTCGTCCATCTTCACTTCCTTGCCGTCGGACATCTTCACCATCGGCCAGGGAAAATCCGCGTTGGCAAGCACCTGGTAGATGTTGCTCGCCGCGTTGCCGGAGAGCGAGAAGGCGGCCATGATCGCCTCGCCCTGGCTGTCGAGCGTATGCGGGGCGGCACGCACGATGTCGCGCAACGGCTGGGCGTAAATCTTGAGCCCCGGTTCCTGCTTCACGAAGGCTTCGACCTTCGCGGCGCCCAGCTTGAGGATCTCGGGGCGCACCCAGGAGGTGGCTTCGCCGAGCTTCGCGCCCATCACGCCGATGCGGCTGCGCAGCTCGAGGCCGAGCGTGGCGCCGGTGTCCTCGGAGTTCAGTTCGTTGGCGTAGACCGCGAGGCGGTAGAAGAGGCGAACGGCGTTGTACTGGCCGTCGGTGCATTCCTTGAAGCGCCTGGCGGATTCGCCCAGTTTGCCCTTGCAGGCCGCGACCTTGGTGAGCGAGGCCTCGAGCCTCGCGGCGTCTGCGTTCCACGCCTCCTGCGAGGGGTACATGTCGGCGAGGTTCCAGCGGTCCTGCGGGCGCTCCTGCGCGAAGGCGCTGCTCGTGGCGGCGCATGCGAGAGCGATTGTGACGAGATATTTCATCGGAGTCCCCGGGGCGTTGAAGGCGGCCATTTTGCCGGAATTGATAGACTCTGCGCATGGAGATACTGATTCTTTTCGTGCTGGTGCTGGTCAACGGCGCTTTCGCGATGTCGGAGATCGCACTCGTCACCTCCCGCAAGGCGCGGTTGCAGAAGCTGATCGATGCCGGCGACCGGGGGGCCATCGCCGCCGCGGCAGCCAGCCAGGAGCCCACGCGGTTCCTCTCGACCGTCCAGATCGGCATCACCTCGATCAGCATCCTCAACGGGATCGTGGGTGAATCGGTGCTGGCGGAGCCTTTCGCCATCTGGATCCAGAACCACATCACGATCGAGCCGCGGATCGCCAAATACATCGCCACCGGCATCGTGGTGATCGCGATCACCTATTTCTCGATCGTGCTGGGCGAGCTCGTGCCCAAGCGCCTCGGGCAGAACAATCCGGAAGCGATCGCGCGCCTGGTCGCGCGCCCGATGCTGTGGCTGTCCACCATCACCAGGCCCTTCGTGGCGTTGCTTTCCTGGTCGACCAACATGGTGCTGCGCCTGTTCGGCGCGCACAACACGATGGCTCCGGCGGTCACGGAAGAGGAAATCCACGCGATGCTGGTGGAGGGTACGGACTCCGGCGTCATCGAGCACCATGAGCATGCGATGCTCAAGAACGTCTTCCGCCTGGACGACCGCCAGCTGGGTTCGCTGATGGTCCCGCGCGGCGAGATCATCTCGCTCGACCCCGACGAGACCTTCGAGGAGAACCTCAAGCGCATCGAGGAATCGGAGCATGCGCGCTATCCCGTGGGCCGCAACGGGCTGCAGGAAATCTTCGGCGTGATCTCCGCGCGCCTGCTGCTCAAGAAGGCGCTGCACCATGAGGTTCCCGACCTTCGCAGCGACCTCGTCGCACCGGTCTACGTGCCGGAGACTCTCACCGGCATGGAGCTGCTGGAGAATTTCCGTACCTCCGGTTCGATGCTCGCTTTCGTCGTCGACGAATACGGCGAGGTGCTGGGCATGGTCACGCTGCGCGACCTGATGGAAGTGATCACCGGTGAGTTCACGCCGCGCAACCTGGAGGACGCCTGGGCGGTGCGCCGCGGGGACGGCTCATTCCTG
Source organism: Usitatibacter sp. (assembly GCA_039915735.1). Classification (GTDB taxonomy): domain Bacteria; phylum Pseudomonadota; class Gammaproteobacteria; order Burkholderiales; family Usitatibacteraceae; genus Usitatibacter. The sequence continues at coordinate 11,629 of JBDSMR010000097.1, read as the reverse complement.
CTTGATGGGCTGATCCCCATTCCGGAATTGAAGGATCGCCTCGAGTTGAAGGACGTGCCGGAAGAGGACAAGGGCCGCTATCACACGCTCTCCGGCATGGTCATGTTCCTGCTCGGGCGCCTGCCCAATACAGGCGACCACGTGCCGTGGGCCGACTGGAAGTTCGAGGTCGTGGACATGGACGGCAAGCGCATCGACAAGGTGCTGGCCAGCCGCCTCGAGCCACCGCAGCCGGGTGCTGCGGCCGGCGAGGAAAGCGGCTAGCTGAACGCTACGCGCTATTTTTTCGCGAGGTAGCTCACCAGGCCCTTGAGCTGGTCGGCCAATACCATGTCCACCAGTTCGGCGGAAGCATCGAGCCCGGCTTCGGCCGCGCGCACGCGATAGGTGAGCACGATGTGCGTCCTGCCGGCTTCCGGCGTGAGCGTGAAGGTGAGGATACCGGTCACGGCCTTCTCCTGCAGCAGGTCGATGCCGCCTTCCATCCGCAGGCCCTGGTCGCGCAGCGCGTAGAGCACGTGCATGTGCTCTACGGAGCTGCCGTCCCACGCTTCGCAGAAGCATCCGCCGGCGCGCATCTCGAGCTTGAGGTTCGCCGACTTGCCCGAGTGGGTGTGGCGCGCATCCCACCACTTGTCCACCTGGCCCAGGGCGGCATAAACCGTTGCGGCGCTGGCAGCAACATCCGCCTTGTGCGTGACGAGGTAACTCGAGGCGGTGGGCTTGTTGGTGGCGGCATGCGTTGCGAATGCGAGCGTGGCGATCGAAAACATGGCTGCGATGCGTGTCTGGATTTTCATCAATGCTCCCTGTAGGTACGACATCTTAACCGCGGCCGATGGCGTGTTTGCTAGAGTTGTCCGGATGCGCAAGCTTCCCCGCAGCTTCTACGACCGCGACACCATCGGGGTTGCCCACGATCTTCTCGGCAAGCACCTCGTGCATGTGGTTGATGGCGTCGAACGGGTTGGGCGCATCGTCGAGGTCGAGGCGTATCTCGGTCCGCACGACCGCGCGGCGCATTCCGCCAAGGGCCTCACCAAGCGCACGCGCGTGATGTTCGGCCGGCCGGGATACGCCTACGTGTATCTCGTCTACGGCATGCACTGGTGCATGAATGTGGTGACCGAGAAGGAGGGCCACGCCGCCGCGGTGCTGCTGCGCGCTGTCGAGCCGGTGAAAAATATCGAAGGCCGCACGCAGGGTCCTGCGCTCCTGTGCAAGGCCATGGGAATCGACGGACGACTGAATGCCGCCGACTTGCTGGGCAACGAGATTTTCCTGCGCCACCCGGGGGATGTCGCGCCGATCAGGATCGTCAAGCGCCCGCGCATCGGCGTCGACTACGCCGGCCACTGGGCGCGGCGCCTGCTGCGGTTCTACGTGAAAGGCAGCCCCTTCGTGTCCCGTCCGTGATCGGGCTAGAATGCCGCGCATGCACAAGCCCCTCTTCTTCCTGCTCGCGGGCCTCGCGCTCGCCTCCTGCTCCCACATGACCCATCCCACGCAAGAAGTCAGCGCCGAGCTGCGAGCCGAATTCGCGCCCAGCGGCACGCTCATCGCCGGCGTGAACCTCGGCAACCCCGTCATCGCGCAGGCCGATCCGGCGGGAGGAGCGCCTCGCGGCGTCGGACCTTCACTCGCCCGCGAACTGGCCAGGCGCCTCGGCGTGCCGATCAAGTATGTGACCTACGACACCGCCGGCAAGATGTCCGACGCGGTGAAGGCCGGAGCCTGGGACGTGGCGATGCTTGCGGTTGATCCGGCGCGCGCCAACGACATCGCGTTCAGCGCGCCGTATGTCCAGATCGAAGGCACCTACCTCGTGCGCGCCGATTCGTCCTTCAGAAAGATCGAGGATTTCGACAAGCCGGGCGTGAGGATCGCCGTGGGCCTGAAGACCGCCTACGACCTCTACCTCACGCGCACGATCAAGAACGCGACGCTGGTGCGTTCGGCCAATTCGATCGCGGCCGTGGAACAGTTCCGCAACGACAAGCTCGACGCCGCCGCGGGCGTGAAGAACCCGCTCGACGTGATCGCCGCGAAGGACAGGTCGGTGCGCGTGATTCCCGGCAACTTCATGACCATCGGCCAGGCTTCGGGTGTCCCCAGGGCGCGCACCAGATCCGCGGCCTACCTGAGCGCATTCATCGAAGAGATGAAGGCTTCCGGCTTCGTCGCGAAGGCGCTGAAGGATTCCGGTATCACCGACGCAACGGTGGCTCCAGCGGCCAGGTAATCTGGTGTCAGACACGACTTTTGCACTTTGGCGGATAGCCGCCATCTGCAAAAGTCGTGTCTGACACCAGTTTTATACCGGGAGGTTGGCGTCGATCAGGGAACGCGAGATCGATTGCCCCGGCGAGAGCTCGGGCAACTTGTCGCCGGGGCCAAACCAACGCGCTTCGGCGATCTCGTTGGGATCACATACGATGTCCCCGCCCGCGTACTCCGTCGTGAAGGCGATCATCAGCGAGTTGGGGTAGGGCCAGGACTGGCTCGCGAAGTAGCGGATGTCCTTCACCTCGACGCCGACTTCCTCGCGCACCTCGCGATGGATACACTCCTCGATTGACTCACCCGGCTCTATGAACCCGGCAAGCGCGCTCATGCGGCCTCCGGCGGGCACTGCGATATTGCGGGCAAGCAGGATCGCCGGGCCCTTCTTCACCAGCACCATCATCGCGGGCGAGATGCGCGGGTAGGCAACGTGGCCGCATTCACATTTCATCGCGCGTTCGCCGGCCGCGCGCGCCATCGGCTTGCCACATGACCCACAGAACCGATTGCTGCGTGCCCAGTCCGCGATCTGGAAGGCGCGGCCCGCCACGGCGAGAGTCGGCTCCCCGAGGCGCGTGAAAAGCGATCGCAGGCCCTTGAACATGTGGCCCGCCGGCGCGTCCGTACCCTTCGGCACCCAAGCCGCGCGGCAATAGCGGCCGTCCCAGATTCCCACGGGTGAGAAAGCAGATTGCGATGCGGCTATCGCAGCAAGCGCCTCGTCATCGGGAAGGGCGAGGTCACTTTCGCGAAACAGCATTTCGCTGCCGCGAAAGATGAAACTCAGCGGCGACGGGTGCTCGACCGCATCGATCAGCGGCGTGAATCTGTCGGGCGTGACGATCAAGGTTTATCCACCCCAGGTCTTGAGTGGTGATGGATTGCTTCGAGCGGAATCGGCTCGAATTCACCGTTGGTGGTGCTGCCGAGCTTGACCGGCAGCCGCGTGCCTTCGGGGTCGTTCAGGTAGCGCATGGCGTCTCTCCTCCTGCGGGCATCTTAATGGAAGCGAGGCGGCGCAACGGCAGAGCCTGATGTTGTTGATTGCGTGCCGCGGCCGGTGGTCGCGGCCGGTGCCCGTAGAATGGGTACCAGCACGCAGACAAACAGACAAACGGGGAGAGACACCCATGGCAGGCGGCGCAAATCCGCTCAAGGCGGTGTTGTTCGCGCTGGGCGCTAACTTCGCCATCGCGGTCAGCAAGTACATCGCTGCGTACATCACGGGTTCGGGTTCAATGCTGGCCGAAGCGGTGCACTCCACAGCGGACTGCGGCAACCAGGCCCTGCTGCTGCTGGGCCTGAAACGAGCCAAGCGCCCCCCCACATCCGACTATCCACTCGGCTACGGCAAGGAGACCTACTTCTGGTCCTTCATCGTGGCCATCATGCTGTTCAGCGTGGGCGGGCTGTTCTCGGTCTACGAGGGCTGGCACAAGCTGCACGAGCCGGAGCCCCTGTCCTACCCGCTGCTGGCCCTCGGGGTGCTGCTCTTCGGCATCATCGCCGAGAGCTTTTCGATGTGGGGCTGCCTGCGCGAGGTGAACCTGTCGCGCGGCAACCAGACGCTGTGGCAGTGGTTCAAGGGTTCGCGCAACTCGGAGCTGGTGGTGATCTTCGGCGAGGACCTTGCCGCGCTGCTGGGGCTCACGCTCGCATTCATCGCGGTGGGCGTCGCATGGATGACGGGCAACGTGATGTGGGATGCGCTGGGCAGCATCGCGATCGGCGTGTTGCTTATCGTGGTCGCCGCAATGGTGGGCGTCGAGGTAAAGGCGCTGCTGATCGGGCAGGGTGTAGAGCCACACGTGAAGCGCGAGATGCTTGACTTCCTCGAGGCGCAACCCGCCGTGGCCAAGGTGCTCAACCTGCTGACATTGCACATGGGCGCCGACGTGCTGGTGGCGGTCAAGGCGCGGATGAAGGAGCAGGGCGGGCAGCAGGCGCTTGTCGTGGTCATCAACGCGACCGAGAAGGCGTTCCGCGAGAAATTCCCGCAGGTGCATTGGATCTTCTTCGAGCCTGACGTTGCCGACTAGGACCCGGGGTCGGGCAAACTAGGCGCATGGACGCCACTGCCCTCGAAGGCGCCGCCATCCGCGCGGCCGCCGAAAGAATCGCCCCGTACATTCGCCGTACCCCGTTGCTGGAAGCCGATGGCGCCGACTTCGGCCTCCCCGGAGTGCGCCTCGCCTTCAAGCTCGAGTTCCTGCAGCACGCGGGCTCTTTCAAGACGCGCGGCGCCTTCAACAACCTCCTGACACGCGAGATTCCCGCGGCGGGCGTGGTTGCCGCATCGGGTGGAAACCATGGCGCGGCGGTCGCGTTCGCCGCCATGAAACGAAAGGTTCCCGCGACCATCTTCGTGCCGAGCGTGGCGTCGCCCGCGAAGATGGAACAGATTCGCGGCTATGCCGCGAGGCTGGAGATCGCCGGCGAGAGCTACAACGACGCGCTGCTTGCGAGCGAGAAGTGGGTCGCCGGCAGCCATGCGATGGCGATCCATGCGTACGACCAGTGGGAGACGCTGCAGGGCCAGGCAACAGTGGGCCTCGAGTTCGAGGAACAGGCGCCGAAGCTCGATGCTTTGCTGGTGGCCGTGGGTGGCGGCGGGCTCGCCGGCGGCATTGCCGCGTGGTACAACGGCCGCGTGCCGGTGATTGGCGTCGAGCCTGAGGCCGCGCCGACGCTTACACACGCGCTGGCGGCGGGCGAGCCGGTAGATGCGCCCGCGGGTGGCATCGCCGCGGATTCATTGGCGCCCAAGCGCATCGGCGCGCTCATGTTCCCGATAGCGCAGCGCCACATCAGGACCGTGCTCGTCACCGACGATGCCATCCGTGAAGCGCAGAAGACGCTCTGGAAGCAGCTGAGGATCGTCGCGGAACCGGGTGGCGCGACGGCGATGGCGGCTTTGTTATCCGGCGCTTACAAGCCGCTCGCGGGCGAGACGATTGGCGTGTTGCTCTGCGGGGCCAATACCACAGCCGTGTCTTTTGGCTAGATGACGGTAGCGAACAGCGAGAAAATTTCACCGCGGCGTGCGCGCGTGAACAGCGATGGCATGCGAGGTTGTTGCACGGGATCGCCTTAGAGTTGCGCCTTGAAGAGCGCAAGGAAATGTTCCAGCGCCTTTTCGTGCCACGGTCGCCCTGCCCACTCCTCCAGCGTCACGCGGCGTGACTTCTTCAGGTCCTGTTCGAAGTCCGCGGCCTGGCGACGCGCGAAGTCCGCATCCATCACGTTGAGATTTGCCTCGTCGTTGAGGCGGAAGGAGCGATTGTCGAAGTTGGTTGATCCCACCGAAACCCAGAGTCCGTCAACCACCAGGATCTTGCAGTGATACATCGTCGGCTGATATTCATAAATCTCGGCGCCGGCTTCGAGGATGCGGCCCCAGAGGGCGCGGGAAGCACTACGCACCGGCTTTGCGTCGGTAATGGGGCCCGGCATGATGATGCGCACCTTCACGCCACGCTTGAGCGCCGCCTCGAGTGCTTCGAGCGCGAGGTCGTCAGGAACGAAGTAGGCCATCGAGAGGTCGATGCTGCGCGTGGCCGCGGCCAACGACAGCAGGTACATGAGGTGCATGCTCTCCGCGCCGCCTTCGGGCGAGCTGTGGAACACCTGCGCGCGCATCTCGCCGGCGGCCTCGAGTGGCGGCAGGTATTCATCGCCATGCAGCACTGCGCCGCTGACCTTGAGCCAGTTGTCGTTGAACGCCGCCTGCATCTGCGCAACGGCCGGGCCCTGCAGGCGATAGTGCGTATCACGCCAGTGATCCTTGTCCTGCCCGTGGCCGGCCCAGTTGTCGGCGATGCCGACGCCACCGGTAAAGGCCACCTTGCCGTCGGTCACCAGCAGCTTGCGGTGCGTGCGGTTGTTCATCCGATCGAGCGAGTACCAGCGCAGCGGATGGTATTGGCGGATCTGCACGCCGGCCTGCTTCATCTCGTCGAGCAGTTGCTGCTCCATCTTCTGGCTGCCGAGCCAGTCGACCAGGATGTGCACCTTGACGCCGGCGCGCGCGCGCTGCGAAAGCGCATCGGCGAATTGCCTGCCCACGTCACCCGACCAGTAGATGTAGGTCTCGAAGGTGATGGTCTTCTGTGCGTCCTTGATGGTGGAGAGCATCGCCGGGAAAATCTGCTCGCCATTGAGCAGGGTATCGACACGATTGCCGGCAGCAAGCGGCGGGCCGAGCAGGACGCCCATGGAGCGCGCGAACTGGGGATCCTCCACCGAGTAGCGGTGGAGGATTTCCTGCTTGATCTGCTTCTCGCTGTTGCCGAAGAGATTGAGGCCGAGGAGCGTGAGCAGGCCACCCAGCACCACCAGGGACAGGATCTTCGGGAGCGTGAGTCGCTTTTTCATCCCCTAGCAGACCGCGCCGGGGGACAGGGGTTCACTTGCCGATGAGCAGCATCAATCCGCTAGCCACGCAGGCCACGCCGGGGATGCGCCGTCGGCATCATCCCGGCATCAAGCGCAGAGGACCGCGCCTTCCGTGTTCATGCGGTCGATCTCCGCGCTGGAGTAGCCGAGGCCTTCGAGCACTTCGCGCGTGTGTTGGCCGAGCACGGGTGCGGCACGTGTGACTGCGCCCGGCGTCTCCGAGAACTTGATCGGCAGCCCGAGCGTCTTCGTGCGACCGGCGCGCAGGTGATCGACTTCCACCACCATCTCGCGCGCGGCCACCTGTGGGTCGGCCAGCATGTCGCCGATCTTGTTGACCGGGCCTACCGGCACGCCAGCCGCTTCGAACTCACGAATCCAGTCGCCGGACGAGCGCGTCTTGAGGGGCACCGCGATCAGCGGCGTGAGCGCGGCGAGGTTGCGCATGCGGTCGCCATTGGTGAGGAAGCGCGGATCGGCCGCGAGTTGCGGGGCACCGATCACTTTCACGATGCGCTCCCAGTTCGCCTGGTTGGCCCCACCGATGTTGATCCAGCCATCGGAGGTCGGGAATGCCTGGTAAGGCGCTGTGAGGATGTGGGCTGATCCGGAGGGTCCGGGATTGACGCCAGTGGCGAAGAACATGGCACTTTGCCAGTAGGTCTGCTGGATGGCCGCCTCCATGAGCGAGGTCTCCACCATCTGGCCGCGTCCGCTCACGCCGCGCGCGACCAGCGCCGAAACGATGCCGAGGGCCGCGAAGATGCCGGCATTGATATCGGCGATCGAGGTGCCGGATTTCACGGGTGGGCCGCCGGGCTCACCGGTGATGCTCATCAGCCCCGCGAAGCCCTGTGCGATGAGGTCGAAGCCGCCCTTGTCGGCATAGGGGCCGGTGCGGCCATAACCCGATACCGCGCAGTAGACGAGGCGGGGATTGAGCTGCTGCAACACGTCGTAGCCGAGGCCGAGTTTCTCGAGCGTGCCTTTGCGGTAGTTCTCGGTCACCACGTCCGCGTCGGCCAGCAGCCGCTTGACCACCTCGAGGCCCGCGGGTGTCTTGAGATTCACCGCCATGCCGCGCTTGTTGCGGTTGAGCATCATGAACGCCGCGGATTCGCCCGCGATCGATGGCTCCGAGTAGCTGCGCGTGTCGTCACCGCCGGGCAACTTCTCCACCTTGATGACATCCGCGCCCATGTCGGCGAGCAACATGCCGCAGGTAGGGCCGGCCATGATCTGCGCCAGTTCGATGACCTTGATGCCCTGCAGGGGGCCTTTCATCGACCGGTGAACTTCGGCTTGGCTTTGGCGAGGAAGGCCTGGTAGCCGATGTTGAAATCCTCGGTACCGAAGCAGGCAAACCCTTCTTCGTACTCCGCGGCGGTGAGTGGCCTTGAATCCCGCAGCCGGCGCGCGAACTTCTTGTGCCAACGCGCCACCAGTGGCGCGCCATCGGCAATGCGTTGTGCTGTCTCGTGGGCTTCCTGCTCGACGCGATCATCGGGCACGACACGCGTGACCAACCCCTTGTCCCTGGCCTCCGTCGCGTCGAAGACGCGGCCTTCGAGAAGTATTTCCATCGCGGTGGCTTCACCGGCGAGCGAAATCAGCGCCCCAATTTCCGCGTACGCCATCACCAGGCCGAGCTTGTTGATGGGCACGCCGAAGCGGCTCGATTCGCCGCAGATCCGAATGTCGGCCAGGCCGGCGATCTCGAGGCCGCCGCCCACGCAGATGCCATGGATCTGCGCGACCACCGGATGGCGGCATTCCGAAATGGCATCGATGGTGCGGCGCATGTCCTCGCCGTATTCACGCGCCTGCTCGACGTTGGAGCGCTCGGTGGCGAACTCGGAGATGTCGTTGCCGGGCGCGAAGGCCCTGGTGCCGGCACCACGGATCACCACGCAGCGCAGGGTGTCGTCGGCCGAAAGCTCGCGAAAGACCTCGCCCAGGCGCTTCCACATGGGCCGCGTCAACGCGTTGAGTTTTTCGGGGCGGTTGAGGACAACGGTGGCGATGGCGCCGTCGCGTTGCACGAGGAGAGTGTCTGACATGGCGTTCATTTTAAGGGACAATTGCGCATGGCCGCCGTATCACCCATCGCAGCAGGCAGTTTCCGCAGCGACGCAACCGTGATCTCGCTGGTGGGTTTTGCCCACGGCACTTCGCATTTCTACCACTTCGTCCTGCCGCCGCTGTTCCCTTACCTCATGCGCGAGTTCAACCTCTCGTTCACGCAGGTTGGTGCGCTCATGACCATGTTTTTCGTGGTTTCCGGCGTGGGCCAGGCGCTTGCGGGTTTCGTGGTCGACCGCGTGGGTTCGCTCAGGGTGTTGTGCGGCGGCATGACCCTGCTTGCGATTTCGGGGCTGGTGCTCGCCGCATCACCCAACTATCCGTCCCTCTTCCTCGGCGCCGCTATCGCAGGCCTGGGAAACAGCGTTTTCCATCCCGCGGATTTCACGTTGCTCAACCGGCGTGTGTCGAGCCCGCGCCTGGGTCACGCATTTTCGGTACATGGACTTTCGGGCAACCTAGGCTGGGCGGCGGCGCCGGTCTTCGTGCTGGCCATCGCCGAAGTTGCGGGATGGCGCACCGCGGCCGTGGGTGCTTCGCTCGTGGGGTTCGCGGCGCTCACCTTCCTGCTGATCAATCGCCGCCTGCTGGATGACGCGCAGGCCGTGGCCACCGATGCGCCAAAACACCAAGGCGGCTCGTTTGCCTTCCTCGCGATGCCCGTTGTCTGGATGTGTTTCGCGTTTTTCCTGTTGTCGGTGATGGCATTTGGGGGCCTGCAGAACTTCGCCCCGCCGATCTTCGAGCGCAGCTATCACGTGACGCTTGCCTTCGCGACCACCAGCCTCACGGCCTACCTCCTCGGAAGCGCCGCGGGAATGGCGACGGGTGGCTTCTTCGCATCGCAGGGCGAACGCCAGGATCGCAATGTAGCGCTTGCGTTGGGTGCGGCGGCGTTGTTCGCGGTATCCCTGGCCTCGGGCATGTTGCCTTCATGGAGCCTGGTGGTGGTGATGGGGCTGATGGGATTCGGCGTCGGCTTCGCCGGCCCTTCGCGCGACATCCTCGTGCGTCGCGCCGCAACCAGCATCTTCGGTTCGAGTGCATTCGGTCGCATCTACGGCTTCGTCTACTCCGGCCTCGACACTGGCCTGGCGTTGGCTCCGGTGGTGTTCGGGCTCTTCATGGATGCCGGCAAATATTCGTCGGTGCTCTGGGGCGTTGCGTTGTTGCAGGTGATGGCGATCTTTGCCGCGCTTGCCGTGGGGTTTCGCTCGCGGCAGGGGCGAACCGAAGCCCGAATCTAGGGCGTGGGCTGGAGAACACCAGGACTCCTGCGTTGCAGGAAATTGCGCGGCTTCCGTCAGCCGCGGCGCTTCAGGTAGGGAATCTCCACAAATCGCCACGAGAGATATCCCGCGCCCACGACGATCGTCGCATAGATCGGCAGCGAGGCCCATCCGCTGATCGGTGAGAACTTGTTCCACAGCAGCAGCAGCGGCAGGTGATAGAGGTAGGTCGAGTAGCTGATGCGTCCGGCGAAAAGCAGCGGCGCGTTGGCCAGCAGTGGCTGCGCAAAGCCCGCGCCACTCGAGACCACCGCCAGCATCACCATTCCCATCGAAAGCGGGATCAACGTCCAGGTGTAGTCGCCGAGGCGAATGCCGTTGGCCGAATGCATGCTGAAGAGGATCGCGAGTCCCGCGATCGCGACCAGCGGCCAGGCGAACTTCTCCCATCCCATCGGCGTGCGCGCGCGCCAGCGCAGCCAGTAGTAGCCACACAGGATGCCGGCGGCGAAATGCGCCAGGTACGCGGGCAGTTGCGTGCCCAGCAACTGGCGGATTCTAGATTCAGGCAGGTCCCACTCCACGCTCATCGTCATGTATGCATCAACGATGGGCTTCAAGTCGTAGGCCGCGGCCCAGCGCCATGTGATCGCAAGCGCCACCAGTACCGCTGCACCGATCCGGGGGCCGCGCACCAGCAGCGGCGCCAGCAACGGCAGCAGCACGTAGTACTGCGCTTCGAGCGCCAGTGTCCACAACGCGCCGTTGATTCCCACCGAGGTGCTGGTGAGCGGCGTCATGTAGTGGACCATCATCACGTGTGCGCTCAGGTTGACCAGGTAGTAGCGCAGGTCGGTCTTCCAGAACGTGAGGTCGCGCAGCAGCGGGATGCAGATGAAGAAGATGAAAAGCAGTTGTACGTAGTAGGCGGGCAGGATGCGAAGCGCGCGACGGCGGTAGAAGTCGCGCGCGGCCGGAGGCGGCAGTCCCTGCTGCGCGTGGCGGAACCATTGCAGCGTCAGCAGGAAGCCGGTGATGAGGAAGAAGAGGTCGACCCCGAGATAACCGTTGCTGATGATGACGGTGACAGGCACCGAGGACAGGACCGCCTGGATCCAGGGATCAGCGGGGAATGCCTCCGCTCGCACGACGTAATAGTGGAACACCAGCACCCAGATGACCGCCAGGCCGCGCAGGCCTTCGATGACCGCGATGTTGCCCATTTCCTCGCGGACGCCCGTGGCCATCAGAAGGGCACCCGTTCGCCGTAACCGGTGAGCTCGAGGTAGCCGCCGCCCTTGCCATCGCCTTCGAGCCTGACCGCGCCTTCCCAGTAGAGGGTGCCGGTGCTGGCGCGCGCATCCAGTTCCTGGTCATCGAGCAGCGGTTCGAGTTTCCATCGCCTTGTGCCTGCGCGGACTTCCATCGCGACGGGATAGGTCACGCCGGTCCGCGGCGAGCGCCAGGTGCGGATTGGCGTGAAGGCAATTGCGTCGGGCGCGAGCACCTCGAGGGCGCCACCGGGCGAGCGAATCGATCCGGCGGCCCAGACTGTTGCGCCGTCTTTCGAGCGCATGCGGAACGCCATCAATGCGCTGCCGTCTTCGAGGTTGGCGCCGAGCCAGTCCCAGCCCGCGGCT
>JBDSMR010000082.1:0-13804 GCA_039915735.1 Usitatibacter sp. | reverse complement strand
TTGGTCATATGACCAATAAGTAGGGTGCGTCCCCGGTTTTCTCACCACTGGTTCCCCGTCTACACGGGACAGACGATTTCACAGTGGAAAAACATCCGATTTTCCGTTAAAATCGTCTGCTTTCCGGGTGCTTAGCTCAGCTGGTAGAGCGTCGCCCTTACAAGGCGAATGTCGGGGGTTCGATCCCCTCAGCACCCACCATCGCGAAAACAAGATTTCAGACCTGGAGTGGTAGTTCAGTTGGTTAGAATACCGGCCTGTCACGCCGGGGGTCGCGGGTTCGAGTCCCGTCCACTCCGCCAGTTCCAACAGGGCGAACCCAAGCGGTTCGCCCTTTTTGCTTAAGGTTCGCTCATGCTCGATATCATCCGCAATTTTTCCCAGAATCGGGTCATTCGCTGGGTCTTCATCATCTTCCTGGTGGTGCCCTTCGGCCTCTTCGGGATCGACGCATACGTGAACAGCGTGGGCGCGGGCGAAGCGATGGTGAGCGTGGGCAACGCGCGCATCACGCAATACGAATATGACCAGGCGCTGCGCCGCCAGGCGGAGATCTACCGCCAGCAGTTCCGCGGCAACTTCGACGCCTCGCTGATGGAAAACCCGGAAGTGAAGCGCGGGGTGCTGGACCAGCTGGTGGCCGAGAAACTCGTCGGCATCGGCGCGGATCGCGCCGGCGTGCGCGTGCCTGACAAGGCGCTCGCGGACCGCATCGCCAACGAAACCTTCTTCCAGGAGGACGGCAAGTTCTCGCCCAAGCGCTACGAGGACATCGCCCGCAGCCAGGGGCTTACGCCGCCGGGCCTCGATGAGCGACTGCGCCAGGACTATCGCCAGCAGCAGTTCCGCAACTCCATCGTCGACACCGCTTTCGTCCCCAACACCACGCTCGACAACTTCATCCGCATGGCGGAGCAGTCGCGCGAGGTGAGCGTGGTCAACTTCACGCCTGACGCGTACCTGGCCAAGGTCACCATCGCTCCAGACCAGGTGAAGTCCTACTACGATTCACATGCCGCGGAATTCACCACCCCGGAGCGTGCCCGCGTTGAATACGTCGAGCTTTCCGCCGACACGCTCGCCGCCAAGGCCGAAGTGCCCGCCGACGAAATCAAGCGCGCCTACGACGACGGCATGACGCGCAACCAGTGGGGCAAGGCGGAAGAGCGCCGTGCCAGCCACGTGCTGATCACGGTCGCCCCCGATGCCAAGGAAGCTGTTCGCAAGGCGGCGGAAGCCAAGGCGCAGGCGATTGCCGACCGCGTTCGCAAGGCGCCGAAGACATTCGGCGAAGTCGCCAAAAAGGAATCCGGCGACCCGGGCTCCGCGGCGCAGAACGGTGATCTCGGATTCTTCGCGCGTGGCGCGATGGTGAAGCCGTTCGAAGACGCCGTCTACAACGCGAAGAAGGGCGACATCGTGGGGCCGGTGGCGAGTGACTTCGGCTTCCACGTGATCCTGGTCACCGACATCAAGCCGGCGCAGGTGCGCTCGCTGGCCGATGCCACGCCGGAGATCGAGGCGTCCCTCAAGAAGCAGGTCGCCGCGCGCAAGTTCGCAGAATCGGCTGAACAATTCTCGAACATGGTTTACGAGCAATCCTCGAGCCTCCAGCCCACGGCCGACGCGCTCAAGATCGCGGTGCAGGTTTCTCCGTGGCTGCAGAAGGGCCAACCCGCTCCCGTCGGCGCCTTCAAGAACACCAAGCTGATGTCGGAAATCTTCTCCGACGACGCCATCAAGGCGAAGCGCAACACCGCCGCCATCGAGGTTGGCACCAACGATCTCGTAGCCGCGCGCGTGATCGAGCACAAGCCCGCCGAGCTGCGTCCCCTCGAAACCGTGAAGGGCGACATCGAGCGCCGCCTGACGCGCGAGGAAGCGCTCAAGCTGGCGAAGGCCGAGGGCGAGGCGAAGTTGAAGGAGGTGCAGGCCGGCAAGGACGCGGGCGTGAAGTGGCCCGCCGCCATCGCGGTCAATCGCCAGAAACCTGCGGGTCTTCCCGCGCAGGTGGTGGATCGCGCTTTCCGCGCGGACGCCAAGAAGCTTCCTGCGTATGTCGGCGTCGAAAGCCCGCTGGGTTATTCGCTGGTGCAGGTCACCAAGGTGATCCAGCCGGAGAAAATCGACGAGGCGCAGCGCACCGCGTTGGGTTCGCAACTGCGCAACGCCATCGCGGCAACGGAGCTCGACTCCACGCTCGGCAGCATACGCGAGCGAGTTGGCGTCTCGGTGAAGAAGGGCGCGCTCGACCGCAAGGAAGGCGACGCGCCCTCGAAGTGATAAAGATTGGGGTCAGGTTACCTTTTCCGCCAAAGAGGAAAAGGTAACCTGACCCCAATCTTTACTCCTCCATCCCCGGCGCCGTGGTGCTGAAGCCGGCATCCACGTAGACCACCTCGCCGGTGATGCCGCTCGCGAGATCGGAGAGCAGGAAGGCCGTGGTGTTGCCCACCTCCTCGGTGGTGACGTTGCGGCGCAGCGGTGAATTCTTCTCCACGAAGTGCAGGATCTTCGAGAACCCGCCGATGCCGGCCGCGGCCAGCGTCTTGATCGGGCCCGCGCTGATCGCGTTCACGCGTGTGCCCTGCGCAGGGCCCAGGCTCGCGGCCAGGTAACGCACGCACGCCTCGAGGCTGGCCTTCGCCAACCCCATCACGTTGTAGTTGGGCATCGAACGCGCCGCGCCGAGGTACGACAGCGTGACGATGGAAGCGGGACGCCCCTTCATCATCGGCGCGGCGGCTTTCGCCAACGCGGCGAGGCTGTAGCTGGAGATGTCGTGCGACATGCGGAAGTTTTCCCGCGTGACGCTTTCGTGGAAGTTGCCCTTCAACGCCTCGCGCGGCGCGAAGGCGATGGCATGCACCAAGCCGTCGAGGCCATCCCATTTTTTCCCCAGCTCCGCGAACAACGCGTCGATCTGCGAGTCGTCGGCAACGTCGCAGGGAAGCACCAGTTCGGAGCCGAATTCGGCGGCCAGGCCGAGGACGCGCTCACGCACGCCTTCTCCCTGGTAGGTGAAGGCCAGTTCCGCGCCCTCGCGCTGGCAAGCCTTTGCTATGCCATACGCAATCGATCGGTTGGAAAGCATGCCGGTCACGAGGATGCGGCGGCCTTGCAGGAAGCCCATTTTCACTGGTCCTTCGCCTAGAATCGGGGGGGTAATCAACCGTCACGGACGGGGTCGAAGTGTATCGCATAATTCCCGCATTCCTGGCCGTCGCGCTGCTTGCCGCGGCCACCCCTGCGCCCGCCGCCGAGAAGGTATTTCGTTACGCCTTCAACGTCGCGGAAACGGGCTTCGACCCGGCGGAAGTAAGCGACCTGTACTCCTCCAATCTGCTGCCAAACGTCTTTGATGCGCCACTGGCCTACGACTACCTGGCGCGGCCGGTGAAGCTTGTCCCCAACACCGCCGAGGCCATGCCCGAGGTGCTGGAGGAGGGCACGCTCTACAGGATCAGGATCAAGCCCGGCATTTTTTTCGCCGACGACCCCGCCTTCGGCGGGCGCAAGCGCGAGCTCACCGCACAGGACTACGTCTATTCGCTCAAGCGCCTCTTCGACCCGAAGAAGCGCTCGCCTAACCTCTACCAGCTGGAAGGCAACATCGTCGGCATGGACGAAATCCTCGCGAAGGCGCGCAAGGAAAATCGCATGGACTACGACGCGCCGGCCGAAGGCCTTCGCGCGCTCGACAAATACACCTTCCAGGTGCGCCTCAAGCAGCCGAACTACAACTTCCTCTACTACTTTGCCTACTGCAACCTCAGCTGCGCCGTGGCGCGCGAGGTAGACGACTACTACCAGGGCAAGGCGAGCGAACATCCCGTCGGCACCGGGCCGTACAAGCTCGCGTTCTGGAAGCGCTCCTCGAAGATGATCTTCGAGCGCAACCCCAATTTCCGCGAGGAGTATTTCCGGGCTACGGCAGCTGCAGGCGACACTTTTGGCCAGGAGATCGTGGCGCGCAACAAGGGCAAGCGCCTGCCGCTCGTCGATCGCATCGAGATCTACATCGTCGAGGAGCCGCAGCCGCGATGGCTCGCCTTCCTCAACGGCGAGCACGACATGGTCGAGCGCATGCCCGACCAGTTCGCCAACGTGGCCATCCCCAACGGCGAGGTCTCCGCCAACCTCAAGCGGCGCGGCATCCGCCTGCAGCAGGTGCCCGGCATGGAGCTCACCTATTCCTATTTCGCGATGAATCATCCGGTGATCGGCGGTTACACGCCGGACAAGATCGCGTTGCGCCGCGCCATCTCCATGGGCAACGACATCCGCGAGGAAATCCGCATCCCGCGCAAGAACCAGGCGATCCCGGCGCAGAGCCCCATCGGTCCGGGCGCCGCCGGCTACGACGCGGATTTCAGCTCGCAGGCGATCGAGCACAGCCCTTCGAAGGCCAAGGCGCTGCTCGACATGTTTGGATACACGGACTGCAACGGCGACGGCTATCGTGACTTGCCGCGCAAGGACGCCACCGGTGCCTGCCTGCCGATGGTGATCGAATATGCCGCGGCGCCCGACGGTCAGCAGCAACCGCTGGTGGAGCTGTGGAAGAAGAACATGGACAACATCGGCATCAACATGCAGTTCCGCCGCGAGAAGTGGCCCGATCTTCTCAAGGCCTCACACGCGCAGAAGCTGCAGATGTGGGGCCTAAGCTGGAGTGCCCCGGTACCGGATGCCGATGCGTTTTTCGTGATGCTCTACGGTCCCAATGGCGGCCAGGCCAACCACTCGCGCTTCAAGCTGCCGGAGTTCGATCGCCTCTACGAGAAGGCCAAGCGCCTGCCCGATGGCCCGGAACGCAACGCGCTCTACCGTGAAATGAACCGCCTGTTCCTGGTCTACATGCCGTGGCGCCTCGGCGTGCACCGCTTCTACAACGACCTGCTGCACCCGTGGGTGGTGGGTTACGTGCGTCACCCCGTGATGCGTGGCTGGTGGAAATTCGTCGACATCGACGAGACGGTCGCGCAGGAAAAGGACCGGACATGAAAACGTCGCCGTGTCGCATCGCCCTGGGCGTGTTTTCCGTGGTCCTTTCCGTGTCTTCGTTTTTCCCCGCAGTGGCATTGGCAGCAGCGCAGAAAAAAGTCCTGAGAGTCGCCTACCTCATTGCGGAAACCAACTTCGATCCCGCCGCCGTCTCGGACCTTTACTCGAACAACATCACCGAGGAGATCTTCGAGTCGCCGCTCACCTATGACTTCCTCGCGCGCCCGGCCAAGCTCAAGCCCGAAACGCTCGAGGCGATGCCGGAAGTGACGGAAAGCGGGCGCATCTACACACTCAAGCTCAGGAAGGGCATCTACTTCGCCGACGATCCGGTCTTCAAGGGAAAGCAGCGCGAGCTGGTGGCGAAGGATTACGAATATTCCTTCAAGCGGATCATGGATCCGGCGGTGCGCTCGCCCAACACCTGGCTGCTCGAAGGGCGCGTCGCGGGAATGGAGGAGGCAATCGCGAAGGCCAAGAAAACCGGCAAGTTCGACTACGATGCGCCGCTGCCGGGCATCGAGGTGCTCGACCGCTACACGCTGCGCATCCGCCTCTCGAAGCCCGACTACAACTTCCTCTACATCCTCGCGATGCCCAACATCGGCGCGCAGGCGCGTGAGGTGGTCGAGGCGTATGGCCAGGACATCGGCGCGCACCCTGTTGGCACCGGCGCCTTCCGCCTGGCCGAATGGAAACGCTCTTCGCGCATCGTGCTCGAGCGCAATCCCACGTTCCGCGAGGAGTACTACGAAGCCGAGCCACCCGCGGACGATCCGATCTCGCAGCAGCTCTACAGGGAGAACAAGGGCAAGCGCCTGCCGATCATCGACCGCGTCGAGATCTCCATCATCGAGGAGTCGCAGCCGCGCTGGCTCGCCTTCCTCAACAACGAGCTCGACTGGATCAACCTGCCCTACGAATTCCTCAACATGGCGATCCCGGGTGGCAAGCTCTCGCCGGCGCTGGCGCGAGAGGGCACACGCTACATCCCCGACATCGAGGTCGTCACCGTCTACATGTACTTCAACATGAAGGACGCAACCGTCGGTGGGTATACGCCGGAGAAGGTGGCCCTGCGGCGTGCGATTTCGCTGGGCTACAACATCGAGGAGAACACGCAGCTCATCCGCAGCGGTACCGCGATCGAGGCGAAGACCCTCGTGCCCCCGGGCGTGCTGGGTTACGACCCGGCCTTCAACATCGGCAAGAGCTACGATCCTGCCAAGGCCAAGGCGCTGCTCGACATGTTCGGCTACGTCGACCGCAACGGCGACGGTTGGCGCGAAATGCCCGACGGCACCCCGCTGGTCTTCACCTACGCCAGCGCCCCCTCGCAGCTCGACCGGCTCTTCACGCTTTCATGGAAGAAGGCCATGGACGCGATCGGCGTGCGCATGGAGACCGACATCGCCAAGTGGCCCGACCATCGCAAGAAGTCCAAGGCCGGCAAGCTCCAGACCTGGGAGCTGGCCTGGGGCGCGGACTACCCGGATGGCGAGAACTACTACCAGCTGCTCTACGGCCCCAACTGCGGTTCCTCCAACGATGGCTGCTTCCAACTGCCGGAGTTCGACAAGCTTTATGACGAGGCTGCGGCGCTGCCGCCGGGGCCGGAGCGCAGCGCGATCTACCAGAAGATGGAGCGCTTGATCGCCGCTTACGTGCCGTTCAAGAACATGGTCCATCGCAAATACAACTTCCTGCTCAAGCCCTGGGTGCTGGGCTGGCGCAAACACCCCATCCAGCACGAGCGCTACCGCTACGTGGACGTCGATATGGAGCGGAAAGCCGCTATAATTCGTTGATTTTGCTCACCTCCCGTCCCTTGAAACTCGCCGCCATCCTCGCTGCATTCCTGATTGGCTTCGCCCCCGCGGCGGATGCCCAACAGAAGGTGCTGCGTTTCTCTTTCCGCACAGCGGAGACCGGCTTCGACCCCCAGCGGGTCGACGACCGCTACTCGGTGGGCGTTTGCGAGAATCTCTTCGAGGGGCTGCTCACCTACGACTACCTTGCGCGCCCGGTGAAGCTGGTGCCGCTGGTGGCCGAGGCCATACCGGTCCCCGAGGAAAACGGCACCCGCTACACCTTCCGCATCAAGCCAGGCATCTACTTCGCCCCCGATGCGGCGTTCAAGGGCGCCAAGCGCGAGCTCACCGCGCGCGACATGGAATACGCCATCAAGCGTTTTCGCGACTATCGCAACCGCAGCCCGTACGAGTGGTTGTTCGAGAACAAGATCGTGGGTCTCGATGAGTGGGCGAAGAAGGGCAAGGACAGCGGCAAGGTCGACTACGACGTGAAGATCGCCGGCATCGAGGTGCGCGACAAATACACCCTCAGCTTCAAGCTGAAGGACGCGGATTTCAACTTCCTCTACGTACTGGCGATGCCCAACGTGGTGCCGGTGGCGCGCGAGGTGATCGAGGCCTACGGGCAGGACACGATGGGCCACCCCGTCGGCACCGGCCCCTACGTGCTCAAGGAATGGGTGCGCCGCTCCAAGATCGTGCTCGAGCGCAACCCGAACCACCGCGGCTATGAGCTCGAAACGCGCTACGCGGACCCGAGCGACGAATGGGACCGCCGCGCGATCGAGGCGCTGCACGGCAAGCGCCTGCCGCTTATCGACCGCGTCGAGATCTACCCGATCGAGGACGAGCAGCCGCGTTTCCTCGCGTTCCTCAATCGCGAGCACGACATCCTCGATGAGACGCCGTTCGCGTTCATCCACCAGGTGCTGCCCAACGGCAAGCTCGCCCCGGCGCTCGATAAGGCCGGCGTGCGCGTCTTCCGCGAACTGCAACCCGAGCTCACCTACTACCCGTTCAACATGAGCGCGGTGGAGGAAGGCAAGCCCAACCCGATAGGCGGCTACTCCCCGGAGCGCATCGCGCTGCGCCGCGCGATGGTGCTCGCCTACGACATCGACGCCGAGATCAACATCGTCCGCAAGGGCCAGGCGATTGCCGCGCAGTCGCCGGTGGCCCCGGGTGTCGTGGGCTACGACCCCGATTTTCGCAGCGGCGCGCAGGTGCACGACCCGGCGAAGGCCAAGGCACTGCTCGACATGTTCGGCTACGTCGACCGCAACGGTGACGGCGCGCGCGAGCAACCCGACGGCAAGCCGCTCGTGATCGTCCTCAAGTACGACGCCGGCAGCCAGGAAAAGCGCCAGCTCGCGGAGCTCTACGTGAAATCGGCCGCCGACGTGGGGCTGCGCATGGAGGCCCAGGCGGTGCAGTTCGCCGACCTGCTGAAGGACAAGAAGGTGAGCAACTACATGACGGCGACCTCGGCGTGGATTGCCGACTACCCCGATGCGCAGAATTTTCTGCAGCTGCTCTATGGCCCCAACACCGGGCAGTCGAACGAGGCGGAGTTCAAGCTCGCCGAATACGACCGGCTCTACGAGCGCTCGCAGTCGATTCCCGACAGCCCCGAGCGCAACGCGATCTACCGCGACATGAACCGGCTGATTCTCGCCTACGCGCCATGGCGCTTCGGCGTGCACCGCATCTTCAACCACCTCCAGTACCCGTGGGTGAAGGCGTACAAGAAACACCCGATCCTCTACACCAACTTCAAGTTCCTCGACATCGACGTGGCGGCCCAGCAGGCCGGCACGCGCCAATAGGTCCGTCCCAGAAGGGGGAAGAAGAATGACCGCGTACGTAGTCCGAAGGCTGTGGCAGATGATCCCGACGATCGCCGGGGTGATCCTGCTGATTTTCTTCCTGTTCAACTGGATCGGTGGAGACCCGGCGCAGGTGCTGGCCGGCAAGATCTCCAACCCCGAGCAGATCGCGAACATCCGCAAGCAACTGGGTGTCGACCAGCCCGTCTGGTACCAGCTGTGGGTCTTCGTGCAACAGGTCTTCACCTTCGACTTCGGGCGCAGCTGGTCCACCAACGAGGAAGTCTCCCGCATCCTGCTCACGCGCGTCGGCCCCACGCTGACCGTGATGATCCCGGTGCTGATCATCGAGACCGGCCTGTCGGTGCTGTTCGCGATCATGGTCGCCTACGTGCGCGGAACCATCACCGACCGCAGCATCATGATCGTCTGCACCGTCGCGATGTCGGTGAGCTTCCTGGTCTACATCATCGTGTTCCAGTGGCTCTTCGGCTTCATCCTCGGGTGGTTCCCGGTGCAGGGCTGGAGCGAAAGCTTCTGGAAGAACCTCTTCACCTACGCGCCGCTGCCGATCATGCTGGCGGTGTTCGTGGGCGTGGCGCCCCAGTTGCGCCTCTACCGCTCGTTTTTCCTCGACGAGATCAACCAGGATTACGTGCGCACCGCGCGCGCCAAGGGCGTGCCGGAGAAGACGGTCATGCTCAAGCACGTGATGCGCAACGCGATGATCCCGATCCTCACCAACATCGGCATCTCGCTGCCGGGCGTGTTCGTCGGCTCCTTCCTGCTGGAAGTGTTTTTCTCGATACCGGGCCTGGGCCGCGAGATCATCACCGCGGTCAACCGCAGCGATTTCCCGGTCATCAAGGCGGTGACGGTGTACCTCGCCGTGCTCACCATGATCATCAACCTGCTGGTCGACGTGATGTACAAATACGTCGACCCGAGAGTGAGTTTCAAATGAGCGCCGTCCTGACCAACCCCCCCTCGGCTCCGATGCAGGAGTCTCCCGGCCTCTGGGCCCTCGCCTGGAGACGCCTCAGGCAGGACGCCGTCGGCATGCTCTCCCTCATCGTCGTGATTTTTTTCCTGCTGTTGATGGCCGCCTCGTACGCCGGCATCATCGCCAAGGACTGGAGCAAGGAGAAGGGCGTCTCCTATGCCAACCCGTCATTCATGGCGGGCTCCGAAAACCTCGAGGCCAAGGCGATGGGGCAGAAGGATGCCGCCGCCAAGTCCCCGCCCGTGGACCTCTCTGATATCGATCCGCTTGCGCCGCGCTACAAGGAGTGGGAAGAGCGCGCTGCCAAGATCGCGGTGACCGAGACCAAGCGATCCGAGACGCTCGCCTTCGGCGGCGACAAGTGGGGCCGTGACGTGCTGCAGAAGGTCATCAAGGGCTCCGAGGTTTCGATCTTCGTGGGCCTGGCCGCCGCGCTGATGGCGACATTCATCGGCACCATGCTGGGTGCGTCCGCCGGCTACTTCGGTGGCTGGGTCAACGACGTGCTCGAGTGGGTCTACAACATCTTCACGTCGATCCCGTACATCCTGCTGATCCTCGCCTTCGCCGCGGTCGCCACGGCCTCGGGCAAGTTCGGCAAGGGCATCCTGCCGATCGTGCTGATCCTCTCGCTCACCGGCTGGACCGGCATCTACCGCCTGATGCGCGCGGAATACATCAAGCACTCCAACCGCGAATACGTGAAGGCGGCAGAGGCCATCGGCGCCTCCAACTGGTCGCGGATGTTCGTTCACATCCTGCCCAACGTGAGCCACGTCTCGCTGGTGCAGCTTTCGCAGCACACGGTGCAGTTCATCAAGGCCGAAGTGATCCTCTCCTTCCTCGGCTTCGGTGTCCCGGTCGACATGGTTTCCTGGGGCACGATGCTGGCCGAAGCGCAGAACGAGCTCGTGATCGGCAAGTGGTGGCAGCTCTTCGCCGCCGGCGCCGCGATGGCGATCCTCGTGACCGCCTTCTCGCTGCTCACCGATTCGCTGCGTGACGCGCTTGATCCGAAGCTCAAGTAACGGCGTCAATCGGCGTTCCCTGCAGTAATTTTTAGAGCAAGGCTAAGAATGAATACGCAAGCAGAATCATTGCTGTCGGTCCGCAACCTGGACATCCGCTTCCGGGTGGACCGCAAGTCCGAGCCGTTCCGCGCCGTGAAGGGTATCTCCTTCGATGTGCCGCCCAACTCCACCGTCGCCCTGGTGGGCGAATCCGGCAGCGGCAAAAGCGTCTCGGCCATGGCCATCCTCGGCCTGCTGCCGGAGAACGCCATCGTCGGCGCCGAAAGCCAGGTGATCTACGGTGGCCGCAACCTGCTCAAGTCCTCGCTGCAGGACCTGCAATCGCTGCGCGGCAAGGATATCTCGGTGATTTTCCAGGAGCCGATGACCTCGCTCAATCCGGTGTTCACCGTCGGCGAGCAGATCGGCGAGTCGCTGCGACTGCACATGGGCATGAGCTCCGCGCAGGCGAAGGCGCGCGTGATCGAGCTGCTGAACGAGGTCGGCATCCCCAATCCGCAGCTGCGCGTGAATTCCTATCCGCACGAGATGTCCGGCGGCCAGCAGCAACGCGTGATGATCGCGATGGCGATTGCCTGCGAGCCCAAGCTGCTGATCGCCGACGAGCCGACGACGGCGCTCGACGTCACCATCCAGAAACAGCTCCTCGACCTCATCGCCGGGCTGCAGGAGAAGCACCGCATGGCGGTGCTTTTCATCACCCACGACCTCGGCGTCGTCGGTGAGATCGCCGATCACGTCGTGGTGATGCAGGGTGGTGAGATCCAGGAGCAGGGCTCGATCCGCCAGATCTTCGAAAACCCGCAGCACCCGTATACCAAGGCGTTGCTCGCCTGCCGCCCGCGCCTTGACCGGCGCCCGAAGCGCCTGCCGGTGATCGATGACTTCATGAAGAGCGACGGACGTCCGCTGCACCTCGAGGAGCGCCATCGCGGCACGGCGCCCGATGACCAGATCATCCTCGAGGTGAAGGGGCTCAACAAGACGTTTTTCCTCAAGGAAGGATTCTTCGGCAAGCGCGCGATTCCCGCCGTGAAAAACGTGAGCTTCCGCCTCGCCAAGGGCAAGACGCTCGGCCTAGTGGGGGAGTCCGGCTCCGGCAAGACCACCGTCGGCCTCACGCTCATGCGCCTGCACGCGGCCACCAGCGGCGAGGTGTTGTTCGAAGGACGCGACCTGCTCAAGTTATCCGAGCGCGAGATGATGGCTTACCGCCGCCGCATCCAGATCATCTTCCAGAACCCGTACGCCTCGCTCAACCCGCGCTTCACCGTAGGCCAGATCCTGGTTGAGCCGATGAAGATCCACTCCATCGGCAAGGACGAGAACGAGCGCGTCGGCATGGCCTTCGCGCTGCTCAAGCGCGTGGGCCTCACGGAACAGTCGTTCTACAAGTACCCGCACGAGTTCTCCGGCGGGCAGCGCCAGCGCATCGCCATCGCGCGCTGCCTCACGATGAAGCCCGACGTGCTGATCTGCGACGAAAGCGTCTCGGCGCTCGACGTCTCGGTGCAGGCGCAGGTGTTGAACCTGCTGCAGGACCTGCAGGACGAATACCACATGTCGTACATCTTCATCTCGCACGACCTCGCGGTGGTGAAGTACATCTCGGACCAGGTGATGGTGATGAGCGACGGCGCCATCGTCGAGATCGCCGATTCGGACGAGATCTACCGCGATCCGAAGCAGGAATACACGCGCAAGCTGCTTTCCTCCATCCCCAAGGGCCTCGAGAAGGCCGCGGAGCTCGCATGAACCCCACGATCCGTATCGCCGCGGCGCTGGCCGTGGCCGCTTCTCCCTGCGCGTTCGCCGCGTTACCGAATGTGACGTTGGTGAAGATGTATGACGCGCCCACACTCACGCGCGATTGCGAGGCCGGGCTCGTTGCGGTGCGCAAGGCCGTCGACGCGATGGCGGCCAGGAAAGGCCCCGGTGACATCCTCGGCGACTGGAACCGGCTCTTCATCCAGCAGGAGGACATCCAGAACGTCCCGGCCCTGTACGCCACGCTGCACCCGGACAAGGACGTCCGCGCCGCGGGCGAGGATTGCGAACAGAAGTTCACCGCGCTCGCGACCGAGATCAACCAGAACGAGAAGGTCTACGCGCGCCTCAAGGCCTTCATGCCCGCCAACCCGCGCCAGGCGAAGCTGCAGCGGGACCTGTTGAAGGGCTTCGAGGACAGTGGCGTTTCGCTGCCGCCGGACAAGCGCGCGCGCGCCAAGGAAATCCTCGGCATGCTCGATGACCTGAAGACCGCATTCGAGCGCAACGTGCGCGACGATCCCACCAAGGTCATCATCACGGCAGCCGAGATGGAAGGCCTGCCTGAGGCCTACCTCAAGGTGCGCAAGCCTGACGCGGCCGGCAATTATGTGCTCGGCTTCGACCAGCCGAGCTACGGCCCCTTCATGGCCAACGCGAAGAGCGAGGCTGCGCGCGAGCGCTATTTCCGCATGCGTAGCAACCAGGGTGGGGCGCAGAACCTCGCGCTGCTCGAGGAAATGTTCAAGCTGCGCCAGGAGCTGGCCGCGCTCTACGGCGTGCCGACCTATGCGGACTTCATCCAGCGCCGCCGCATGGCCGGCAGCGCCGCCGCAGTCAACAAGTTCCTCGCGGAGATCCACGCGGCCGTGGAGCCGCTCGAGAAGCGGGAGCTCGAGGAGCTGCGTGCCGAGAAGTCGAAGGAACGCGGCACACCGCTCGCAGCCACCAAGGTGGGCCATTGGGACACGGCCTACTACTTCGAACGCATCCGCCGCGCGCGCTTCAACGTCGACCAGGAAAAACTGCGCGCCTATTTCCCCTCGGACAAGTCGGTGGACTTCGTGCTGCTGGTGGCCGAGAAGCTCTATGGCCTCAAGTTCAAGGAGACGAAGGTTCCGGTGTGGCATCCCACCGTGCGCCACTTCGAGATGTACGACGGGCCCAGCGGCAAGTACATGGGCAATTTCTACATGGACCTGTTCCCACGCGAAGGCAAGCGTCCGGGTGCCTTCGCCGCGCCGCTGCGCAGCGCCAGCACCATCGCCAAGCGGGGTCCGTCCGCCGCGATGGTGGCCAACCTCGACCCGCGCGGCCTCAACCAGCGCGAGCTGGAGACGCTGCTGCACGAATTCG
>JBDSMR010000020.1:0-5381 GCA_039915735.1 Usitatibacter sp. | reverse complement strand
TCGCTCTTGCGCGAGATCTTGTCGATCTCGTCGATGTAGACGATGCCGCGCTGCGCCTTCTCGACGTCGTAGTCGCACTTCTGCAGCAGCTTCTGGATGATGTTCTCGACGTCCTCGCCGACGTAGCCGGCTTCCGTGAGCGTCGTGGCATCGGCGATCACGAAGGGCACGTTGAGCAGGCGCGCGAGGGTCTGGGCCAGCAGTGTCTTGCCGGAGCCGGTAGGCCCGATCAGCAGGATGTTGGACTTGGCGAGCTCCACCTCGTCCTGCTTGCCGCCGTTCTTCAGGCGCTTGTAGTGGTTGTAGACCGCGACGGCGAGGATCTTCTTGGCCTGGACCTGGCCGATCACGTATTGATCGAGGATTTCGCAGATCTCGTGCGGGCTGGGGAGATCGCTCTTGGTGGCCTTGCCGGTGCCGGTGTCGGTCGAAGCCTCTTCACGAATGATGTCGTTGCAGAGGTCGATGCACTCGTCGCAGATGAAGACCGACGGTCCGGCGATGAGCTTGCGGACCTCGTGCTGGCTCTTGCCGCAGAAGGAGCAGTAGAGAAGCTTTTCGCCGCCGACTTTATCCGTCATGGTCCCTTTGTTACGCCACCGAAGATTCAGTGCGATTCTTCAGCACGCGATCGATCAATCCGTACTTTACCGCGTCTTCGGCACTCATGAAGTTATCACGGTCCGTATCGCGCTCGATCACTTCGATCGACTGGCCGGTCTTTTCGGCCATCATTTCGTTCAGCTTGCGCTTGAGGTACAGCACTTCCTTGGCGTGGATCTCGATATCGGAGGCCTGGCCAGAAAATCCACCCGAGGGCTGGTGAATCATCACGCGTGAGTTCGGCAGGCAGAAACGCTTGCCCTTGGCGCCGGCGCACAGCAGGAAGGCGCCCATGGAAGCCGCCAGGCCGGTGCAGAGCGTGGAGACATCGGGCTTGATGAATTCCATCGTGTCGTACATCGCCATGCCGGCCGAAACGCTGCCACCGGGCGAGTTGATATACAGATGGATGTCCTTGTCCGGGTTCTCGCTCTCCAGGAACAGCAGCTGCGCCACGATCAGGTTGGCCATGTCGTCGTAGATCGGGCCCACCAGGAAAATCACGCGCTCCTTGAGCAGGCGCGAATAAATGTCGTACGCACGCTCTCCGCGGCCCGACTGCTCGATGACCATGGGGACCAGCCCCAGGCCCCGGGCCTCTTCGTAGAACTCGCGGTGCATGCTGTGTTGAGTCTTGATGAACATGTCAGGCCTTGTTCGTCCCCATCAATTCGTCGAAGTGGGTGGGCTTGTCCTCGATCTTCATCTTGCCCATGGCCCATTCTACGACGTTGTCCTCCATCACGAGCGCCTCGACTTCAGCCAGCCGGGCGGGGTCGGCGTAGTACCAGCGGACCAGTTGCTCCGGCTGCTCGAAGCTCTCGGCATGCTCCTCGATGATCTTGCGCGTCTGCTCCGGCTTGGCCTGGAGGTTGTTGCGCTTGACCAGCTCCGTCACCAGGATGGAAAGCTTGAGGCGGCGGGTGGCGCGGTCGGCGAAGAGGTCCGGCGGCAGCGTGATGTTGGCGGTGGTCATGCCACGCTTCTTGAGGTCGGCCACGGCCTGTTCCTGCATGCGGCCGATTTCGTTGTCCAGCAGCGCGCGCGGCACATCGAAGTTTGCGCTCTGGTAGAGCGCCTCCATCACCTGCTCCTTCACGCCCTGCTTCACGCGCTTGGCAACTTCCTTCTCGATGTTCTCGCGCACTTCCTTCTTGAGCTGCGCGACATCGCCATTGACGACGCCCAGGGACTTGGCGAGCTCCGCGTCCAGCGCGGGCAGCTCCGCCTCGGCGACCTGGTTCACCGTGGCGGTGAAGTCCGCGGTCTTGCCCTTGACGGCTTCCGCGTAGTCCTGCGGGAAGGTGATCGGGAAGGTTTTGGTTTCGCCTTCCTTCATGCCGGCGATCGCCTTCTCGAAATCCGGAAGCATGCGGTTCTCGCCAACAACAAAGGTGAAGTTGGAAGCCTTGTTGCCTTCGAACGGCTGGCCGGCGATGAGGCCCTCGAAATCGATGTTCACGAGGTCTTCGGTTTTCGCGGCGCGCTCGACACGGTTGTATTTGGCGCGCTGCTTGCGCAACGTCTTGAGCGTGGACTCGACGTTTTCGTCGGAAACCTGGAGGGCCGGGCGGCTGATGATGCTGCCGCCGACATCGGCGATGTTCACCTCGGGATAAACCTCGAAGGTGGCGGTGTATTCGACGTTGGGCGCGCCCTGCGCGGGGGCCTGCACCGGCTGGAAGCGCGGGTAGCCGGCGACGCGGTAGCTCTGGGTCTTGACCGCGTTGGCAAAAGACTCCTGCACCGAATCGCTCAGCACTTCCTGGCGGACCTGGAAGCCGTACTGGCGCTCCACCATCTTGATGGGCACCTTGCCGGGGCGGAAGCCCTGCATCTTCACCGTGCGCGCGAGTTTCTTCAGGCGATCGGCGATTTCCGCCTCGATGGCCGCGACCGGCACGGAGACGGTGAGGTTGCGCTCGAGCGGGCTCGGCGGCGTGGGAGTGTTCTGGACAGCTTGCTGCATCGAATTTTCCTTGTTGGATTTCCCTCAGGGGCCTGCGCGAGGGGTGCGAACCGGGCGGACCCGGGGATTACGACCTGGTGCGAAAGGAGGGACTCGAACCCACATGCCTTTCGGCGCTGGAACCTAAATCCAGTGCGTCTACCAATTCCGCCACTCTCGCGGTCGTCGAATTATACCGTAAAACAAGGGCTCCCGATTTCACTCGCCAGACGCCGCACGACCGATATAATCCAGAAAATTCAAGTGCTTGAGCAAACCCCTTGCCCGTAGACCATTACGAGAATTTTCCCGTTGCCTCCTGGCT
Organism: Usitatibacter sp.; assembly: GCA_039915735.1. Classification (GTDB taxonomy): domain Bacteria; phylum Pseudomonadota; class Gammaproteobacteria; order Burkholderiales; family Usitatibacteraceae; genus Usitatibacter. The sequence continues at coordinate 2,505 of JBDSMR010000020.1, read as the reverse complement.
GCTGCCGGCACGGTTGCGCCCGCCGATCGAGGCCATCTACGGCTTCGCGCGGGGTGCCGACGACATCGCCGATGAAGGCGACCTGAGTGATGCTGCGCGCCTTGCCGGCCTCGCCCGCTACACCCGGGCGCTGGACGATATCGAGGCCGGCAAGACGCCCGAATCCCAGTTCGCCCGCATCGCCTGGGCCATCAGCGAGTACAACTTGCCGGTGCAATTGCTGCGCGACTTGATCAGCGCCTTTTCCCAGGACGTCGTGACCAAGCGCTACAACACGATTGGCGAGGTGCTCGACTATTCGCGCCGCTCCGCCAATCCCGTGGGCCGCTTGCTCCTTCACTTGTTCGAGTACAACCCGAAAACCCCAAAAACAGGGACAGACCCTCTTTTTCCGCCAGGCGGAAAAAGAGGGTCTGTCCCTGTTTTTGGGGTCAAGCGGTTCAAGTTCACTGACGAAACCAGCCTGCGCTGGTCGGACTCGGTCTGCTCCGGATTGCAGATCGTGAATTTCTGGCAGGACGTGGCGCTGGACTGGCAGAAGGGCCGCATCTACATCCCGCAGGAAGACTTGCTGAAATTCGGCGTCACGGAGCAGCAGATCGCCGAGGGCCGCTGCGACGCAGCGTGGCAAGAACTCATGGCCTTTGAATGCCGGCGTGCGCGCGCGATGCTGGAGTACGGCATTCCGCTGGGACGATCCTTGCCGGGACGTGTCGGCATCGAAATCCGCGCGACCATTCGTGGCGGTCTCACCATTCTCGATAAAATCAGCGCTGCGAAGGGCGACGTCTTCCGCCACCGGCCGGTGCTCACGCGCTTCGACTGGGCCCGAATCCTGATGAGATCGCTGTGACTCCCGACGAGTATTGCCAGCAGAAGGCCGCGAAGAGCGGATCGAGCTTCTACTACAGCTTCCTCTTCCTGCCGCCGGAGCGGCGCCGCGCGATCACGGCGCTCTACGCCTATTGCCGCGAGGTCGACGATATCGCCGACGAAGTGAAGGATGTCGGCGTAGCGAAGACCAAGCTCGCGTGGTGGCGCACGGAAGTGGCGAACCTGTTCGCAGGACATCCGCAGCATCCGGTGACACGCGCGCTGCAGCCGTTCACCGCGATGTACGCCCTCGATGCGCATCGCATGAACGAAATCATCGACGGCATGGAGATGGATCTGGTCCAGCATCGCTACGCCGATTTCGACGCGCTCAAGCTCTACTGCCATCGCGTCGCCGGCGTCGTGGGGCAGCTTTCCGCTTCGATCTTCGGCTTCACCAACCCCTCGACACTCGAATACGCGGAAAACCTCGGCATCGCGTTCCAGCTCACCAACATCATTCGCGACGTGGGCGAGGATGCGCGGCGCGATCGCGTCTATTTGCCGGTCGACGACCTCGCGCGCTTCGGGCTTGCAGTAGAAGACATCCTCAAGCGCACCGGTGGTGAGAACTTCACGAAGATGATGGAATTCCAGGCAGAGCGCGCGCAGTCCTATTACACGCTGGCGTTCAGCAAGCTCGCGCCCGAAGAGCGCCGCAACCAGCGTGCCGGCCTGATCATGGCGGCGATCTACGGCACGTTGTTGAAGGAAATCCGCGCCGACGGCTTCCAGGTGCTGGAACAGCGCGTCGCCCTCACGCCGCTGCGCAAATTGTGGATCGCGTGGAAGACGTGGGTGTTCGATTGATTCGGCGGCACCTTTGAGCCGGCAAGTCGCCGTGATCGGCGCGGGCTATGCGGGCATCGCGGCGGCCGTGGCGCTGGTGGACCAGGGCTGCGCGGTCACGATCTTCGAATCGAACCGTGTTGCCGGTGGCCGCGCGCGCCGCGTGGAATATCGCAACGCCCTCCTCGACAATGGCCAGCACATCCTGCTCGGTGCCTATCGCGACACGCTCGCGCTGATGAAGAAGGTGGGCGTACCGGCGAATGCCGTGAAGAGGTTCCCGCTGACGATGGTGAATCCGGGGCGGCTGGATTTCCGCGCCGCGCACCTTCCCGCGCCGCTGAACGTGGGCGTGGGTTTGATGCGAGCGAAGGGCCTGAATTGGAAGGATCGCTGGGCGGCAGCGAAGATTGGGGTCAGGTTACTTTTTCCGCCTGGCGGAAAAAGTAACCTGACCCCAATCGTTACTGTTGGCGCAGCAGCGCCAACAGCAAAAGTCGTGTCTGACACCAGTTTTACCGTCGACGAATTCCTCAAGGACTGCAACCAAACCCCCGCCCTCAACGCCCTCCTCTGGGGGCCGCTGTGCGTCGCAGCACTCAACACGCCGACCTCGCAGGCCGATGCCGAGGTCTTCGCCAACGTCCTGCACGACGCGCTCTTTCGAGCCCGCGAAGATTCGGACCTGCTGGTTCCCGCGGTTGATCTTTCCGCCCTCCTCCCCGACTCCGCGCTGGCGTGGCTGGGCGAGCGCGGCTGCGAAATCCTCCTCGGCACACGCGTGCTCGAGGCGCGGCGTGATACAGACGCGTGGCAGCTTTCGTTCGCGGCCAACAAGTCGCG
>JBDSMR010000010.1:0-76332 GCA_039915735.1 Usitatibacter sp. | reverse complement strand
GACCTCGATGTCCTTCACGATCACCATGCTGCTGGTGTCCTGGGTGAAGAGCGCCTTGTTGATGACCTCGTCGAGGCTTGCGCGGTAGCCGTGGGTCAGGAAGGCAAGCGACTTGGCGACGCGCTTGGGCGTGTCCAGGAGGCCTTCGCGTTTCGGGTCTTCGCCCAGTTCCTCGAGGAGCTGGCGCACCAGGATTTCAATCTTTGCGAGATTCGGTTCCATGCCCGAATGATAGCCGTTACTCGCGGTAGCTCGGATCCATCCGGTCGAGCTTGCGCCGCAACGCCTGCCACTCCATCAGGCCGTAGGGGCGGCGCGTCTGGGGTTGGTAGTTCATGTAGGTGTCCTGCAGCACCGGCTGGGGCACGTGCACGAGCTTCGCTCCCGTGGCCATGGCGGCGAGCTGCGAGCGCGCGGTGAGCTCGAGGCGGTGCATCCAGTTGAACGCCTCCCCGATGGTCTTGCCGACGGTGAGGAGCCCGTGGTTGCGCAGTATCAGCGCCTCGCCCTGGCCCAGGTCGGCGAGCAGCGACGCCTCCTCCTTCGAGTCGAGCACGACGCCCTGGTAGTCGTGGCAGCCGATCTTGAGAAACCGCATCGAGGTCTGGGTGATCGGCAGAACGCCGCAATCGAGCGCCGAAAGCGCCATCCCCGCCCACGTGTGCGTGTGGATCACGCACGCCACGTCGTGGCGCGCCCGGTGGATCGCGCCATGGATCACGTAGCCGGCCTTGTTGATGCCGTAGTTCAGCTCGCCGAAGTCGGGCTTCGCGAGGATGTTGCCGTCGACGTCGATCTTGATCTGGCACGAAGCCGTGATCTCCTCGTACATCATCCCGTACGGATTGATGAGGAAAGCGTTCTTCTCGCCGGGCACCGCCGCCGAAATGTGGTTGGCCATCATGTCCGACATCTCGTAGAGGTCGACGAGCCGATAGCACGCCGCCAGGTCCACCCGCGCCTGCCACTCGGCGGGGGTGACGACTTCACGCATCGAGGCGATCTTCATTCGGATCCGATCTGGGGCAGGGGCCGCTTGCGCTCGATGTGGAACCGCACCAGCGCCGCGAACCGGTAAAGGCCGTGGACGAACTTGCCGTAGGGCAGCGTCAAGAATAGCGCGAGGACGACACCCAGGTGAATCGCGAGCAGCACGCCCATGGCGCGCGTCTCGCGCAGGAAGAGGAGCGCCAGGCCCGTGGCACTCGTGATGAAGAGCAGCGCGAGAAAGCCCACGTCCATGCCGTTCTGGGTCTCGTCGGCGAGCTGCGGGTCGCGCCGCGCCCGGATCCACAGCAGTCCCGCGGGCCCGACCAGCAGTCCCACGCCTCCGCAAATTCCGAGCAGCACCGGCAGGCTATGGAGCGGATACGGCGCCTTCCACCCGAAGATGTAATGGTAGATGGTAGCCACCGTGGTCGCGCCGAAGCACAGCATGAAGCCGTAGAAGGTGAAGTGGTGGAAGGTGCGCCGCGCGTAAGAGGGTAGCGCATCGGGATAGGTGCAGCCCTCGCCCCCGCCATCCAGGTTCCTCAAGCTGAGCGCGTCCCCCGTGGCGCTGGAGAACCCGGGCGCCTTCACGAACTCGAGGGCCTCCTCGCCCATGTCGGGCCAGAAGCGCGCGAATCCCATGGCAAATGCGAGGACCGCAAAGGCGAACACCGAGCCGAACACACCGACCATGACTCCGTGCGGCAGCACCGCGTAGAACGAGCCTTGCGCATCGGACCATGCGGCGAAGAGGCGCTCCGGGCTCGCGTACCAGGCGGTGAAGAGGAACACGAGTGCAAGCGACGCGGCGGTGGCGAGGCTTGTCACCAGGCCGTTGCGGTCGAAGGCGCGGGCGAGGAAGCCGGGCCAAGCGTACTTCTTGTACGTTTCCTTGCGCACCTGCGCGAGTACCCGGGGGAAGTTGAGCTGGAACTCGTGCGGCGGCGCGTACTGGCACGCATACAGGCATGAGCCGCAGTTGTGGCAGAGGTTTGCGAGGTAGTGCACGTCGCCCTCGTTGAACTCCAGCCGGCGTTCGAGCGCGGGAAAGACGGCGCAATACCCTTCGCAGTAGCGGCATGCGTTGCAGATCGAGAGCACGCGCTGCGCCTCCTCGATCAGTGCCTCGAGTCGCGGAGCGCTAGCCGCGGACATGGCGCGCCGCCTCCTCGCCCGCGACGCGCCCGAACGTCGTGCCGATGGCCATGCCGATGCCCGCGAGGTATCCCTTGCCGAGGACATTTCCGGCCATGATCTCGCCGGCCGCGAAAATGTTGTGCGCAGGCTTGCCGTCGGCCATCAGCATGCGCGAGCGCTCGTCGATGGCCACGCCGAGATAGGTGAACGTGATCCCGGGGCGCAGCGGGTAGCCGTAGAAGGGCGGCGTATCGATCGTGCGCGCCCAATGCGTCTTGGGCGGCGTGAGCCCGGAGGTTGCGCAATCATCGAGCCTCGTGTGGTCGAAGGTTCCCGGTTGCACGGCCGCATTGAACTGCGCCACGGTCTTTTCGAGCGCCCCCGGCTCGAGGCCGAGGGCAATGGCGAGCGCGCGCACGCTCCCGGCCTTCACCGGCGGATAGACCGGCGGCATGAACTTGCCCATCGACTTGGCGTCGATGATCGAGTAGCCGACCTGCTCGGGCTGCCCGGCGACGAGGCGCCCCCAGACGGCGTAGCGCTTCGGCCAGAAATCCTCGCCCTCGTCGGAGAAGCGCTGCGCGTCCCGGTTGACCACGATGCCGAGCGAGACCGCGTCCACACGCGTGACGATGCCGCCATCGTACTTGGGCGAGCGCGCATCGATCGCCACGCAATGCCCCTGGGTCGCATCGCTTACCTGCCTGGCACCCTTCGCCAGCAGCAGCTTCAGCACCCGCCCCATGTTGTAGGGCGTGCCGCGCACGATGAAGTTGTCCGCGGGCGGGCCCCACGCCTCGCGCAGCCAGGCGAGGTTCGACTCGAATCCGCCGCAGGCGACGACGAGGGCGCGCGCGCGCAACTCGTGGCGCGCCCCATCGCGCAGCGCCACGGCTGAGGTGAAGCGCCCGCCCTCCATCGCGATCTCGACCGCCTCGGTATCGTAGGCCACCTCCACGCCAAGGGCCTGCGCAGCGCGGTAGTACGCGTTCATCAGCGCCTTGCCGCCGCCGAGGAAAAACGCATTGGTGCGGCCGAGGTGCAGCGTGCCGCCGAGAGGTGCCTGGAAGCGCACCCCGTGCTGCAGCATCCACGGGACGTGGCGCTCGCTCTGGCGGATGGTCATGCGCGCGAGGCGCTCGTCGGTGAGCCCGCCGGTGACCTTCAGGAGGTCTTGCCAATACTCCTCCTCGGGATAGGCCTCGCTGAGCGGGGCGAGCGGCCCTTCGTGCATGGTGCGCATGTTGCGCGTGTGGCGGCTGTTGCCGCCGCGCATGTGCATCGGCGCGCTCTCCACCAGCCGCACGGTGAGGCCTTGCGCGCGCGCGGTGATCGCCGCGCACAGCGCTGCGTTACCGCCGCCGAGGATCAGGACGTCGTCCACTAGTCGGCTGCCGCGTGGCCCTCGGCGCGAATCGCGGCGGCGGGCCGGGTGATCGGACCCTTGCCCGAATAGCGGTCGAGATAGAGGTAGATGACCGGCGTGATGAAGAGCGTGATCACCTGCGAGAAAAGCAGGCCGCCGACAACCGCGAGGCCAAGCGGCTGGCGCAGCTCCGCACCGGTGCCCAGCCCGGCCGCGATCGGGATGGCGCCCATCATGGCCGCGAGCGAGGTCATCATGATCGGGCGGAAGCGCATCAGGCACGCGGTGCGAATCGCGTCTTCGGGCGCCATGCCCTCGTTGCGCTGCGCGTTGAGCGCGAAGTCAATCATCATGATTGCGTTTTTCTTCACGATGCCGATCAGCAGCAGGATGCCGATCACCGCGATCATCGAAAGGTCCATGCCGAACAGGCGCAGCGTCAACAAGGCGCCGATCGCCGCCGAAGGAATGCCGGCGAGGATGGTGATCGGGTGGATGTAGCTTTCGTAGAGCACGCCCAGCAGCACGTAGATCACCAGCAGCGCCGAGACCAGCAGGATCACCTGGCTCGACTGCGACTTCTGGAACGCGGCCGCATCGCCCGCCCACTGCGCCACGATCGACGGCGGCATGGCGGTCTCGCGACGGAATCTGTCCATCTTCGAGGAAGCGTCGCCGAGTGCCGCGCCCGGCGCAAGGTTGAACGACAGCGTGATCGCCTCGAGCTGCCCGGCGTGGTTGATCGCGATCGGGCCCGCCTTGCGCTCGACGGTGGCGACGCTGGACAGCGGCACCAGCGCGCCGCCCTTGGCGCGCAGGAAAATCCTCGCGAATGCCGACTCGTCGCGCCGGTCTGCGTCGGCGCCCTGCAGGATCACCGGGTAGGAGTCCGAAGTGGAGAAGATGGTCGAGACCTGGCGCTCCCCAAACGTCGAGTAGAGCGCGGTGCGGATGTCCTGGATCTGCACGCCGAGCTGGTTGGCCTTGTCGCGGTCGATGTTCAGTTGCGCCTGCAGGCCACGCAGCTGCGCGTCGCTGGTCGCGTCGCGGAAGATCGGGTCGGCGCGCATCAGGGCCAGCATCTTGTCGGCGTTTTCCTGCAGGTCGCGATCGCCGACGCTTTTCAGCACGTACTGGTAACGCGCCTTGCTGATGCGCCCGCCGATGCGCAGGTTCTGCAGCGGCGTGAAATAGAGCGTGACACCCGGGATGTCGCGAACTTCTTGCCGCAGCGCCTCGACCACGCGCTCGATGTTGTCGCGCTCCCCTCGAGCCTTGAGGTTGATGAACATGCGCCCGGTGTTGGTTTCGTCGGCGGAGATGATGACGTTGGCGACCGAGGTGTTGGCACGCACCCGCTCGCCCACGCGCACCATCAGCTCCGACATCGCCGGGAACGAGATGTCCTCCACTGCCTCCGCCCTCACGATGATCTGGCCGATGTCCTCGGTGGGGAAAAATCCCTTCGGGCTCACGATCACCAGGAAAACCGTACCGACGAGCGTCCCGATGGCCACCGCGAGCACTGCCGGGCGGTGGCGCAGGCACCAGTCGAGCGCGGCGGCGTAGCGGCCGTGGGTCCACTGATAGAGCCGCTCGAACCATGCGGTGAAGCGCAGCGTCCAGTCGTCGTGGTCCTCGCGCTTGAGGAACCGGCTGGCGAGCATCGGCACCAGCGTGAGCGAAACCATCGCCGAGACCAGGATCGCCAGCGAGACCACGATGGCGAACTCACGGAACAGGCCGCCGATCACGCCCGGCATGAAGAAGATGGGGATGAACACGGCCACCAGCGAAATCGAGATCGAGACGATGGTGAAGCCCACCTCGCGCGAGCCGCGGATCGCCGCCTCGAAGGGCTCCATGCCGTCCTCGATGTGCCGCACGATGTTCTCCAGCATGACAATCGCGTCGTCCACCACCAGGCCCACGGCCAGCGTGATGCCCAGCAGCGAGACGTTGTCGAGGCTGAGATCAAGCGCCTTCATCAGCGCGAGCGTGCCGATGAGCGAGATCGGCAGCGACAGCGCCGGGATGATGGTGGCCGAAGGGCGGCGCAGGAAGAGGTAGATCACCAGGACCACGAGGAAGGCGGTGATGCCGAGCGTCACCTTCACGTCGTGGATCGCCGAGCGGATCGACACCGAACGGTCGTTGCGTACGCTGAGTTGCACCGAGCTGGGCATCTGCGCGATGAGGCCCGGCAGCGCGGCCTTGATGGCGTCCACGGTGGCCACGGTGTTGGCGTCGGGCTGGCGGCGCACCAGCAGCGTGATGGCGCGTTCGCCGTCGGCCCAGCTTGCGGCCTTCACCGACTCGACGCTGTCCTGCACATCGGCGATGTCGTCGAGGCGAACGGTGGCGCCGTTGGGCAGCGTCGCCACGATGATGCGGGCGAAATCCGCCGCGTGGGCAAGCTGTCGATTGGCCTCGATGGTGAGTGTCTGGCGGCTGCCCTCGAGCGTGCCCACCGGCGTGATCGGGTTGGCGAGGCGAATGGCCGCGGCTACGTCCTCCATCGTGAGGTTGCGCGAGGCGATGGCGTCGGGGCGCACCTTCACCCGCACCGCGAAGCGCTGGCGACCGTTGATGTCGATCTCGGCCACGCCGTTGATCGTGGAAAGTGATGGGGCGATGAGGTTTTCGCCGAGCGCGTTCAATTCCGAAAGCGGCATGGACGGCGAGGTAAGCGCCACGAAGATGATCGGCGCATCCGCCGGGTTCACCTTCCTGTACGAGGGTGGGGTGGTCATTTCGGGCGGCAGCTGGCGCTGTGCGCGCAGCAGCGCGGCCTGCACGTCGACGGCGGCGGCGTCCGTGCTGCGCCCTTCGTTGAACTCCAGCGTCACCTGCGTGCGGCCCTGGGTAGAGCTGGAGCTGATGGCGTCCACGCCCGCAATGGTGGCGAACTGCTTCTCGAGCGGCGTGGCGACGGCCGCGGCCATGTTGGAAGGACTCGCACCCGGCAGCACCGCGGTGACTGAAATCGTGGGCGTCTCGAAACGCGGCAGCGCCGCGATGGGGATATCGCCGTACGCGAACACGCCGGCCACGACACACGTGGCCGACAGCAGGGCTGTCATCACTGGTCGGCGGATGAAGGCTTCGGAGAGGTTCACTTGCGCAACTTGGGGCCCTTGGGCCCCGGGCCTTCACCCGCCACCGCGGGCCCCCGGGGTGACAACGTGTCGGTCGTCGCTTCCGCCACGAGGCTGCCCGCGCGCAGGTTCTGCGCACCCTCGATCACCACGCGCTCGCCGGGCGCAAGGCCGGACACGACCGCGAGGCCCTCCTCGAGGTAGGTGAGCTTCACCGGCCTGGAGACAACCTTGCGGTCTTCACCCACCACGAAGACGAAGCGTTTCTCGGGCCCCGTCTGCACGGCCTGCGCGGGCACCACGGTGGCATTGGTGATCACGCGCGGGGCAAGCTCCGCGGTCACGAACATCCCGGGCCAGAGGCGTGAGTCGGGATTGGCGAACTCGGCCTTCACGCGGATCGTGCCGCTGGTGGTGTCGACCGCGTTGTCGACGAATGTGACCTTGCCCTTGAAGGTGTCGGCGCCCTGCTGCGTGGAGGCCGTGACCGGCACGCCACCCGCGCGCAGCGCCGCCTGGAGCATTGGCAGCTCCTGCTCCGGCAGGGTGAACGACACCGCGATCGGATCGATCTGCGTGATGGTGACCAGCGGCGGCGCGGCAGTGGCGGTGTTCTGCGCCGGCTGCACCAGGCTGCCCGGGCGAACCGGGATTGCGCCCGTGCGTCCGGAGAACGGGGCACGGATTTCCATGTAGGCACGCGCGACGCGAGCACTTTCGATCGCGGCGCTGTCAACGGCCAGTTGGCCCTTGAGGGTATCGACCCCGTTCTGCGCCGTGTCGAGTGCGGCCTGCGAGATGAATTTCTGCGTGAACAGCTCGCGCTGGCGCTCGAGGTTGCGCGCGGCGCTGGCGAGATCCGCCTTGTCCTTTTCGACCTGGGCTTCGGCCTTCCTGAGATTGGCTTCCTCGGCACGCGCGTCGAGCGAAAACAGCAGGTCGCCCCTGGCGACGTTCTGCCCTTCGCGAATGTGGACTTCACGAACGGTACTGGTGACCTGCGCGCGCAGGTCGACTGTCTGCAACGCGGTGACGGTGCCATTGGCGCGCAGCTTGACCGGCATGTCGCGCGCTTCCGATTTGGCAGTGACCACCGGCGTGGGTCCCGGACCCTTCTTCGCTGCCAGCGCGTCGGGCTTCCTGGAGGCGCCCCAATACCACCCGCCCGCGGCGATGGCGACGGCCAGGGTGAGCGCCACCCACGGCCAGCGGCGGCGTTGCCTGATTGCGGAGGGAAGAACGTCGTTCATGGAACCCTGAATCATAGCTGCTCGGGGTAGAGGGGCACCCGTCCCGACCTGTAACAAGCAGTTGCCGCGTGCCGGGCGCAGGAGCACCATTCTGTCGCCGGACTCCATTCAAGGCCACCGGCGGGCGAAGGGATCAACATGCGCGCGGCAAGACTGGTTTTCTGGGCAATGCTTTCGGTGGCTTCATGCAGTGCGTTCGCGCAACTCTCGCCGGTGGCCACCTACCACCTCGGCGAATCCGATCCGGGCGCGGCCCCCGGCGCTTCCGGCGCGGCGCTCACGGCAGACTCGTCCGGGGCGGCCGACCTCGCGCGGATCGGCATCCCGACGTACTCCACCTTCGGCTCGCCCGCCTCCGCGATCGGAATGACTTTCGCGGGTGCGGAGGGCTACCGCAACGTCGCCGTCGTCACCTCGGCCACCGACAACTTCGGCATGGAGGCGTGGGTGTACGCCACCAGCGCCGCGGGCAACGCAGTCATCGCCTACAACGGAAACACCGGCACCTCCGGGTTCGGGCTCTTCCGGAATGGCGGCACCTATACCTACCTGTTCGGCGGCGTCGCCTTCGGCGGGGCGGTGCCCGTGGCACTCAATACCTGGACCCACCTCGCCGTCGTGCGCGACAGCGGCGTGACAACCCTGTATGTGAACGGCCGCGCCAACATCGTGACCGGCGATGCGCCCAATGCGGCCGCAGGGGCGATGGGGGTCGGCATCAATCCCGTTGTCATGGCCGAGCAGTTCATCGGCACCATCGACGAGGTGCGGGTGTTCACATTCGCACCCGGGACCTTCCAGCCCGCGCAGTTGCTGCTTGCTGTCGCACGTCCGGTTCCGACGTTGCAGTGGCAGGTGCAGCTGCTGCTGGCGCTCATGCTGGCCGCGCTTGCATTCCGGCAGATTCGGCGGGGCTGACGCGCTGGTCCTCAAACACAGAGGGCACAGAGGCAGCACAAGAGGAAGGCAACAGCTGATTGCGCGCCAGGGAAGTCAGCCATTTCCCGAGCTGCCGCCAGCATTTGCCTTTCCTCTTGTGTTGCCTCTGTGTCCCCTGTGGTGAGAGTCGGTGCCTGCATTCGAACCCTTCCCACCCTGGCATCTAGATCGCCGAAACCCCCATCGCGATGACCGCGGCGATCATCACCGCAGTCGCGATCCACCCGACCACGCGATGCCGCCGCGTCAGCGTGTAGTCACCCAGGATCGAGCGCTGCATGCCGAGCCACATCATCACCGCCATGATCGGGCCCGCGACGATGCCGTTGACGACCGCACTCCATACCAGCGCCTTGATCGGGTCGATGGAAGTGAAGTCGACCAGCGTGCCGATCACCGTCGCGAACACCAGCACGGCGTAGAAACCCTTCGCCTGCGCCACCGTACGGTCGAGGCCCGCGCGCCACTCGAAGACATCGGCCACCGCATATGCGGCCGAGCCGGCGAGCACCGGCACCGCGAGCATGCCGGTGCCGATGATGCCGAGCGCGAACAACCAGAAGGCGAACTCACCCGCGATCGGGCGCAGCGCCTCGGCGGCCTGGCGCGTGGTTTCGATGTCGGTGATGCCGTGCTGGTTGAGCGTGATCGCGGTGGCGAGCATCACGCAGAACGCGATCGCGTTCGAGAACACCATGCCGACGATCGTGTCGAGCTTGATGCGGTACAAGTGCTCGCGCACGAAGCGCGGCGCGAGCGCGAGGTGCATGTCTTCGGTCATGCGCTGGCGCTGCTCTGCCTCCTGCGCCGCCTGCCAGAAGAACAGGTATGGGCTGATGGTGGTGCCAAGCACGCCGACGATCATCATCCAGTAGCTGGAATTCGCCTGCAGGTTCGGCACCAGCGTGCCCAGCAGCACGCGGCCCCAATCGACGTGCAGCGCGAACACCACGCCCACGTAGGCCAGGAGCGCGAGCGTGAGCCACTTGAGCACGCGCACCATCGCTTCATAGCCGAGCCACACCGGGATCACGGCGCACAACAGGCCGAACAGCAGCGCGTGCCCGTGCTCGGGCCCGCCGACCACCAGCTGCAGCGCATCACCCATGGCCGCGATGTCAGCCGCGATATTGAGCGTGTTCGCCACCACCAGCATCGCGACCAGGGTCATCGCGACCCAACGCGGCACCACGCGGCAGATGTTGGCGGCGAGGCCGCGACCCGTCATCCAGCCGATGCGCGCGCTCACCATCTGGATGCCCACCATCAGCGGCGTGGTGAAGGCGAGCGTCCATAACAAGCCTGCGCCGAACTGCGCGCCCGCCTGCGAGTAGGTTGCTATGCCGCTGGGGTCGTCGTCGGCCGCGCCGGTGATGAGCCCCGGGCCGAGCTGGTCGGCGAACTTACGGGCGCGCCCAAAGGTCGGCGCGAAGCGCAGCCAGACCTTGGAGTGATTGCCCTTCAAAGCCCGCTTCCCATGGAGGGAAGGGTACTCCTGGAGTGTCGGTAGCTGGCGGTTGCAGCGGCGACGATCAACCGCTGATTTTCACCACAGGGGACACGCAGGCAACACAAGAGGACAGACAAATGCTGGCGACAGCTCGGGAAATGGTGACGTCCCCGGCACGCAATCAGCTGTTGCCTTACCTCTTGTGTTGCCTCTGTGTCCCCTGTGGTGAAAATCAGCGCCCAAACCGCGATACCGCGACTTGAGAGGACTATTCAGTCCCCGGCCGCCAACCCGGAAGCGGGCCCGCGATGCGTCAGGATCTCAACTTCTTCCTGCGTGAGCTTCGGTCCGTCGAGGGTCATGCGCTCGTTCTGAACTTTCGCCGTGCGGAATCGCGCGATCACGGGCTTCAACTCCTCCCGCACGTGTTTGTCGCTATAGCCGTTGAAGAGCGTGCCGATGAGTGAACGCTTGACGTCGCTGGTGCCCATCGCCCAATCGGCGATCGGGAACGTGAGGTTCATGTTGAAATGCATCATGATCCCCATGTTGTGGTGCGCGCGATGGTGGCGGCGGATGGTGTTGATGAACGGCGTCTTCGCCACGAAGGAGCTCTCCGGCACGTGGCAGAAGAAGTGGAACGTTTCGTACACGAGGTACTGGCCCACCATCGTGATGAAGACAACGTAGCCGGCGTTGGCATTCCAGATCAGCGACATCACGAAGCCCAGCACCGCGCCCATCGTGCCCAACACGGCGAGCAGGCGCCACGGGAAAAACACGATGCGGAATTCCTTCGTCGTGCTGATCGTCGGCTCATGGTCGGTGAAGTACTGGTGATGCTGGCGCGTGTGGCGGTCGTAGATGGCGCGGATGGCCCACACGTCGATGAGACGATGCATCACGTATTTGTGCATGCCCCACTCGAAGAAATTGCCGGCGAGGAACACGGGGATGAGCACCAGCCATTCCCAGCGCGAGTCCTGCATCTGGCCAACGGCCCAGGCGATGGCGGCGATTCCCGCGCCATAGGTCACGAGGACGTGAAGGAGCCCGCTGTACATCGGGCTCACCTCGGAAAGGTATTTCGCGCGGAACTTGCGCTGGCGTTCAGTCATCATGGCGGTTGGCCTCTTGCTTGCCTGCTTTGACGGCTGATATATTAGTTGTCGATCACCGATTTGTCAACCTGGAGCCACCTTGTCCGCACCTCCCCCAACCCGGAAAAAACGCACCCTCCAGGAGATCCTCGACTCGAAGACTTCGGGCGAGAAGATGTGCTACATGTCCGTGCCCGACTACACTGCGGCGCGCTGGGCGGAGATGGCCGGCGTCGATGTCGCAGTTGTCGGCGACAGCCTCGCGATGATCGCGCACGGCCACACCAACACCATTCCCGCGACCATGGACATGATGACCATGCACGCGCAGGCCATCCGCCGCGGTGCGCCCAATACCTTTGTGTTGGGGTGCATGCCGTACCAGAGCTACAACACCGTCGACCGCGCGCTGGTGAACGCCACGCGCTTCATGCAGGACGCGGGCACGGACGCGGTGAAGCCCCAGGGCGGCAAGAGCCAGGCGAACATCCTCAAGGCGCTGGTGGACGCGGGCATTCCGACGGCGTCACACATCGGCATGACGCCACACACGGTTGCGATGTTCGGCGGCTTCAAGATCCAGGGCAAAACCGCGGTCACGGCGATGAAGATCCTCGAAGACGCCTTCGCCATCCAGGATGCCGGCTGCTTCATGCTGGAATTCGAGGCGGTGCCCGCGAAGATCGCGCGTGTCATCTCCGAGCAGCTCGAGATCCCCACCATCGGCATCGGCGCAGGCGTGGGCACCGACGGCCAGATCCTGCTTTGCCACGACCTGCTGGGTGTCTTCACCGACTTCAAGCCCAAGTTCACCAAGCGCTTCTCCAACCTCACCGAGGTTGCGGTGAAGGGCATCACGCAATACATCAAGGAAGTGAAGGACGGCACCTTCCCGGACGACGACCACAGCTACGGCGTGGACGAAAAGGAATACGAGAAATTCGTCGGGATGGTGGAGAAGCGCAAGCACGTCTAGAGTCGCCCCCATGCCCAAGCGAGTTGCTGCCTCCGGTCCGGCCCAGAGCCTCACGGACCGTGCCTATGCCGATCTCGAGGAACTGATCGTCACCCTGCGCCTGGCGCCGGGCGCCGCGGTTTCCGAAGCGGAGCTGTCGGCGCAGCTGGGCATCGGCCGCACACCCATCCGCGAGGCTTTGCAGCGCCTCGCCCGCGAGCGGCTGGTGGTGATCCTGCCCCGCCGCGGCATCATGGTCTCCGAGATCAACGTGAAGAGCCAGTTGCGGCTGCTGGAAGTGCGCCGCGAGCTCGAACGGCTGGTCGCGCGCAGCGCTGCAAAGCGAGCCACGGAGGAAGAGCGCGCGCACTTCCGCGACATCGTGCGAAACTTCGAGAAATCCGCCAAGGCCAACGACGACGTGGCCTTCATGCGCACCGACCGCGACTTCAACGAGCTGTGCAGCCGCGCCTCGCACAACGAATTCGCCCTCGGCGCCATGAGCCTCATGCATTCGCTTTCGCGGCGCTTCTGGTACATCCACTACAAGCAGGCCGCCGACATGCCGTTCACAGCCAAGCTGCACGCCGACATCGCCCGGGCCATTGCTGATGGCGATGGCGACAAGGCCGCGAAGGCCACGGATAAACTGCTCGACGTGATCGAGAAATTCACGCGGGACACCACGGATATTTGAACAAACGGAGGAGAGAGACATGAACAACCAACGACGCAAGGTGCTGCACGGCCTGAGCGCAGGCGCCGCAGCATTGGCACTACCCATCACTGCACGCGCCGCCTGGCCGGACAAGCCCATCAAGCTGGTGATCGGCTACAGCACTGGCGGATCAACCGACGCCACCGCGCGCCTGCTGGGCCGCCAGCTCGAGAGCCGCATCGGCCAATCGATCATCCCGGAATACAAGCCGGGCGCAGGCGCCTCCCTCGGTGCGGACTACGTCGCCAAGTCGGCGCCGGATGGCTACACCATCGGCCTCACGGACTCGGGCCCGATGACCATCATGCCGAACCTGCGCAAGGTCGGTTACGACCCGCTCAAGGACTTCACGCCGCTCTCCTATGTCTGCGCCACCGGCCTCGTGGTGCTGGTGCACCCCAGCGTTCCGGCGAAAAACATCCAGGAGCTGATCGCGATGGCGAAGGCCAGGCCCGACGTGCTCAACTACGCCAGCTCCGGCGTGGGCTCGGTGCACCACCTCGCCGGCGAGCTCTTCAAGGCACAGGCCGGCATCAAGATGACGCATGTGCCGTACAAAGGCGCCGCACCCGCGCTCACCGACCTCATCGGTGGCCAGGTGCCGGTCATGTTCGCCACCATCGGCCCCGCGCTGCAGATGATCACCTCCGGCAAGGCGCGCGCCCTCGGTGTCACCAGCGCCAAGCGTTCTGTCCCGCTACCCGACGTGCCGACAGTCGCCGAGCAGGGGTTGCCGGGCTACGAAGCGGTGTTGTGGTTCATGACAGTGGGCCCCACCGGCCTGCCGCCGGCGATCACCGCGCGTTATGAGAAGGACCTGCAATCCACGCTCGCCGACAAGGGCCTCATCGCCGACCTCGAGAAACTCGGCAACGAGGAGGTGGGCGCGCGCACCCCGAAGGAAGTGAATGACCTGTTGCGCTCGGAACTCGCGAAGTGGGCCAAGGTCATCAAGGATGCCAACATCACCCTCGAGAGCTGATGGAGAAGGTCTGGAACCGCGGCGAGCAGGAGAAGTCGCGCCGGCTCGCGCGCGCCACCGCCGCGGGGCTCGGCAAGATCGTCGACAGCAGCCGCATCGGCGAACTGCTCGCGGCAGTGGTCGCCACGGGCGATCGCATCTGCGTCGAAGGCAATAACCAGAAACACGCGGATTTCCTCTCGCAGGCGCTGGCGAAGCTCGACCCCGCCGCCGTCAACAACCTGCATGTGGTGCAGTCAAACCTCGCGCTCTCGAGCCACCTCGATTTGTTCGAGCGTGGCATCGCCAAGCGCCTCGACTTCTGCTTCTCCGGCGACCAGGGCGTGCGCATGGCGCGCCTGGTGAAGGAAGGCAGGATCGAGCTCGGCGCCATCCACACCTACCTCGAGCTCTACAGCCGCTATTTCGTCGACCTCACGCCGCGCGTGTCTTTCATCGCCGCGCAGAGCGCCGACTCGCAGGGCAACCTCTACACGGGACCCAACACCGAGGACACGCCGGCGATTGTCGAAGCCACGGCGTTCAAGAACGGGATATTGATTGCGCAGGTGAACGAGCTGGTGGAGGCCGTGCCACGCGTCGACGTGCCCGCGGACTGGGTGTCCTTCGTGGTGAAGGCGCCGAAGCCGCACCACATCGAGCCGATCTTCACGCGCGATCCGGCGAACATCACCGAAATCCAGATCCTGATGGCGATGATGGTCATCAAGGGTATCTACGGTCCGTATGAAATCGCGCGGCTCAATCACGGCATCGGTTTCGATACCGCCGCGATCGAATTGATATTGCCCACATACGGCGAGAGCCTCGGCCTCAAGGGCAGGATCTGCCGCTACATGAGCGTGAACCCCTGCCCCACGCTGATCCCCGCGATCGAGGCGGGCTGGGTGGAGGCAATCCACTGCGCCGGCTCGGAGCTCGGCATGGAGGACTACACCGCGGCGCGCCCCGACGTCTTTTTCAATGGGCCCGACGGCAGCATGCGATCGAACCG
Source organism: Usitatibacter sp. (assembly GCA_039915735.1). Lineage (GTDB taxonomy): Bacteria > Pseudomonadota > Gammaproteobacteria > Burkholderiales > Usitatibacteraceae > Usitatibacter. The sequence continues at coordinate 61,353 of JBDSMR010000010.1, read as the reverse complement.
CGTCTTCTGCCAGCTCGCAGGCCACTACTCAGACCTCTTCATCGGCTCGACGCTGCAGATGGACCTTGAGGGTAATTCCTCCACGGCCACCGCCACGCGCCTTACCGGATTCGGTGGCGCGCCCAACTTCGGCAGCGAATCGCGCGGCCGCCGCCACGCGAGTCCCGGCTGGCTCAAGGCGGGGCGCGAATCGGCGCGTACGGGGCAGGCTACGGTGCCACGCGGGCGCAAGCTCGTGGTGCAGATGGTCGAGACCTTCCGCGAGAAGATGCAGCCCACGTTTGTCGACAGGCTCGACGCCTGGGCACTGATGGAAACCTTCAACCTCGAGCTGCCGCCGGTGATGATCTACGGCGACGACATCACCCACGTGGTGACGGAAGAAGGCATCGCGCACCTGCACAAGTGCGCGACGCTCCAGGAGCGCGAGCAAGCCATCCGCAACGTCGCGGGCTACACGGCCGTGGGACTCAAGCGCGATCGCGCGGCAGGCGAGAAACTGCGCCAGCGCGGCATCGTGCAGCGTCCCGAAGACATCGGCGTCGATCCGCGCATGGCCACGCGCGACCTGCTCTCCGCCCGGTCCATCAAGGACCTGGTGCGTATCTCCGGCGGCCTCTACGATCCCCCCAAATGCTTCCGCAACTGGTGACGTCATGGAACATCTCTCGTTCGAATTCGGCCCCTTCCCCGCGCGTCCCGCGCCGGTCTCCTCCGTGATCGTGGGCGTCGTCGGCTCCGGCAACATGGAAGCGCTGTGTGAACCGGCATCCCTCGGCGGAAAGATGCGCGTCGAAGTGCACACCTCGGCGCGTGGCTTCGCAGCCACATGGGAAGCGGTGCTTGGTGATTTCGCCGCGCGCGTGAAAGTGCCGGATGTCGTCGTGACGATCAACGATGCCGGCGCGACCCCCGCTGTTGTTGGCTTGCGGCTCGCGCAAGCGGCGGCCGAGCTGGAGGCTGCATGAGCGCCGGATTTCTCGAGGCGACTGCGCGCCAGCGCGTGCGCCGCTTCTTCGACGCGGGCACCGTTCACGAATGGCTGGGGCCGGCGGAGCGTGTCACCAGTCCACACCTGCCCGCGCTGGGCATGCCGGTGGCTTTCGATGATGGCGTGATGGTGGGCCGCGCGGCACTCGGCGGACAGCCTGTTTTCTTCGCCGCGGAAGAACCCGAATTCATGGGCGGCTCGGTTGGCGAGGTGCACGGCGCCAAGCTCACGGGGCTGCTGCTGCGCGCGGCGCGCGACAAACCCAGGGGCGTCGTGCTGCTGCTCGATACCGGTGGCGTGCGCCTGCACGAGGCCAATGCGGGACTGATCGCGATTTCGGAAATACAGCGCGCCGTATTCGCCGCCCGCGCTGCCGGCGTTGCGGTGATCGTGGTTTCCGCGGGCTTGAATGGCTGCTATGGCGGCCTCGGCATCGTGGCGCGTGGCTGCGACTGGATCGTGATGACCGAGGAAGGACGGCTTTCGGTTTCCGGCCCCGAGGTGATCGAGGCGCAGAAAGGCGTGGAGGAATTCGACGCGCGCGATCGCGCATTGGTGTGGCGCACGATGGGTGGCAAGCACCGCTATCTCATTGGTGAAGCCGACGCGCTCGCCGCGGACACCTTTGATGCGCTGCGTGAAGCGGTCATGCCGTTCCTCGGCCGTTCGCGACCCCTCGACCTCGAATCCGTCAAGGCAGAACACGCGGCACTTGGTCGGCGCCTGCAGCGCTTCGGCACCGCGCAGGATTCACTCGACATCTGGAGTGGCCTCGGGGTGAAGCACCCCAAGGACGTTCCAATGCTGTCGCCCAAGGACTTCGTGGCGATCGCGCAACCGGTCCGGGAGCGCGCCGATGCGTGATGTCATCGCACTTTGCGCTGAGCTGTTTCCCATGGGCCATGACGTGCGCATCGAGGGCGATCGCGTCATCGGCACCGGCCAGACCGCGGCCGGCACCATCGCGGTGGTCGGCACGCACAGCCATGCGGCGATCGGCGCGGACCTCGCCTTCGCGCTCGCCGCCGACGTGCTGGAAGTTGTCGAGAAACATCCCGGCCGGCCGGTCCTCATGCTGGTCGACACGCAGGGGCAGAAGCTTTCGCGCCGCGACGAGATGCTGGGCAACCCCGGCTACCTCGCGCACCTCGGCAAGTGTTTCGAGGTGGCGCGCAACCGTGGCCATCGCCTGCTGGCGCTCGTTTATGGCGAGGCAGTGAGCGGCGGCTTCCTCGCGCTCGGCATGACCGCCGATGACGCCTACGCCACGCCCGATGCGCAGGTGCGCGTGATGGCCCTTCCCGCGATGTCGCGCATCACGCAGATCCCGGTGGACAGGCTCGAGGAGCTGTGCCGCACCTCGCCGATCTTCGGGCCGGGCGCGGAACACTATGAAAAGCTCGGCGCGATCGACGGCCTCTGGGACGGCAACCTCGCGAAGTCGCTCGAGGCCGCGTTGGCATCACCCTGCCGGGGCGACATCCGCCGCCAGCTGGGGCATGAACGCGGCGGGCGCATTGCCGCCCACGAAGTGGTCGAACGCATCCTCGCGGCGCCTTGACTTGGAAGCGCTGCGCCGCCATCGCTGGGTCAAGGTCCGCGCCGAAGGACACGCCGCAGTTGCGGCCACCTGCGCTGGCGAAGGACAACGCGATACCGTGATGCGCTGGCTGGGCTGCGGCTTCCCTTTGGTGGCGCGCTCGCGCCAGGATGGCGACGCGGCGGGACGTCAACCGGTGGGCCTTTGCCTGCCGCAAGCGCAAGGCAAGGTGCGCATCGCGCTCTCGATCGCCCACGAAGACATCGCACGCATCGACGAACCGATCACGCTCGACGCCGTCGCCAGCGTGCTCTCCCGTGACGCTCGCGAAGTCGCGCTCGAACTGGCGGCGCACGCACGCACGCTCGGATTCACAGCACGCGCTTTCGGGTCCGCTGCGTGGCAGTGGCGCACCGGCGAAACCTACCTCTCGAGCGAATCCGATCTCGACATCCTCGCCGCGCCACACGGCCCGCAAGCCCTGGCCGCCTGGCTGGAGCGATTGCGACATCTCGAAGCGCGCACGCCGATGCGCCTCGATGGTGAAGTTGAAGGACAGGGTGGCGACGCGGTGAACTGGCGCGAACTCGCGGGTAACGCCACCGAATTGCTGGTGAAGTCTTCCGGTGGCGCCAGGCTCGCGCCCCGTATCTCGATGGTGGCGGCGTGGAACTGACCGCCACTCGCTCACCCGTCCGCAGCGATCCCCAGGCAACTGCAATCGGACGCTGCGCCGCACGCGCCTTGCTGCGCGAGCTCGTGACGTTCCCCAAGCCGGGCCTGGTGAGCCGCGTCGACAACGGCAGCCACGCCGATATGGATGCAAGCCACTTCGCACGAAGCGCCTTCGTGTTGCGGCGGCATTTCTCCCACGCAGCCTTGCTGGGTGCACGCGACGCCGATTTCGCCGCGCTGCGCCGCTGGGGTGTGGCGGCCGAAGTCGCCATGAGGCGCGCCACCGGCGGCGTGAACACGCATCGCGGCGCCATCTTCGCGCTTGGCCTGCTGTGTGCCTCATCGGGAGCAACTCGCGCCACCCCATTGGGTGAACACGTTCGCCGCCGCTGGGGCGAGGACATCGCCTCCCACCGCCGCGATCCCGGCAGCCATGGCAGCGCCGCCACGCGGGCGATCGGCGCCGGTGGCGCACAGGCAGAAGCCGCGGCGGGATTCCCTTCGGTCTACGAAGTCGCCCTGCCGGCTTACCGCGAAATCCTCGGCGCGACCGATTCGCGCGAAGCGGCCTCGATCCAGGCGTTCTTCGCCCTGCTGGCCTCTATGGACGACACCAACCTGCTGCATCGCGGCGGCGTCGCGGGCCTGCGATTCGCGCAAGGATCGGCGCGGCGTTTCCTCGCCGAAGGCGGAATGCGCGGCAAGGACGGTTTGCAACGCGCGATCACGGTGCATCGCGAATTCGTCGCGCGGCGGCTGAGCCCCGGCGGCTGCGCCGACCTGCTCGCCGCGACACTTTTCATCCACGACCGCGACACGCGGGCCTGAGATGTCGGGCTACCTGCTCCTTTGCCCCGGCCAGGGTGCGCAGCATCCGGCGATGCTGGGTTTCGCGCTCGCAACCACCGAAGGCACCCAGGCCATCGCCGAAGCTGCCGAATCCGCCGGCATCGATATCGCCAAGCGCGTCCTGGCGGGCGACGATCTTTTCGAACCGGTGTTCGCGCAGGTCTGCATGGTCACGGCGGCGATGGCCACGTGGCGCTCACTCGCGCGCTGGTTGCCGGCGCCTGCTGCCTTCGCCGGCTACAGCGTCGGCGAAGTCGCCTCGTGGGGTTGCGCAGGCACCTGGAGTGTCGCGGAATCGATCGCCATCGTGAAGCGCCGCGCTCAATTCATGGTCGACGCATCACCCCCCGGCTGCTCGATGATGGCGGTGACCGGCATCACGCAGGAAGTCGTCGAGCACGCACTGGGAAATGACGTCCACGTGGCCATCGAAGTGGAGGCCGATCACTGGATCGTCGCTGGGCGTCGCGCCGATGTCGAGAAGGCGGGCGAAGCGATGACGGCGGCAGGCGCCTGCCTCCATCCCCTGCCCGTCAGCGTCCCTTCGCATACGCCACTGCTTTCGAACGCCGCCGAATCCCTGCGCCAAGTCCTGAAAGCGACGCCGGGACGCGAGCCGCAGGCGCCGGTGCTGCGCGGCATTGATGGCCGCGCCTTGTTTGCCCGCGCCGATGCGGCCGACGCCCTTGCCGATGCTGTCAGCAAACCCATCCGCTGGCGCGCTGTTCTGCAGGAGGCCACCGAGCGCGGGCTCGCTATCGCGCTCGAGCTGCCACCGGGCGCCGGGCTCACGAAGATGTTTCGCAATACCGCGAGCGTAGACGCGCGTGCGGTGGCGGATTTCCGCAGCGTGGAAGGTGTTGCACGATGGATCGAGCGTGCGCTCTAGCGGCCAGGCAGGACAGGATGCTCGCGCCGCGCCCCAGTCACGGCGCCGAGTAAAATGCCGGCATCGAAAGTCACCAGCCGGGGCACTGCGCAGTTGCTTCGACTGCTCTGCTCGCGTAATGTTGATATCCAGTTGATATATCAATAGTTAATAACAACCGCCACCACAAAAACCCACCGTAGGAGGAGATACATGGACAGCAAGCGCAGAAAGCTATTGCACGCGATCGGGGGCACCGGCGTAGTCGCCGCGGCATCGCCTTACCTCAGCGCCCCCGCCTTCGCCCAGAACACGCCAATCAGGATCGGCATCATCGCGCCCAAGGCGGGCATCGCCGGCACGATCGGTGAATGCGGGCTGCGCGGCACCCAGTATGCGGTGGCCGAGATGAACGCCAGCGGCGGCATTGCCGGGCGCAAGATCGAGCTGATCGTCGAGGAAGAAACCAACCCGAAGGATTCAATCGAGCGCCTGCGCAAGCTGGTGCTGCAGGACAAGGTCGACTGCGTGCAGGGCATCGTCTCCTCCGGTGTGAGCCTCGCGATGGGCGCGGTCGCCGAGGAAATGAAGGCCCTCACGCTTTTCTGGGACGGCACCACGCAGGACGGCGTGAAGGAAACGCTACCCAACAAGCGCTACGTCTTCTGCAGCACCGACAACGAATGTGAAGCCGTGATGGCCTCCCTCCTCGTGGTCAAGCACTGGAAGGGCAAGTTCAAGCGCGTGGCCGGCATCAACCCGGATTACTCGTATGGCCGCAACAACTTCGCCGCCTTCCAGGCGCTGATGAAGAAGTTCGGTGTCGAGCACGAGATCGTCGCCGAGCAGTGGCCCAAGGTCGGCACCACGGATCTCACCTCGCACGTGGCCGCGCTCAAGGCCGCCAAGCCGGACCTGGTGTTCTCCTCACTGCTGTTTGCTGACCTGCCGATCTTCATGCGCACCGCGCACGGCGCGGGCCTGATGGACGGCGGCACCAAGTTTGCGTTCCCGGGCGCGGGCTTCCAGCACACGGCGCTGAAGAAGTCGTTCACGCCGGAAGGCATGATCCTCGGCCATAACACGCTCTACTTCGACCATCCGAATGCCTCGCCGATGCAGAAGAAGTTCGTGAAGGAATACGAGGACAAATACAAGGACTACCCGAACTGGGAAGCCGACCGCGCCTACTTCGCGATGGCGGTGTACAAGGCCGGCGTCGAAGCCGCGTACAAGGCGAAAAACGCCTGGCCAGGGAAGGAAGACGTCATCAACGCAATCGAAGGCGTCAAGGTCATGTCGCTGGGCGGTCCCGGCGAGATGCGCAAGGACCACATCGCCGAGCAGACCTTCTACCAGGGCCTGAGCACCCACAAGAACCGCTACGACTTCCCCACGCTGGGCAACATCGACACGATGTATTCCACCCAGCTGCAGAAACCGGCCGGCATGGATTTCTGGGAGTGGATCAAGACGGCGAACATCAAGCTCTGAAGCAATTGGATCCCCGCCTTCGCGGGGATGACGACCGTTGTCTCCCCCGCGAAGGCGGGGGACCAATTTCAAACCATGACTGCATTCTTCGACATCCTCCTCGGCGGCGTCTTCCACGCGGCTGTCCTCTTCCTGGTGGCCGCCGGGCTGCAACTGGTATTCGGCGTCCAGAAGATCGTGAACCTCGCGTGTGGCTCGTTCTACGCGCTCGGGGCCTATTTCGGAATCACCGCGGTGAACTGGGCCATCGCGGCGGGCGTGCCGCCATCGCTCTTCCTGCTGGTGCTGCTCGCGGCCGGCCTGCTGCTCGGGCTCATCGGCCCGCTGATAGAGCTGCTGCTGCGCACGGTGTACGAGCGCGACGAAGCCTTCCAGCTGCTGCTCACCTTCGCCCTGGTCCTGATGTTCCAGGACGTGCTGCGCTACTTCTGGGGGGCCACGCCGCAGACACTCGGCAACTTCCAGATGGAGTACGGCAAGGTCTCGATCGGCGCAGTACAGGTGCCAACCTATAACCTGCTGGTGATCCTCGCCAGCATCCTGATTGCCTTCGGCATCGGCGCCTTCCTGCAGAAGACGCGCTTCGGGCGCATCCTGCGCGCCACCGCGGAAAACCGCGAGATGAGCCAGGCCCTCGGCGTCAACGTGCGCTGGATGTACATGAGCGTCTTCACGCTCGGCACCGTGCTGGGCACCGTCGGTGGCGCGCTGGTGGTCCCCACGGCGGCGGCTTCGCTCGACATGCCGGTGGAACTCGTCGTGGAAGCCTTCGCAGTGGTGGTCATCGGCGGGCTGGGCTCGATGCGCGGCGCGCTCATCGGCGCCCTTATCGTGGGCCTGATGCGCGCGGCGGCCATCAGCTGGTACTCCGAGATCGAAATGCTCGCCATCTACCTCGTGGTCATCGTGGTGCTCATCGTCCGGCCCGCCGGTATCTTCGGAAAGCCGATCGAATGAGGATCGCTGCGCTGGTCGTGGCGATTGCCGTGCTCGCCGCCGTCCCCAAATTCGCGCAGCCCTACTACGTGACGCTGGTGCTGCCGGCTTTCGCCTACTGCATCGCGCTGCTTGGGTTCAACCTGCTTTTCGGCTACACCGGGCTGCTGTCCTTCGGCCACGCGCTGTTCGTCGCGATCGGGGCCTACGGCGCCGCGGTCGCCTCCAGCAAGCTCGGCATCAAGAGCTTCGAGCTGGTGCTGCTTGTCTCGAGCCTCGCGGCGGTAATCGCCGCCATCCCGGTGGCGCTTCTGTCGGTGCGCTACGTGCGCATCTTCTTCGGCATCCTCACGCTCGCCTTCGGGATGTTGTTCCACTCGTTCCTGTTCAAGTTCTACGACATCACCGGGGGCGACACCGGCATCCGCGTGCTGCGCCCGACGCTCTTCGGCGAGGCCTACGCCGACCTCGACAAGACCACGTTCCTGATCGGCCCCTTCTACTACTACTGCCTGGGCCTGCTGGTGATCCTCGGCTTCGCCATGTGGCGCATCGTGAATTCGCCCTTCGGCATGCACCTCACCGCCATTCGCGAGAACCCGCGCAAGGCGGAATACCTCGGTGTCCGCGTGCGCTTCTTCCGGCTGGTGGCGTTCCTGATCTCGGCCTTCTACTGCGGCATTGGCGGCGTGATCCTCGCCATCAACACCGGCCAGGCAGACCCGGAGCTCGCCTACTGGACACACTCCGGCGAGCTCGTGTTCATGACGGTGCTGGGCGGCTTCGCCAATTTCCTCGGCCCCCTGGTCGGCGCCTTCACCTTCATCTTCCTCAAGTCCGAGCTCATGGGGGTCACGCAGTACTGGCGCTTCTGGCTGGGCGCCATCCTGGTGCTGATCGTGGTGCTTTTCCCGCGCGGTCTCGTGGGCCTGGGGCAGGACGCCTGGAACAAGGTGCGGCGCAAATGACGGTCCTGATCGAAACATCCGGCGTCAGCAAGGCCTACGGCGATTTCGTGGCACTCGACAACGTGACGCTCTCCGTATCCGAAGGCGAACTGGTCTCCATCGTCGGCCCCAACGGCGCCGGCAAGACCACGCTGGTGAACGTGCTCACCGGCTTGCTCAAGCCCACGGCGGGGGTGGTCAAGTTCAAGGGCGAGGACATCGCCGGCATCGGCCCGGTCAGGCTTGCGCGGCGCGGCATGGCGCGCGCCTTCCAGCTGGTGCACATCTTCCCGGCGATGACCGTGGCGGAAACCATCGGTGTCGCCGTCGTCTCGCATACCCGCAAGAGCTTGCGCCTCTTCGCCTCGGCGGTCATGGACGAAGCCATCCGTGAGCGCGTGCGCGAAGTCGCCGCGATCTTCGACCTCGACGGCAAGCTCGACAGCCAGGCGCGCCTGCTTTCGCAGGGCGAGAAGAAGCTGCTCGACATCGCCAGCGCCTTCGCGCTCTCCCCCGAAGTGATCCTGCTGGACGAGCCCACCAGTGGCGTGTCCAGCGGCGACAAACACGGCATCATGCGCGGCGTGGTTGATGCCGCGAAGCGCGCGGGCGTGAAGGCGATCATCCTGGTCGAGCACGACATGGACCTGGTGGCCGAGTATTCGAGCCGCATCGTGGCCCTGCAGGCCGGCCGCGTGCTGGCTGACCGTCCGCCCGCCGAATTCTTCAGCGATCCCGAGATCATCGCCGCCATCGTCGGCAAGATGGTGGGCAAGCTGGCCAAGGGGCACTCCTGATGCTGGCCGTCGAACAACTGGTGGTCGACATCCAGTCGAGCCGCATCCTGCGCGGCATTTCGCTGCAGGTGGCCGCCGGCCAGCTCGTCTGCCTCGTCGGGCGCAATGGCGCCGGCAAGACAACGACCTTCCGCACCATCATGGGATACCTCAAGCCGGTCTCGGGCACGGTGCGCTTCCGCGAGCACACGCTCACCGGCATGCCGACTCACCGCATCGCGCAGCTGGGACTGGGCTACGCGCCCGAGGAAAGCCAGGTCTTCGGCGACCTCACCGTGGCGGAGAACATCGAGCTGCCCACGTGGACGCGCCCGCAGGGACGATCGGCGAAGGAACGCATCGACCTCGCCTACGAGATCTTCCCGAAGCTGCGCCAGTACGACAAACGCGGCGGCAACCAGCTCTCGGGTGGCGAACGCAAGATGGTTTCCATCGCTCGCGCGCTGACGCTGGACCCGCAGATGCTGCTGCTCGATGAGCCTTTCGAGGGGTTGTCCCCGGCGATCATCCCGAGCATTTCCGATGGCATCGCTTCCATTCGCAAGCTCGGGCACGGCGTGTTGATGGCGGAGAGCAACGTGCACCACATCCCCGACTACGCGGACAATCTGTATGTGCTGGAGCGCGGCGAAATCATCTATTCCGGCAAGCCGGGTGATACTTATCCGCCTGAGGTCATGAAAGTGATTACCGGGGGAGCTTGAAGCGCTGTTTTTTCAACACAGAGGACACAGAGGCAACACAAGAGGAAAGCAAAGACTGATTGTGAATCAGCGGGATGGCAGCAATGTCTCGAATGTGAGCGACCTTTGCTTTCCTCTTGTGTTGCCTCTGTGTCCTCTGTGGTAAAAAATGGCGCGATGAAATGAAAGGAGAATGAAATGCCCAAGATCCTGACCCAACAGCAGATCGACACCTTCTGGAAAGACGGCTGCGTCTTCCCGATCCGCGTGATGAGCGAAGAAAAAGCGCTCGAAATCCGCGAACGGCTCGAGGCGTTCGAGAAATCCACCGGCGGCCCGCTCAAGGGAGACCTGCGCCACAAGTCGCACCTGCTGTTCTCGTGGCTGGGCGACCTGGTGCGCCAGGAGAAAATCGTCGATGCAATCGAGGACCTCTACGGCCCCAACCTGCTCTGCTGGACCAGCAACTTCTTCATCAAGGAAGCGAACAACCCCGCCTTCGTCTCCTGGCACCAGGACTCCACCTACTGGGGGCTGGACCGTCCTGACGTCGTCACCGCGTGGATCGCCTTCACCGAAAGCAACACGGCCAACGGCGCCATGGGCTTCATCCCCGGCACGCACACCCACGACCAGATACCGCACCGCGACACCTTTGCGAAAGACAACCTGCTCACGCGCGGGCAGGAAGTCGCGGTCGACGTCGACGACAAGGAAGCGGTGACGATCACGCTGCGCCCGGGCGAGATGTCGCTGCACCATGTGAGGCTGGTGCACGGCTCGCCGCCGAATCCTTCCAACAATCGCCGCATCGGTTACGCGATCCGCTACATCCCGACGTCGGTGGCGCAAGTCGCCGGCGAGGACATGGCGACGCTGGTGCGCGGTGTGGACAACCACCACCATTTCGAGCTCGAGCCCAAGCCGGAGCACGACATGGACCCGGCGTTCGTGAAGCTGCACCGGGAAATCACCGAGCGCACCGCGCAGATCCTCTACCGCGGCACGCAGGTCAAGAGCTACAACGACCCGCAGGCGCTGCCCGACCGGGCGGCGTGATGCCTCGATGAAGTTCCGCGCCGCGGTGCTGGAGAAAGTCGGCGCGCCGCTGGTCATCGACACGCTCGAAATGGCCGCGCTGCAACCGGGCGACGTGCTGGTGCGCCTGCACGCCAGCGGCCTCTGCCACACCGACCTCGAAGTTTTCCAGGGCTCACTCATCTATCCGCTGCCGATTGTGCTCGGCCATGAAGGCGCGGGCGTTGTCGAAGCCGTGGGCAGCGCCGTCACGCAGGTGAAGAAGGGTGACCACGTCGTCTGCTCCTGGAACCCGCATTGCGGCCTCTGCTTCTACTGCGAGCGCCAGCAGCCGATCCTGTGCGAGCCGTTCACGCGCCACCAACCACGTGGATTGCTGCTTGACGGCACCACACGCATGAGCCGGGACGGCGAGACGGTGTACCACTACTCCGTCACCTCGACACACGCGGAATACACCGTGGTACCGGAATCGGGCGCAATCGCCGTGCCGAAGGAGCTGCCATTCGACCGCGCCTGCATCATCGGCTGCGGCGTGATGACCGGCATCGGCGCGGTGGTGCGCAAGGCACGAGTTGATGCCGGCGCCTACGTCGCCGTGATCGGCTGCGGCGCGGTGGGCCTGAACGCAATCCAGGGCGCACGCCTGGCCGACGCCGGGCGCATCATCGCGCTCGATATGGACACCGACAAGCTTGCCCGGGCCAAGGCCTTTGGCGCCACCGACACGCTGGACGCGTCGGCGCCCGATGTAGCCGATCGCGTGCGTGCGCTCACCGGAACTCGCGGCGCCGACTATGTATTCGAATGTGCGGGCCACAAGTCGGCCTTCCGGCTTTCGGTTGAGCTCGCGCGCCCCGGTGGCCAGATCGTCTGGCTCGGCAAGGTCAACGTCAACGAGGAGGTGGGTTTCCGCTGGGGTTCGCTCATGGGTGAAAAACGCATCGTTCGATCCAGCTACGGCGACGCAGTACCGCGGCGGGATTTCCCGTGGATCGCGCACGAATACCTCGAGGGCCGCGTCATGCTCGACGAGTTGATCACGGCGCGTATTCCGATGGAGGACATCAACGAAGGCTTCGCCACCCTTGCGCGTGGCGAAGGCATACGAACCGTGATGGAGATGGCATGAGCCTGGCCGGATTGGGAGACCTGCAGCTGGAGTCGGGCGAGCGCATCCTCGACTTCCAGCAGTCGTATGTCACGCACGGCACGCTGAACAATGAAAAGTCCAACGCCGTGCTGGTGTGCGCCTCGCTCACCGGCAACCACAAGCGGCTCGATTTCCTCATTGGCGCGGGGCTGGCACTCGACCCGGCGAGATATTTCATCGTCGCCACCGATGCGATTGGCAACGGCCTCTCGACCTCGCCCTCCAACAGCGCGCAGCAACCCGGCATGCGCTTCCCGCATTTCGTGCTGCGCGACATGGTCTCGGCGCAACACCGGCTGCTGACGGAGCACCTGGGTATCGAGCACCTGCATGCCGTCGCCGGCGCCTCGATGGGTGGCATGCAGGCGCTGCAGTGGGCCGTGAGCCATGCGGATTTCATGGGCGGCATCGTTGCGATGACACCGATGGCGAAGACCCACCCCTGGGGCGCCCTGGTGGTGAGTACCGCGCGCGCCTGCCTGATGGCGGATCCGGCGTGGCATGGCAACGGATTCGCGCAACGCCCCGATCGCGGCTGGCGCGCCTATGCGGGACTCATGAACGCGCTGCTGATGCGTACGCCGGCCGTCGCGCGCGAGGTGGACCTCCAGATTTTCGTCGAGCAGGTGAAGGCCCAGGGTTTCGATGCCCACGACTACCTCTTCCAGTCGAAGGCTTACCAGGCCCACGACGTCGGCACCACGCCGGGTTTCGCGGGCGACACCACCAAGGCACTGGGGTCGATCACCGCGCGCGCGCTGCTGCTGGCCCCACCACTCGACCTCTTCAATCCCGCGGAATGCGCGCACGACGCGGCGAAGGCCATCCGCAACGCCACGTTCCTGGAGATTCCCTCGAACCGCGGCCACCAGGCGGCGACGAAGGAAAGCGCCACCGGCATCACCTTCCTCAACGAACACATCGGGAAATTCCTGCGCGAGTGGTGAAACCGCTGCTGTTGCTCTGGCTTTGCGGCCTCTGCCTGCGCATCACCGTGCTGGCGATCCCGCCGGTGATCCCGCAGATCCACGACAGCTACGCGATGTCGCAGGCGGCGGTAGGCGCGCTCACCAGCCTGCCGGTACTGCTGTTTTCGTTCGCGGCCATTCCCGGCTCGCTGCTGGTGGCGCGCTTCGGCGCTTTCCACGTTCTGATTGCGGGCATTCTCGTGGCCGCCGTGGCCTCCGCGCTTCGCGGTGCGGCCGACCTCGGCATGCTTTTCGGGATGAGCTTCGCCATGGGCGTCGGCATCGCGATCATGCAGCCCGCGCTGCCGGCCGTGGTGCGCGACTGGGTGCCCAGCCGTATCGCGCTTGGCACCGCGGTCTACTCCAATGGCTTGCTGGTCGGCGAATCGCTGAGCGCATCCCTCACGATCCCGTTCGTGCTCCCGCTGGTCGAAGACAGCTGGCGCTGGAGTCTTGTGGCGTGGTCCGCCCCAGTGCTGGCGATCGGACTGCTGGCCTGGGTGATGGCGCCGCGCGCTAGCGCGCACCCTGCCAGCGCACGGTCGGGGCTGCGCCTCTGGTGGCCGGACTGGCGCGATCCCCTCACCTGGCGCCTCGGCCTGCTGTCGGGTTACGGCTCGAGCCTGTACTTCGCCACCAACGCATTCCTGCCCGACTACGTCGCCTCCCGCGGCCATCCCGAGCTGCTCAACCCGTCGCTCTCCGCGCTCAACTGGATGCAGATGCCGGCCTCGCTGGTTTTGCTGCTATTCGCGCAGCGGCTGATGCTCAAGCGCTGGCCCTTCCTGGTGGTGCAGTCGATCTCGCTCATCGCGCTGGTGGGCATGCTGGCCATGCCGGATCACTGGATCGTGTTCTGGTCCGGTGTCTCCGGCTTCTGCAACGCCTTCCTCCTGATCCTGTCGCTCGCCCTGCCACCACTGCTCTCACGACCCGACGACGTGCATCGACTTTCCGCGGCGATGCTCACCATCGGCTACCTCTGCGCCTTCCTGCTACCGATCGCGGGTGGCCTGCTCTGGGACCTCACGGGATCGGCGCCGCTCGCCTTCGCGCCACTCATCGCTTTTGCATTCATGGCGCTGATGCTGGCGGCGCGGCTCGATTTCCGCCAAAAGTCTGCGCTTCCTCGGTAGCCCGCACGCGGGGCCGCTTCACTCACCCCTGAATGCTTCCGCCCCTCGGGCCTGCTGTGTGCGCTCATCGCGGCCCTCGCCTTGCTGGCCATCTCCCACATCACCTTCAATCGCTGGGAAGCCTAGGAGCCTTCCCTCCCGATTTGCGGCGACCTCTCGCGACAGTCCCTCTCAGTCCGCCTGGATCTTCAAGTCGCGGATGAGCGCGCCCCAGAGCGCGGCCTCCTGCTCGCCGCGTTTCTGGATTCCCGCCGGGGTGCCGGGGATCGGCTCGACGAAAAGCGCGCGCAGCCTGGCCTGCACAGCGGTATCGGCGAGGAAGTTGTTGACCGCGGTGGCCAGCCTCTGCACGATCTTCGGGTCCATCTTTGCCGGGCCCACCAGCGCGTACCAGCCGGGCAGCGGCGGCACGTCTGGGGCAAGCTCCTTCAGCAGCGGCACGTTGGGCAGCTGCGGGGAGCGCACCTCACCCGACTGCGCGAGGGGCACGAGCTTGCCTCCGGTGAGCTGGCCCGCGGCCACGACCGTCGGCACCACCATCACGTCGATCTCGCCCGCCACAATCGCCATCAGCGCGGGCGACGAGCCCTTGTACGGAATGTGGCGCAGCTTGAAGCCCATCTTGCGCGAGATCATCTCGGCATAGAGGTGCGTGGAGTTGCCCGCGCCCGCGCTGCCGAAGGTGAGCGAGTCGGGTTTCGCCTTGGCGCGGCTCACGAACTCCGCCCACGTCTTGATGCCGCTCGCGTTGCTTGCCACCACCGCGAAGCTCGCATCGGCAACCGGCGCCACGAAGGTGAAGTCCTTGATGGGGTCGAACGGCATGTTCCTGTACATGAACTGGTTGAAACTCACCAGCGAGACGCTGGTGAGGAAGAGCGTGTACCCGTCGGGCGCCTCCTTGACGACCATGCTCGATGCGAGGATGCCGTTGCCGCCGGGCTTGTTCTCCACGATGACGGCCTGGCCGAGCTCCACCGTCATCTTCTCGGCCATCATGCGCGCCACGACATCGGAGCCTGAGCCCGGCGTCTGCGGCGAGATGATCTTGATGGGACGCGTCGGGTACTCCTGCGCCTGGGCGAAGAAAACCACGGAAGCCGCCGCGAGCGCGGCGAAGACGGCGAAAGGGTTGCGCATGTTCCAAGTCCCTGAATGGCAGAATGGAGAGCATAAACCACGGGGAAGCCAACATGTCCGACAGCGACGAGCTGGGCAACGCATGGCGTGTTCCGCCTTCAACATACCTGCAGCGACGCCCGCCCACCTGCAGGATTCCAGCGCCCGTTTCCCGCTATGTGCCGATGCGCGATGGCGTGCGACTCGCCGTCGACAGCTACGTGCCGCTGCCTGCGGCAGGCAGCGCCTCGACATTCCCGACGGTGTTGATCCTCACGCCGTATTACCGCCGCTTCAAGCTGACGAAGCCGGGCGCGGAACCCAGCCCCAATGCTGCCAAGTACCGCGACTTCTTCACCGCGCGCGGTTACGCCGTCGTGGTCGTCGATGTGCGCGGTACCGGCGCCAGCTTCGGTACGCGCGATTCGTTCCGTTCGCCGCGCGAACGCGAAGACCATCGCGAGATCGCCGACTGGATCGTGGCGCAGCCCTGGAGCAACGGCTCCATTGGTTCCACCGGCATCTCCTATCTCGGCGCCGCCGCCTGTTTCCTCGCCAGCACCGGCCATCCGGCGGTCAAGGCCATCGCGCCGCTCTTCGCCACTCACGACACCTATACCGATCACGTCTTTCCCGGCGGCATCATGTGCACCACGGTCACAGCCAACTACGACGACCTGGTGCGCGCGCTCGACCTCGACCAGCGCGAGAACCTCGGCCCCTATCCCTACTTCAACGATCCGAGCTACGCGGGCCCGCAGCCGGTTGATGACGACACCGATGGGAGCCTCGCGCGCGAGGCGCTCGAGGCGCATCGTGACAGCTTCCGCCTGCGCGACCTCGCGCCCGAGATGGCGTACCGCGAAGAAGCCACACCGCACGATCCGGACCTTCATAGTGGCGCCTGCAGCCCGTATTACTTCCTGCAAGCGGCCCGGGGCAAGGTGGCGATCTATTCGATCTCCGGCTGGTACGACGGCAGCCATTTCGCCAACGCGTCGGTCTCGAGATTCCTCTCGATGGCGGGCCCGCACGACCGCCTGCTGCTGGGTCCCTGGGACCATGGCGCGCGCACCAACGGGTCACCCTTCCGCGGCACCGGGCCAGTGTCGCAATTCCCGCTGCTGGCGGAAGTACTGCGTTTCTTCGACCAGCACCTGGCCGGCATGGAAACCGGCATCGGCGACGAAGCGCCGATCCACCTGCATACGCTGCACGCGGAAGAATGGCAGGCGGCCTCGCAATGGCCGCCCCATGCGGCGAGCGAGAAGTGGTTCCTGCAGCCCTCGAACGATCTCGCCCCCGTGGCGCCAAAGGCCGAATCACGGATTGGCTACCAGGTGCATTTCACCACCAGCACCGGGACCTCCTCGCGCTTCGAGCGGTTGAGCGCGCTCGCCGTCGACGATTACTACGCCGACTGGAACGAGCGTCACCGAGCAATGCTCTCGTTCGACGGGCAACCCTTCGAGCGCGACACGCAGCTCGCCGGGCACTCGATCATCAGCCTCCACGTTTCGACCTCTGAGCGCGACGCAAGCCTCTTCGCCTACCTCACCGAGGTCGATGCCGAAGGCAAGGCCTGGTACATCACGGAGGGCCAGCTGCGGCTGTTGCATCGCGCCCCAGCGCCCTGCCCGGCCACTTACCGTACGACATGGCCCTTCCACACGTTCCATCGCGCCGATTCGAAACGCATGGAGCCGGGTGTCCCCGAGACGGCCAGGTTTGCGCTGCTACCGGTGGCGTGGATGCTGAAGCGCGGCAGCCGGCTGCGCCTGTCGATCGCCGGCGCTGACGAGGGCCACTTCGCACAGGTGCCGCACGGGCGTCCGCCGAAGCTTGAGTTCACAGCCGGCGGTCCGAACGCTTCCTTCATCGAACTGCCGTTGCGCGGCGCGGGCGCCGAAGCCTAGTCAGGAAGTCCGCGCCACGGCCGCGGGACGCTCGCCCGCCGCGCATGCCTGCTTCGCCTGTTCGTGCGGCATCAACAACAGGTGCGCGGTGTTCTCCGGCATGCCCATGAGGGACGCAAAGCAGGCGTCGGAATCGAAGCGCGGGAAACACAGCCAGTCGATCGATCCATTGCGGCCTACGAGCGCCGCGGTGTGGCAGTCACCGATGGGTGCGTAATCCTCGATCGGCTGGGCCACGCATCAGCCCGGGTTGTGCCACTCGTCGCCGGCTACGATCAACGCGTCGGCCTCCTTCGGGCCCCAGCTGCCGCGGTCGTACAGGATCACGCGCGGATGGTCGCGCAGCACCGGATCAACCACCGCCCAGGCCGCCTCCACCGCATCCTGGCGAGTGAACAGCGCGCCGATTCCTTCGATCGCGTCACCCAGCAGGCGGTCATAGGGCGACTCGGCGCCGGGCTGCTCGTTGATCAGCTCCAGTTGGCGCTGGTCGCCCACGAAACGGTCGCCGTTGCGTTTCACGCGCACGCCGAGTTCGATCGTGGAACGCGGCCCCAGCCGGAAGCGCAGGTAGTTGGCGTCACGCGCTGCCAGCGGCGAATCGGCGAACAGGCGCTGCGGCGGCGGCTTCAATCGCACCGTTACTTCGGTCGACCGGGTGGCGAGGTGCTTGCCCGAGCGCAGGTACCAGGGCACGCCGTCCCAGCGCCAGGAATCGATGAACATGCGCAGCGCGCAGTAGGTCTCGACGTCCGAATCCCTTGCGACGTGAGGCTCGTCCCGATAACCGACGTATTGGCCGCGCACCAGGTCGGCGGGCGTGAGGGCGCGCATCGCCTGGAAAACCTCCGCGGTCTTGTCGCGCGTTGCATCGAAGCCGCGATACGCCGGCGGCTCCATCGCCAGCAGCGCCACGATCTGGAAGAGGTGGTTCTCGACCACGTCGCGCAGCGCGCCGGCGGTCTCGTAGAACGCGCCGCGCGCCGTGACGCCGAAATCCTCGGCCAGCGTCACTTGCACGCTCGCGACATGGTTGCGATTCCAGATCGGCTCGAGGAACGAATTGGCGAAGCGGAAATAGAGGATGTTCATGATCGCTTCCTTGGCGAGGAAGTGATCGATGCGGTAGATCGACTGCTCGGGGAAGACCGAGTGGGCGCAGCGGTTGAGTTCCTGCGCCGAGGCGAGGTCGCGGCCGAACGGCTTCTCGACGATCACGCGCGCGTCTTTCGCGAGGCCCGAATCGCCGAGTCCCTGGATCACGGTTTCGAACAGCAGCGGCGGGATGGCGAGGTAGAAGGCGGGGCGTTTCGCGCCGTCGAGCGCCTGGTGCAGCGCGGCGAACGTGGCAGGTTGGCGGTAGTCGCCCTGCACATACCGCAGGTGTGAGAGCACCTGCTGGAGCGCGGCCGGATCGACCGTCTTGTGCGTCGCGGTGATTGCCTCGGTGGCGCGGTTGCGCAGCTCCCCGATCGAGAACGGCGAGGACGCCACGCCCACGACCGGGATGTCGATTTCGCCGCGGCGGGCCATCGCGTAGAGTGCCGGGAAGATCTCCTTGCGGGCAAGGTCGCCGGTGGCCCCGAAGAGCACCAGCGCGTCGGATTTCGTCGAGGCCCGGCTCATTCGATGCGTGCGTGCAAGGTCGGGATCAATCCCCCGGATGCGGCGCCGGCGGGGACACCATCTGGCCGCGCCCGGTGAAGCGGCCGAAAAGGCGGGCGACGCGGCGGTAGGCGAAGCGCACCAGCAGCAGCGTGAAGATCACCTCGAAGAACGTCATCACGAACGCGAAGAAGGGGTTCATGCGCGACTCACGCACGTGAAACTTCTCCAGCATCCGGTCGCGCGAGATCTCGATCGAGTCGTAAAACGTCGGCACCACGAGCAGCGTGAGCAGCGTCGAAGTGATCGTGCCGCCGATGATCGCCACCGCCATGGGGCGGTAGAACTCGCCGCCCTCGCCCACGCCGATGGCCACCGGCATCATGCCGGCCACCAGCGCGAAGGTGGTCATCAGGATCGGGCGCAGGCGCACGCGCCCGGCGTGCATCAGCGCGTCTTCGCGCCCGACACCCTGCGCTTCCTCCTTGCGGGCACTGTCGAGCAGCAGGATGGCGTTTTTCGCCACCAGGCCACACAACATGATGACGCCGATGAAGCTCATGAGGTTGAGTGAGCCGCCGGTGAGCTTGAGCGCCACCACCACGCCGATGAGAGAAAGCGGCAGTGACAGCATCACCGGGATCGGCGCCGTGAAGGAGCCGAACTGCATCACCAGCACCAGGTACATGAGCGCGATGCCCATCACCAGCGCGATGGCCATCTCGCTGAACACTTCCTGCTGGTCCCGGGAGGCGCCGCCCAGCGTGATGCCGTAGCCGGTGGGGAAATCGATCGCCTTGGCGATCTTGAGCGCGTCGGCCGTGACCTCGCCCGAGGCGCGCCCTTCGACGTTGGTCGATACGGTGATGGTGCGCTTGCCATCCAGGTGCTGGATCTGCGCCGGGCCCTTGCCCATCGTGATGGTGGCGATCTGGTCGAGCGGCACCATGGTGTTGCTGTTGCCACCCACGGCAATCGGCAGGTGTTCGATGTTGGCGGCGTCGACGCGGTCATCCGGGTGCAGGCGCACCGCGACGTCGCGCGTCTCGCCCGTGGGATCGACCCAGTCGCCGACTTCCACGCCGGCGAAAGCCACGCGCAACGCCTGCGCGGCGTCGCCCACGGAAATGCCGAGCTGGTTCGCGAGCCCGCGATCGAGTTCGATCTTGAGCTCGTCCTTCGGATCCTGCTCCGACAGGCCCACGTCCACGGCGCCCGGGATATGGCGCACCTTTTCCA
Organism: Usitatibacter sp.; assembly: GCA_039915735.1. GTDB lineage: Bacteria > Pseudomonadota > Gammaproteobacteria > Burkholderiales > Usitatibacteraceae > Usitatibacter. The sequence continues at coordinate 41,399 of JBDSMR010000010.1, read as the reverse complement.
TGAACGTGCTGGTGATGTCCATGAGCTTGCGATAGTCCGGGCCCGAGAACTGGATCTGCACCGGCTTGCGTACGCCGTTGTTGAGGTCATCGAGCACGCTGTACTCCGCGCCCACGAGGCGCTTCAGCTCCACGCGCAGGTCCTTTGCGATGTCCCACGCCTTGCGGTCGCGCGTGTAGCTCTTGCCGAGGTCGACGTAGACGCGCCCGCCACCGGAGTAGACGTTGCTGTTGGTGTTCTTCACGTATTTCAGCGTGCGTGCCACTTCGGCCGCCTTCTCCACCTTGAGCTTGGCGTACTCGAGGCTCGCGGAAGAAGGCGTGCGCACGTCGATGGCGATGGTGCCGTAGTCCGACTGCGGCAGGAACGTGGAATCACCCCATTTCGCCTGCACGCCGACAGCGATCACGAACGTGGCCGCGGCGAAAAGCGCCATCCACTTGCGGTGGTGCAGCGCCCAGGCGATGACGTTGCCGTAACGGTCGGCCTGGTGGTCGAACCACTCGTTGAAGCGGCCCAGCACCTTGTCGACGCCCTTCTTCTCGCGGTGCGCGTATTGCGGGGGATCGCCCCAGTAAGCCGAGAGCATCGGATCGAGCGTAAAGGAGATGAAAAGCGACACCAGCACCGAGGCCGCCACCGTCAACGCGAAGGGTCGGAACCACTCGCCCGCGCCGCCGCCCATGAAGGCCACGGGGATGAAAACCGCGATGATGGAAAGCGTGGTCGCCGTGACCGCCATGCCGATCTCGGCCGTGCCCACCTGCGCGGCGGTGCGCCGGTCAAGCCCGCGCTCCATGTGGCGCACGATGTTCTCGCGCACCACGATCGCGTCGTCGATCAGCACGCCGATGGCCAGCGACAGGCCCAGCAGCGTCATGAAGTTGAGCGTGAAGCCGCAGATCCAGACCGCGATGAAAGCCGCGATCACGGACGTGGGCAGGCTGGTGGCGGTGATCAGCGTCGAGCGCCAGGAGTTGAGGAAGCAGTAAACGACGACAATTGTGAGGCCGGCACCGAAGATCAGCGCGTCGATCACGTTGCGCAAGCTGTTGGCGGCGTCCTTGCCGCCATCCTGCGTGACCTCCACCCTGGTCCCCTCGGGCAGCGTCTTGTTGATGGCGGCGATTTCATCACGCACCTTGTTGGCCACACTCACCGTGCTGGCGTCGCGCGAGCGCGTGATCGACATGCCGACGTTGGGGTGCGCGTTGCGCAGGCTGAAGCCGGAGAGCTCGGCGAAACCATCCTTGATCACCGCGACCTGGCCCAGGCGCACGATCTGGTTGCCGTTGCGCTTGACGACGACGTCCTCGAATTCCTTCGGCGACTCGATGCGGCCCACCAGGCGGATGCTCTGCTCGTCGAGCGTGCCTTTCACGCGGCCCACCGGTGCGGTGGTGTTCTGCGCGCGCAGCGCGGCCACCACTTCGGTGATGGAGGTGTTGTATTCGCGCAGGCGCTCGGCGCGCAGCAGTACCGAGAGCTCGCGGCGCAGCGAGCCGTTCACGTTCACGATCGCGACACCGTCGATGCCGCGGAAGCGGTCCGACAACACATCCTCGGCCAGGCGCGAAATCTCCGCGAAGGTCTGCTTGTTCGACGACAGCGCCAGCTGCATGATCGGCTGCGACGCCGGATCGATGCGCGTGAGGATCGGCTCGCGCATCTCCACCGGCAGCTTGTAGCGCACGGTGGCGATGGCGTTGCGGATCTCGTCCGAGGCCTCCACCATGTTCTTCTTGAAGTTGAACTGGATCACGATCGAGGCCTGGCTCTCCGCCGAGGTCGAGCGGATCTGGTAGACCTGCGGGATGCTCTGCAGGGCCTTCTCGATGCGGTTGATCACCTCGCGCTCGACCGTCTCCGGAGAGGCTCCCGGATACGGGATGGTCACCACCATCACCGGCATGTCGACGTCGGGGATCTGGTTCACGCGCAGCTTCTTCAACGCGAGCAGGCCCATGAACATCAGCGCGATGATGATGACAATCGTCGAGACCGGCCGCTTGATGGCGAAATCGGAGAGGAACATGGCCTACTTCACCAGCTCGTTGGCGACCATCGAGGACTTGGCGGGCACGCTCGCCTGCACCGACTGGCCTTCCTTGAGCACCGAAGTCGGATGGCGGATCACCTGGTCACCTTCGGCCAGGCCCGCGGTCAGCACGTAGTCGCCGGTGCGCGCATCGCGCTCGGCCACGCCGAGGGTCACCTTCTGCAGCTTGTTGTCCTTCACGCGCCAGGCGAGCGCCTTGTCGCCATCACGCACCACGGCGGTAGCGGGCAGCGTGAGGCTCGCCTTGCTGGAGGTCTCGAGGCGGCCTTCGGCATAGAGGCCGGCGAGTCGCGGCTGCTTGTCGCCGACGAAATCGACGAGGACCTCGACCTGGCGCGTGGTGGCATTCGCGGCCGGGTTCACGCGCCGCACCTTGCCGGTGAATTCCTGATCGCCATAACCATTGACGCGGAAGTACACGCCCTGGCCGGGCTTCACTTCGCCGACGTTGTCGGACGAAACCATGCCCTCGAAACGCATCGAGGTGGGGTCGATCACCTTGAGCAGCTCCTTGCCAAGCTGCGCGGTATCGCCAGGGGAGACCTTGCGGTCGGTCACCACGCCGTCGAAGGGCGCGCGCACTTCCGTGCGCTGCATCTGCTGGCGCGCGAGCTGGACGCGGGCCTTCGCCGCCTCGAGATCGCTTACGGCGGCGTTCTTGCGGCCCTCGGCATCATCGAGCGCCTGCGCGGAGGTCATGCCGGAGCTGCGCAGGGTCTTCATGCGCTCGAACTGGCGATCGGCCTGTTCTCCGGCGAGGACGGCCGCGCGGCGGGCGGCTTCCGCGGAAGCGAGGCCGTCGCGAATGGCGGTGTCGTCGAGGCGCACGAGCAGGTCGCCGCGCTTCACGGTGTCGCCGTTTTCCTTCTGCACCTGCAGCACGATCGCCTGGATCTCGGCGCGCACGTCGGCGCGGCGCTCGGGTTGCACCGAGCCCGTGATCGAGGGGCCGGAAGTCAGCGCGCTGTTGCGCACCGTGACCAGGTCCTCAGGCGAGATCAGCAGCGACGCGCTGGCGGCCTCCGGCGCTTTGCCGGCCTTGGCGTCAGGGTTTTGTGCGCCCTGGCTACAGGCGGCGAGGACGAAGGCGGCGGACAGCAGGAGTGCGAGTCGAGTCATTATTTCTACCGGGCGATTCTTGTGGAGGCGAGAGAAGGTATCCGACCCGCTGGCGGGCTGGTAGCCCGAAGCGACGGAATGCGGATTTCCCCGTGCGAATTGTAGCCCTTACCGATGGACCGGGCCCGCGCGCCCATTGGAGGCACGCACACCAGGACGCGGCGCAAGGACTGCACGCGATCTAGCGGCAGAGTGCAGCGAGCGCCTCGAGGTCGGGAGTAAAGCCCAGGCCAGGCGTGTCGTCGAGGCGTGCGCGGCCGTTGCGCACCTGCGAGAGCGTCCCGCACGCGGCGGTGCGCAGTGGGTTGCGGTTCGCGTCCACTTCGAGCATGCCCCCGCCGCCCGCGGCCGCGAGCAGGTGTGCGGAGGCGGCGAGCCCGATGCCGCCGCCGAGGTAGTGCGGGCAGAAGCGCGCGCCCGCGGCGAGGATGCGCCGCGCGAGCGGCAGGCCGCGCGAAAGCCCGCCCCACTTGGCGATGTCGGGCTGGACCACGGCGAAGACGCGCGCGGCGAGCGCGGCATCGAAGGCCGCGTCGCCAGCGATGTTCTCGCCGCCCGCGAGCGGCACGCCACTATCCGCGGCGAGAGCCTTCCAGTCCGCATAGGACGAATCGGCGCGCAGCGGCTCCTCGATCCACCCCAGCCCGAACTCGGCCAGGCGCGGCGCCATCTCGCGTGCCTGCGCGAGCGTCCACCCCTGGTTGGCATCAACCATGAGCGCGGCTTCGGGGCCGATCGCCGCGCGCATCGCGCGCAGGTTCGCAAGATCGCGGTCCACGCCGAAGCCGACCTTGAGCTTGAACGCGGTGAAGCCTTCGGAGCGGCGCTCGAGGGCGAGCTTTTCCGGCGCGTCCGGATTGATGCCGCTCGCGTAGACGCTCACTTCGGGATCAGTGCCGCCGAGCAGGCGCCAGAGCGGGACGCGCGCGCGCCGCGCGGCGAGGTCCCACAGCGCGATGTCGATGCCGGCGATGCACTGCGCGATCGGGCCCGGCTCGCCGGCCTGGATCGCGAGCACCGCGGTGGCCTCGGTGAGCCGCGCGAAAGCCTGCGCCGGCGTGGCCGCGGGCGCGCCGGCGAGCAGCGGCGCGAACACCGATTCGACCAGCCGCGCGCGGTGCTCCGCACCCACCGCGGGGAAGTTGCACCACACCTCGCCCCAGCCGACCTCGCCCGCATCGTCCTCGGCGCGCACCAGCACCATCGGGCGGTCGTGCATCACGCCGAACGAGGTGCGCACCGGAACTTCCACCGGCCAGCGCAGCACGTGTGCGGTGAGCGCGCGCACGGCGAACGGCATCACCTCGGCCGCCGTACTCACGCGATGAGGTCCATCTCGAGGCGCACGTAGTCGCCGCGATAGGTCACGAGCCCAAGGTAGATCACGGTGCCCTCGCGATCGACGCACACGCGCCGCACCTCCGCCACCGGGGAATTCACCGGGATGCCGATGAGCCCGGCGACCTCGACATCGGCGCTCGCCACCGCGAGCGTCTGGCTGGCGCGCGCGATTCTCACTCGCGCGAGGTCGAGCAGCACCGGCACCACGGTCTCGCGGCGGAAGCGCGAAGGCGCCATGCGGAAGACGCGGTTGTCGAGGTAGATCGAGATCACGCAGTAGGGCTCGCCTTCGCGCGAGTGCACGCGGCGCATGAAGTGGTAGCGCGCGGCGGGCTTGCCGTCGGCGGGCTCGAGCTGCGGGATGGCGCTCGCCTCCTCGAGGAGGGTGAGCTGCGGGCGGTCGTGGCGATAGACCTCGGCCAACGCCTTGAGGCTCGTCTGCAGGCGCAAGCCCCGGTTGCGCGCCGGTGCGGCGGTAACGAAGGTGCCGCGTCCGCGCTGCGCCGAGAGCAGGCCCTCGCGCGCCAGCACCTCGACCGCCTGGCGCACGGTGACGCGGGCGACCTCGAATTCGCGCATCAGCTCTTCGAGCGTCGGCACGCGCTCGCCGGGGCGCCACTGGCCGCGCGCGATGCGCCCGCGCATGAGCCCCGCGAGCTGCGCGTAACGCGGTACCGGACTGTCGCCGAAGAGCGGGTGCACGTGCCTGTTGTGTCAAAGGTTCTATCCATAGTACCTTTGGCGCCTTGAAGCGCGCAACCCTCATCCTCGCCCCCTGGGCGGTCATCGTGGCGGCGTGGTACGCGGTCCACTACAGCGGCCTCGTGAACCCGGCGCTGGTGCCCTCCCCGCACGCCGTCGCGGCGCGCTTCGCCGAGCTTTCGCGCGACCGCCTGCCGATGGACGTGTGGGTCTCCACCCGGCGGGTGTTCATCGGCGTGTCACTCGGCATCGTCGCCGCGGTGCCGGTGGGCTTCGTGCTCGGCTGGTACCGCGCAATGCGCACCTTCATCGAGCCGCTGGTCAACTTCTTCCGCGCGCTGCCGCCGATCGCGCTGATCCCGCTGGTGATCGTCTACTTCGGCGTCGACGAGACCGCGAAAATCGTGATCCTCTTCTACGCCTCGTTTTTCTCCGGCGTGATCGTGATGTACGAGGGCATCGCGCAGATGAGCCCGATCTACGTGCGTGTTGCGCGCACCTTGGGCGCCACCGACGCCGAGATCTTCCGCAAGGTGATCGTGCCGCTATCGGTGCCGCACATGCTCACCGCGCTGCGCGTGGCCCTCGGCGTGGCTTGGGCGACACTCGTGGCCTCCGAGCTCATCGCCGCGCAGCGTGGGCTGGGCTCGCTGATCCAGAACGCCGCCGCCTTCTTCCAGCTCGACATCATCTACGTGGGCATCATCTGCATCGGCTTCATCGCGCTGGCGATGGACATCGCGCTGCGCGTGGTGGCGCGCCGGCTGGTGGCGTGGCAGGAGCGGCTGGTATGACGGCGCGCATCACCTTCGAGCACGTCTCGATGCAATTTCCCTCGCCCGCGGGCCCGATCCGGGTGGTCGATGACGTCTCCTACGAGATCCACGACCGCGAGTTCGTCGCGGTGATCGGCCCGTCGGGGTGCGGCAAGACCACGACGCTCAACATGGCCGCGGGCTTCCTCAAGCCCACCTCGGGGCGCGTGCTGCTCGACGGCAAGCCGATCACGGGCCCCGGCCCCGACCGCGGTGTCATGTTCCAGGAGTACGGCGTCTTCCCGTGGCTCACGGTGCGCCAGAACATCGCCTTCGGGCTCGGGCTCAATGCCAACCGCGCGCACGCCGCCGAGCGCGACGCGATCATCGAGCGCTACATGCGCCTCATGGGGCTCACCGACTTCGCCGACGCGTGGCCGAAGACACTTTCTGGCGGCATGCGCCAACGCCTGGCGCTCGCGCGCGCCTACGCGGTGCGCCCCGAATTCCTGCTGATGGACGAGCCCTTCGGTGCGCTCGATGCGCAGACGAGGAGTGCCATGCAGGACCTGCTGCTCGAGGTGCTCGCCGCCGAGGAGAAGACCGTGATGCTCATCACCCACTCGGTCGAGGAGGCGGTGTACCTCTCCTCGCGCATCGTGGTGATGACCGCGCGCCCGACGCGCATCCGCGAGGTGGTCGAGGTGCCCTTCGGCTACCCGCGCGAGGATTCGCTGCACGAATCGCGCGAGTTCGGCGAGCTGCGCTCGCACGTGCGCGACCTGGTGATGAAGGAGTACGCCGCGCAGGCGCGGCAGAGCACGCGCACCACCGACTGACCCCCAAGAACGCTCAAGGAGAGAACACATGGCACAGAATCGCAGGCAGTTCCTCGGCACCGCGGCGGCGGGCGCCGCCACCCTCGGGCTCTCGGGCCTCGGCTTCCCGGCCATCGCCCAGGGCGCCTCCAAGGTGCGCATCGGCTACCTCCACACGCTCGCCGTCGATGGCCAGATGTGGCTCGCCGACCACCTCGGCGCGTGGAAGAAACACGGGCTCGAGCCCGAGTTCCGCCAGTTCACCACCGGCCTCGAGATCTTCCAGGCGATGGTCGGCGGCAGCATCGACATGCTCTCCACCGGTGCGGTGATCTCGAACTTCCCCGCGCGCGGCCAGGGCAAGATGTTCCTCGCCAACGGCGTGGAGTTCGCCACCGCGCAGCTCTGGGTGCGCGCCGACCAGGGCATCAACTCGTTCGCCGACTTGAAGGGCAAGCGCATCGCCACCACCACCGGCACCACCGCCCACGTGTTCCTCGATACGGCGCTGCGCGCCAACGGCCTCGATCCCGCCAAGGACGTCGAGGTGCTCAACCAGCGCATGTCCGAGGCGGTGACCTCGTTCATCTCGGGCGCGGTGCCCGCGGTCGCGCTGTGGGTGCCGTTCAACGTCACGGTGCGCGACAAGGTGCCGGGGGCGAAGAAGCTGGTCGACGCCTCGGCGTACTACCCGAAGGCCGCGATCGTTTCAGGCTGGGCAGCCTCGAACGAATTCCACGCGAAGCATCGCGACGTGCTCGGGCGCGTGGCGCGCGCGTGGGCCGACGGCAACGACATGCTGGTGAACAAGACCGACGAGGCGCTCGCGATATTGCAGCGCGACCAGTACAAGCAGGTACCGCTGCCCGACCTCAAGGAGCAGTTCGGCGCGCAGAAGGTGTTCTCGAACGCCGAGTGGAAGCGCCAGTTCGCCGACGGCACGGTCACCGGCTGGCTGCAGCAGGTGAGCGACTTCTTCGTGAAGTTCGGCAACATCCAGAACGCGGTGCCGGCCTCGCAGTACTTCGATCCCAAGATCTTCATCGACAACATCAAGGCGTGACCGAGCACGATTACGTCATCGTGGGGGCGGGTTCGGCGGGGTGCATCCTCGCCAACCGCCTGAGCGCCGATCCCGCGGTGCGCGTGCTGCTGCTGGAAGCCGGCGGCTCGGATCGCAACTTCTGGATCCGGCTGCCGGTGGGCTACTTCCGCACCATCTACGACCCGCGCTTCTCGCGCCTCTTCCCCACCGAGCCCGAAGAGGGCATCGCGGGGCGCGCGATCACGTGGCCGCGCGGACGCGTGCTCGGCGGCTCGTCGTCGATCAACGGGCTCATCTTCATCCGCGGCCAGCACGAGGACTTCGACCGCTGGGAGGCAGCGGGTGCCACGGGCTGGGGTTATCGCGCGGTGCTGCCGTTGTTCAAGCGCTACGAGCGCTTCGAGGGGGGGCCGGGCGAATACCACGGCGCAACCGGGGAATTCGGCGTCTCGCGGCTACGCAACGACCATCCGTATTGCGAGGCGTGGGTCGCCGCCGGTACCGAGGCGGGGCTGCCGCGCAACAACGACTTCAACGCCGCGAGCACCTTTGGCGTCGGCGCCTACCAGCTCGGCATCGAGCGCGGCTGGCGCTCGAGCGCGGCCTCGGCCTTCCTGCACCCGGTGCGCGCCCGCCCCAACCTCACGGTGCTCACCGGCGCGCACGCCGAGCGTGTGTTGTTCGAGGGCAAGCGCGCGACCGGCGTGCAGTGGATCTCCAACGGCAAGCGCGCATCGGCGCGCGCCACGCGTGAGGTGCTGCTGTGCGCGGGCGCGCTGCAGACGCCGCAGCTGCTGCAGCTCTCGGGCGTGGGCCCGGCAGAGCTCCTGCGCAGCCACGGCATCGACGTGCTGGTCGACGCCCCCGAGGTGGGCGAGAACCTGCAGGACCATTACCAGGCGCGCACCATCGTGCGGCTGAAGAAGAAGCTCTCGCTCAACGACGACGTGCGCAACCCGCTCAAGCTCGCGGCGATGGGGCTGCGCTGGATGTTCACCAACTCCGGCCCGCTCACCGTGGGCGCGGGCCAGGTCGGCGGCGCCGCGTGCACCGGGCTTTCGGGCGCGCGCCCCGACGTGCAGTTCAACGTGATGCCGCTCTCGGTGGATAAGCCCGGCGATCCGCTGCATGCCTACTCGGGATTTACCGCCGCGGTGTGGCAATGCCATCCGGCCTCGCGCGGCAGCGTGCGCATCCGCTCCACCGATCCCTTCGCCGATCCGCGCATCGACACCCACTACCTGCGCGAGGAGATCGACCGCCGCACGCTGGTGGCGGGCATCGGCATGCTGCGCGACATCTACCGCCAGCCGAGCTTCCGTGACCTGTGGGATATCGAGGTGCTGCCGGGGCCGGCCGCCGCGGGCGACGCGGCCCTGCTCGACTTTGCGCGCTCCGCCGGCGGCACCGTGTTCCACTGCGTCGGCACCTGCCGCATGGGAAGCGACGCACGCTCGGTGGTCGATCCCGAGCTTCGCGTGCGCGGCGTGGAACGCCTGCGGGTGATCGACGCCTCGGTGATGCCGATGGTCACCTCCGCCAATACCAATGCCGCGTCGCTGATGATCGGCGAGAAGGGCGCGGACCTGCTGTTGAACGCCGATCCACCTTGACCAGGACTACGCCATGAAATCCTCGCTTCGCCGCTTCGCCATTGCCGCCCTGCTCGTCCTGCCGCTCGCCGCGGGTAGTGCGTTCGCGCAAACGCCATTCCCCTCGAAACCGATCAAGATCGTGGTGCCGTTTCCCGCCGGCGGCATCGTGGACTCGGTCGCCCGCAAGGTGGGCGAGAAGATGTCGGCCCGCTACGGACAGCCGGTCGTGGTCGAGAACCGCGCCGGGGCGGGCGGCTCGATCGGCACGGCGCTGGTCGCGCAGGCCGCACCCGACGGGTACACGCTGCTCATGGTGGGCACCGGCTTCACCGTGCTGCCCCTCATGTCGAAGGACCTCGGCTGGAGCCCCGCCGACTTCCGCGCGGTCCTCGGCATCGGCAGCACCCCGAACATCATCGTGGTCCACCCGTCGCTGCCCGTGAAGGACATGCGCGAGCTCCTCGCCCTCGCGAAGCAACGCGAGAACCCGCTCACCTACGGGTCCCCGGGCCTGGGTTCCTCGCCGCACCTGTCGGGCGAGCTCCTGGCGCAGCAGGCGGGGATAAAGCTCACGCACGTGCCGTACAAGGGCCAGCCGGAAGCAGTCATCGACCTCCTCGCCGGGCGCATCGACATGATGGCGCTCTCGGCGGCGCTGGTGGGCCAGCACGTGAAGGCGGGCAAGCTGCGGGCACTCGCAACCACCGCGACGCGGCGGATCGTGTCCCATCCCGAGCTGCCCACCGTCGCTGAGGCGGCGAACCTGCCGGGCTACTCGGTCGAGCCCTTCACGGCAGTATTCGTGCCGGCGAAGACGCCGGAGGCCATCGTGAAAAAACTCGCCGACGACATGGTGGAGATCCTCCGCATGCCCGACGTGAAAGAGCGGATGGACTTCCTCGGGATGGAGCTCAACCTGCGGCCGCTCCGGGAGTTCGACGCCTTCGTTGACGAGGAGACGCGGCGCTGGAAAGGCGTGATCGAGAAGGCCGGGATCGAGGCCAGGTGAGGCTCGACGGCATCGAGGCTGCGCTCATCGACCTCGATGGCACGCTGGTGGATACCGCGGGAGATTTCGTCGCAGCCCTCGGCGCGATGCTGGACGACCTCGGGTTGCCGCGCGTCGACCGGCCGCTGGTCGAGCGGCTCATCGGCAAGGGCGCCGACCACATCGTGCGCGCGGCGTTGGCCACTGCGGGCGCCGCCGACACCTCGGCCGAACTCTTCGAGCGCGCCCGCCGCCTCTACCGCGAGCACTACGTCGCGGTGAACGGCCTGCATTCGGCGGTCTATCCCGGCGTCGAGACCGGGCTCGAACGCCTCGCGGGGCGCGGGCTGCGGCTTGCATGCCTCACCAACAAGCTCACCGCGTTCGCAGTACCGCTGCTGCGCACGACGGGCCTGGAGCGGTACTTCGAGCAACTCTGCTGCGGCGACACCTACGAGCGGCTCAAGCCCGATCCCCTGCCGCTGCTGCGAACCTGCGAGCTGATGCGCGCGAACCCGCAACACACGCTGATGATCGGCGACTCTTCCAACGACGTGATCGCAGCGCGTGCGGCGGGCTGCCCAGTGGTGCTCGTCACCTACGGCTATAACCACGGCGAGCCGGTGCGCTCGGCGAACGCCGACGGCTACCTCGACTCCCTCGCCGAGCTCTAGCGCGGCGCGTCAGTAGCGCGCATGGCCCGGCGTGCGCGGGAAGGGGATCACGTCGCGCACGTTCGACAACCCGGTGACGTAGGCCACGGTGCGCTCGAAGCCGAGGCCGAACCCGGCATGTGGCACGGTGCCGTAGCGGCGCAGGTCGCGATACCAGGAGTACGCCTGCGGATCGAGGCCCGATTCGATGATGCGGCGATCGAGGACCTCCAGGCGTTCCTCGCGCTGGCTGCCGCCGATGATCTCGCCGATGCCGGGCGCGAGGACGTCCATCGCCGCCACCGTTTTTTCGTCATCGGAAAGGCGCATGTAGAACGCCTTGATCTCCTTCGGATAGTTCATGAGAATCACCGGCCCGCCGACGTGTTTCTCCGCGAGGAAGCGCTCGTGCTCGCTTTGCAGGTCGATGCCCCATTTCACCGGGTACTCGAATTTCTGCTTCGAGTGTTCGAGGATCCCGACCGCCTCGGTGTAGTCCATGCGCACGAACGGCTTGTCGACGATCGCCTGCAGCTTGGCAATCACGCCTTTCTCGATACGCTCCTCGAAAAACGCCATGTCGTCGGGACGTTCGTCGAGGACGGCCTTGAGGATGTACTTGAGCAGGCGCTCGGCCAGCGTCGCATTGTCGGCAAGGTTGGCGAAGGCGATCTCGGGCTCGATCATCCAGAACTCAGCCAGGTGGCGGCTGGTGTTGGAGTTCTCGGCGCGGAACGTGGGCCCGAACGTGTAGACCTTCGAGAGCGCCATGCAATAGGCCTCGACGTTGAGCTGGCCGCTCACCGTGAGGAAGGCTTCCTTGCCGAAGAAATCCTTTTCGTAGTCGACCTTGCCGTCGGGCTTGCGCGGCAGGTTCTGCATGTCGAGCGTGGAGACGCGGAAGAGCTCGCCCGCGCCCTCGGCATCGGAGGCGGTGATGATCGGCGTGTTCACCCAGACGAAGCCGTCCTCGGTGAAGAAGCGGTGAATCGCCATGGCGAGTGCGTGGCGCACGCGCGTGGTCGCGCCGATCACGTTGGTGCGCGGGCGCAGGTGGGCCACCTCGCGCAGGAACTCCATCGTGTGCGGCTTGGGCTGGATCGGATAGGTGTCCGGATCCTCCACCCAGCCAACCACCCTGACCTCGGTAGCCTGCATCTCGAAGGGCTGGCCCTTCGCGGGCGAAGGCACGATGGTGCCTGTGGCCTCGACCGCGCAGCCGGCGGTCAGTTTCTGGATTTCGTCGGCATAGTTCGCCAGCGTCGCCTGCGCGACCACTTGTACCGGATGGAATGCCGATCCATCGGAGACGTGGACGAAGGACAGTCCCGCCTTGGAGTCGCGCCGGGTGCGCACCCAGCCGCGCACGGTAACGGGTTGGTCGGCGGGCGCCTGGCCCGAGAGGATGGACTTGACGGAATGTGGGCTCATGGGGGGGATTTTATCCGACGCCGCATGATTACTTTGGGGAGGTAGGAACACGCCTACAGTAAAGCCGCGGCTGCTTTGCCACAATCGCCATGGAATGAAAGCCTGGCACCGGCAAATACTCGAATCCCGCGGCTCTGGGCAGTTGATCCAGATCGCCCGCGATTACCTGGCCTCCCTTTCACCCGCCGAGTGGTCGTCGGTGCCTCGCGCATGCCGCCCGGAGCGCATCAAGGAAATCGATGACCTCTCGTTCTGGCACCGCCGCCTCGCCGACGAATACCTCGGCATCGCGAGCACCACGCAGGGCAACGAGATGCTGCGTGACATGCTCGCTTTCTTCGCCGCCGCGGCGCAGCGCTCGACGCAAATCGGTGAAGCCGCCTTGTCGCCAAACACAGACGCCGCTGACGCTGCGCCTTCAAATCTCGCCGAAAGTCGTCAGCCCGGCGGCTGAATCGCATCCGTTCGGCGCAGTTTTCGCGCCGTTCGTCCGTTCGAGGAAACGCCGGCACGAATTTGCAATCCATGACCCATGGTGATGCGAGCCGCCTTCACATGTTGCCCCTGACCGAGGCCCTGCCCCAGCGCACGCGGCCTGCGGTCATCGTGTGGTTATTCGTGGGCATCGTGATCTGCCTGCTCGGCCTCACGGTCTACAGCGCCAAGCTGCAGTCCGCCGGGCGTGAGTTCGCCTCGGCCGAGAGCCTGTGGGCGAAGAACACCAAGGATGCGGTCTTCTTCCTGTCGCGCTACGCCTATACCGGCGAAGATTCCGACTACACCGCCTATGAACGCGCCATGGGCGCCGCCGCAGAGGCGCGCAAGGCCGTGTTCGTGTTTCCGCTGATGCGCGCGGCCCCGATGAAGCGGGTCAGGGAACAGCTGCGCCAGGCAGACGAGTTCGCCCAGCAGATCAGGGGCGTGGCCACGCAGATGCAGGCGGGATACTCGCGTGCCTGGGCGCTGGAGCGCATCCAGGCGGTGAACCTGGCGCTGGCTCCGCTGGAGGCCGACATCGCGGAGGACATCGACGAGATGCTCTACAGCGCGCAGTCGCTCATCACCGGCAGCATCATCGCGTTCTCGCTTGTACTGCTGGTGGGCGGGATCCTGATCTCGCGCCGCTTCCTGGCGCAGAACGCCAGCCTGCAGGAGACATTGGCTGAAAACGAGAACCAGCTGCGCCAGCTGGTGGAGTCCGCCCCGCTGCCACTGCTGATCGTGCGTGCCCGGGACCAGCAGTTGCTCTACGTGAACGAGCGGGCGCTGGAGCAGTTCGACCTCAAGGTGGACACCGCGCTTGACCGCAACCTCGCCGAATTCCACGTCGATCCCGAGAGCCGCAACAAGCTCTCCGCCGCGGTCTCGCGCGACGGCACCGTGCGCGATTTCGAGGTCAACTTCAAGGATGCCAATGGGCGCGAAGGCTGGGTACTGCTCTCGGCCCAACCGGTGCGCTACATGGGCGTGGTGTGCCTGCTGGTGGCGCTGGCCGACATCGACAAGCGCAAGCGCCAGCAGGACGACATGCGCCGCAGGGCCATGCACGACACGCTCACGGGCCTGCCCAACCGCGCGATGTTCATGGAGTCACTCGAGCGCGCGGTGCACAAGGCGCGCCGGCGCTCTTCACGCTGCTCGGTGCTGTTCCTCGACCTCGACCACTTCAAGGAAGTGAACGACACGATGGGCCACCACGCCGGCGACATCCTGCTGCAGGAGATCGCGCGCCGGCTCGACAACGCGGTGCGCCAGAGCGATCTCGTGGCGCGGCTGGCCGGCGACGAGTTCGTGGTGCTGATCGAGGAGCATGGCGGGCCCGAGGAAGTGATGATCGTGGCCCAGAAGGTCAGCACCGCGCTGCAGCAGCCGGTGCCAATCGACCAGCGCGAGGCCAGGGTCTCCGGCAGCATCGGCATCGCGAGCTTCCCCGAGGACGGCACCGACGTGTCCGAGCTGGTGAAGAACGCCGACGCGGCGATGTACCAGGCCAAGGAGCGCGGGCGCAACAACTTCCAGTTCTATTCGCCCGAACTCAACGCGCTCTCGTCCAACCGCCTCGAGCAGGAGAAGCGGCTGCAGGTCGCGCTCGAGCACGACGAGTTCTTCCTCGAGTACATGCCCGAGATGGACCTCACCGACGGGCGCATCAAGTCGGTCGAGACGCTGCTGCGCTGGCGCCATCCCGTCGATGGCGTGCTGCTGCCCGGCTCCTTCGTGCCGCTCGCCGAGCAGACCGGCGCCATCCTCCCGATCGGCGAGTGGGTACTCGAGCGCTCGCTCGCCGACCTGCGCAGCTGGATCGACCTTGGCATCGACATCCAGCTCGCGGTGAACATGTCCGCGCGCCAGCTGCAGCAGCCCGATCTCGTCGACAACGTGTCGGCCTGCCTGCAGCGACACGGCATCGATCCCGCGCGCCTGTGCATCGAGATTTCCGAAACCGCGCTGATCGCCAATCGCGAGACCGCCGACGGCGCGACGCGGGCGTTACGTGCGCTCGGCGTTGAAGTGGCGATCGACAATTTCGGCACCGGCCAGGCCTCGCTCGACCTGGTGCGAGGGCTGCCGATCCAGATGCTGAAGATCGACCGCTCGCTGGTGTTCAGCTGTCCCGGCGAGCGAGAGAGCGCGGCGATCGTGCAGGCGGTCGCGGCGATGTCGCATTCGCTGGGAATCCGTGTGATGGCGGTGGGCGTCGAGACCGAGGAGCAGCGCCAGCTGGTGCGCACCCTCGGCTGCGACGCGATGCAGGGTTACCTGGCGGCCAGGCCCACCGACGCGGCCGGCATCGCCGCGATGACACGCGCCGCGGCGGAGCACACGCTCTTCGCGTAGGTGATGTCGAGGAATTCGTTGGGCCCGTGGGCGTTCGATTTCGGGCCCAGGACCCCGGTCACCAGGATCTGCGCGCCCGGAAACCTGTCGTTGAGCATGCTCATGAAGGGGATGGTGCCGCCCTCTCCCAGGTACGCGGCCGGCTTGCCGAAGACTTCCTTCGAGGCCTTGTCGAGCGCGCTGGACAGCCAGGGCGCCATCGACGGCGCATTCCATCCCGACGAACCCGAGGCCTCGAACGAGATACGCGCGTTGTATGGCGGGTCTTCTTCCAGCAGCTTCTTCATGCAGGCCGCGGCTTCCGCGCCATCGACCTTCGGTGGCAGGCGCAGCGAAAGCTTGAGCGACGTGTACGGACGCTGCACGTTGCCGGCCGAAGCGATCGGCGGCAACCCATCGGCGCCGGTGACGGCGAGCGCCGCGCGCCAGGTGCGGTTGAGGATCATCTCGACCGGGTCCCTGGTGGCCGGCTCCGCGAAAAGACGCGCGGTGCCCGCGTCGTCGCAGCACGTGGCCCACGGAAAGCGTTTCCACATGGCGTCGCCGAGGATCTGCGCGGCGTGTTGTGCCTGCAGCAGGCGCTCCTTCGGCACTTCGCATGCGAAGGCCGCCGGCTTGACCATGCCGGTGCGCGAATCGTCGATGCGGTCGAGCAGCTGGCGCGCGATGCGAAACGAGGACGGCACCACGCCACCCGCGTCACCCGAATGCACGCCTTCGGTGAGGATGTCGACGCGTAGCGTGCCGTTGACGAGGCCGCGCAGCGAAGTCGTGACCCAGAGCTGGTCGTAATTGCCGGCGCCGGAGTCCAGCGCGATGACCAGCGCCACATCGCCCATGCGGGGCGCAAGCGCCTCCAGGTACGCGGGCAGGTCCGGGCTGCCGCTTTCCTCGCAGGTTTCGATGAGGCCCACGCAACGCGGACGGCCGATGCCTTCCGCATCCAGCGCCATCACGGCGGTGAGCGCGGCGAAGATGGCGTAGCCGTCATCGGCACCGCCCCGTCCGTAGAGGCGGCCTTGTTCCAGCAGCGGTGACCAGGGACCCATGTCGGATCGCCAGCCGGTCATTTCCGGTTGCTTGTCGAGGTGGCCGTAGAACACCACCGTCTGCTGGCTGGTGTTGGTGGCGGGCACGTCGAACAACAGCACCGGCGTGCGGCCCTCGAGTCGCACGATCTCGAGCTTGAGGCCCTTGATGTCCTGGGCCGCGGCCCACGTGTGCGCCTGCTTGATGGCGGCTTCGATGTGGCCATGCTTGCGCCACTCGGGATCGAAGTGCGGCGACTTGGCCGGCAGGCGGATGTATTCGATCAGCTGCGGGACGATTTCATCGTCCCATTTGCGTGCGATTCGGGTATCAAGCATGTGGCCATTCTATACTCCGCCCATGATCGAAATCCCGTGGCTCATGATCTTCTGCGTCTCATACGTGGTGTGGGTCTTGGCGGCCTGCGCATCGCTGCTGATGAGCCGCCGTTCGCCCACCGCCACGCTCTCATGGATCTTCGCCTTTGTTGCGCTGCCGGTCGTTTCCGGCATTTATTACGTGATGTTCGGGCCGCGGCGGCTGATGCGACGCAAGATGCGTTATGGCGTGGCACGCAAGCACGCCGGGGCCGTGTCCCACCACCTGCGCCAGACGAGCTGCGCGACCAAACCCGTACTCACGCCGGATGCGCGCGCCCTTGCCGCGGTGGGAGAGCGATTGAACCAGGGTGCGCCGACCTTCGCGAGCTCGGTACAGCTGCTTGACGACGGCGACGCAAAGTTGAAGTCGCTCGAGGCCGCCATCGTGGAAGCCAGGCAGCACATCCACATGGAGTACTACATCTGGGAGCCCGACCATGTCGGCGAGCATTTTCGCGACCTGCTGGCGCAAGCCGCCGCGCGCGGAGTCGAGGTGCGGCTGCTCTACGACTCGCTGGGCTCGCCGCACATCAGGAGCTCGTTCTGGAAACCGCTGCTCGATGCGGGCGGCCAGATCCTCTCCTTCAACCCGCTGAAGTGGAACTCCACGAGCAGCCTGCTGATGCACAACTTCCGGACGCACCGGAAGATCGCGATCTGCGACGGGGTGGTGGGCTTTCTCGGTGGCATGAATATGCACGACCCCGCAACCGCGACACGCTCGGGCAAAAATGCGTGGCGTGACCAGCACGTGCGCATCGAGGGCGAGCCGGTGCGCAAGCTGCAGCGCATCTTCCTCGAGAACTGGACCTACGCCGGCGGCACCTTCAAGCTTTCGCACAAGACGACGCCGCTGTATTTCCCCTCGGCCGCCGAGGGCGGCAAGGGCGTGGCGGTGCAGATCATCGCTTCCGGCCCGGATGAGGAGAGCGCCGCGCTGCATGCGTTTTTCCTCGCCGCGCTTTCCACCGCAAGGACACGCGTGTGGATCGAGACGCCGTACCTGATCCCCGATGAGCCACTCGAATCCGCTTTGCGCGTGGCGGAGCTGCGTGGCGTGGACGTGCAGGTGATCGTGCCGAAGGAGGGCGACTCCAGGCTGGTGACGATGGCCTCGCACACCTACTGCGATTCACTGCACAAGGCTGGCATCGAGGTGTTCCAGTACGGCCCGCCGATGCTGCACGCCAAGACCATGGTGGTCGACGAGACCGTGGCGGTGGTCGGCACCGCCAACCTCGACAATCGCAGCTTCCGCTTGAATTTCGAGGTTGCCGCAGCGTTCTACGACAAGAAGGTGATCGCGCACCTGGCCAAGCGCTTCGAAGAAGACCGCGAAGCCTCCATACCCTTCAAGCACCGGCGGCGCGGGGCAAGGTTGGAGCTGGTGATGGAGTCGCTCGCGCGGCTCACCTCACCTGTGCTTTAGGGAATTCAAGCCGAACGCCGATTTGCGCCGATGCCACGCCTGAACAAAACTCACCGCGCAGGCGGTGGGCGATAAGGCCTGGGGTAACTCGCCGGCGATGTGTAGCCGTCGCGATCGTAGGCCTGCAATCCGAAGCTGAAGTTGTCCTTCGAGACGCCCTCGAGCGTGAAGCGCGTCACGTTGCCGACGTCCTTCGAGAATTGCCAAGTGGCGGCCGACGTCTCGCGCCAGACAATGCGATAACCGGCGACATCGGGTTCGCTGTTCGCCTTCCAGCGCAATGTGGTGTCGTTCTCGAGGCGCAGGTTCTCCATCTCGACCTCGTGCGGCGATGAGGGCGCAAGCGCGAGGGTAGCCAGCGCCGCTGCATTCACGCGCGCGACCTGCGCAACGTAGCCGAAGTCAACGAACTCCGGCAGGTCGCCGAACTGCACGCCATTTTCCAAGCGCACGTCCTGGTGCTGGTGGCGCCAATCCTCCACCGGCTCGGTGAAACGCACCGCGGGATAACCTGCTTCGAGGAATGGGAAATGATCACCACCGCGCAGGAAGCGGTCGCGGCGCCAGATGACCTGCACGGTGAAGTCCTTCACGTAACGGCGCGCGGTCTCTTCGATGTGGCGCGCAAGCTGGCGCGTCGGCATGTCGTTTTCACCGCTGGTGCGCAGTGCGGCGACCACCTCGTCCGGCAGTGTCTTCACCGCAGGCACGCCGGCCGCAAATAGGCGAATCCGCGAGCGGTCCACCTTGCCATCAGGAGCGCGCGTGTTGCCGACGATGTCGTTGGTGAACATGCCGGCGATATCGGCGCCCCGCGCCCTTGCCGCCTTCGCATAACCCGCGGAGCCCAGCAGCCCCTGCTCCTCACCCGCCACCGCCATGAAAACCAGCGTGGCATCGAAGGAATATTTCGACATCACACAGGCAAGCTCCATTGAAACCGCGGTGCCCGAGGCGTCATCGTTGGCGCCGGGCGCATCGCGCTCGCCATCGACGGGGCTCGACGGCATTGAATCGTAATGTCCACTCACCACATACGTGCGCTCGCGACTTTCTGCCTGCGTGCCGGGCAGCGTCGCCACGACGTTTACAAACCTTGTGGGCCTGGGCACGCGCGGGCCCGACTCGACCAGGTGTTCATCAAACGCGACCTGGAGGCGTTCTCCGCCACAGCGCTTCATCTCTTCCAGGATCCAGCGACGCGCGGCGCCGATGCCGCGGGTGGTCGACTCCGTTCCAGAAAGCGAGTTGCGCGTACCGAACGAAACGAGCTTGCCGATGTTCGCCTCGATGCGCTGCGCCGAAACCTCACCCACCATCTGGTCGATGGGGTCAGCCATCGCGGATGTGACCCCGCCAGCCAGCAGCGCGGCAAACAGCACTTTCATCTCGCTTCTCCTGAAGTCGTGCGCCATCCGACAAAAGCCGCGAGCAGCAACATGGCGGCGGCCACCAGGAACGGCGCGCCGGGCAAGTGTGCATCGGACTGCGGCCCGATGAAGGCGGCGAAGACCTGCGTGAAAATTGCGGGGCCGAAAAGCCCGGCGGTTGCGGTGAGGCTCGCGTTGGCGCCTTGCAGTTGCCCCTGCTCGTTGGCGCCGACGCGGCGCGTCATCAACGATTGCAGCGCTGGCATCGCGAAACCCCACAGCGCCATCACCGGCACGCCGACGAGGAAGCCCCATCCCACCGGCGCAAGCCCGTAGATCGAAAAGCCGGCAACGCCGAAGAGCAGGCCAAGTGCCATCGCGCGGCGCTCGCCCAGTTTCGCCACCACCGGCTTCACCATCAATCCCTGCACCATCATCGAGCAGACGCCGACACCCGCGAGCACCAGGCCCACGCTCATCTCGTTCCAGCCATAGCGGTAACCCATGTACAACACCGCGACGCTCGGCAGCACTACATGGGATAGCTGGATGAGAAAGCCGGTCACGGCAAGGCCGGCGAGCTGCGGATGCGAACGCAGCAACACCAGCGAGCCGACCGGATTCGCCTTCTTCCAGCGAAAGGGCGAGCGTTTGTCCGCTGGCAGCGACTCCGGCAGCACGAAGAATCCATACGCAACGTTCAGCAGTGCCATCGCACCCGCGATCCAGAACGGCAGCCGCGGATCGTATTGCCCGAGCATGCCGCCCAGCGCCGGACCAATCACGAAGCCGAGCCCGAACGCGGCGCCCACCATGCCAAAGGCAGCCGCGCGTTTTTCTGTTGGCGTCACGTCGGCGATGTACGCAAACGCGGTGCCGAAGCTCGCTGCGGTGATGCCCGAGATCACGCGGCCGACGAAGAGCCATGCCAGGTTCGGCGCCAGCGCCATGAGGAAGTAGTCGAGACCCAGCCCCAGGCACGAGATGAGGATCACGGGGCGGCGCCCGAAGCGGTCGGAAAGTGAACCCATCACCGGCATGAAGATGAACTGCATCAGGCCCCACGCGGTGCCGAAGATGCCGAAGACCTCCGCGGCACGCGCGGTATCACCTCCTTCGAACGATTCGACCAGGCGCGGAAGCACCGGGATGATGATGCCCATCGCCAGCACGTCGATCACGACGGTGAAGAAGATGAATATTGTTGCCGGTTTCAGGGAAGCTCCAATCGGACTATGTACGGAATCTACAGGGGCGCGCGGGTGCACGTTCGAATAACCGGGAAGGGAGCTGGGCTGGGCCTCGCTCCTCAATGGCAAGGCGGCGCTGGCCAGGACGCTCAGAGCGTCGATCGCGCCCGACAACACTTCCGCCAAGCACTAGATATAGCCACGGCAGTTGGCGGCGCCGCAGCGGCACGGCAACGTGCCATTGTGCTGGCTCTCCCCGTAGTCACACACCAGCTCCTCGCCCCTGGGGATCGTCCGGCGCGCGTAGAACTCCGCGCGCGCGGGCGTGCAGCGGATGAAGACGTTGGGATCACACGAGTGGTTGATGAAACGGAAGCCGTGTTTCCAGTCGCTCGCGTCGATCGCGAATTTCTCGAGCTCGACGATCGCCACGATGCGCTGGCCCTTCGCGCGCCTGCGCGCCTCCTTCAGGCCGATGACCTCGCCCTCGTAGTCACCGATCTTGGCGCGTGCCGGAATACGAGTGCCCGCGAAGAGTCCCTTGCCGGTAAAGCTGCTCCGGGCCACGTAGAGAGTGTCGTAGAACCGCCGCCATTTTTGCATGCCGCATAATAAGCGACGGGAGAACTGCCATGACGATGAAGAAGACGGACCTGGAGAAGCGCAAGGGCAAGAAGATCGCGGGTGCCGGTTACTCGGGAGGCACGGATCGCTACGGCAAGGGTTCGCATCGTACCGAGGACAAGAAAGCCCCGGTGCTTGGCGGTCCAACCGCCGGATTGCTTTCGGGCTTCCTGAAGAAGGCTAAGTAGCCGAAGACGCGGTTGCAATGATCTCCAGCAGTCGCTGGGGCTCCACCGGCTTGGCCAGGTGCAGGTCGAAGCCGGCGGCAAGCGCATTCTCACGATCGCCGGCCTGGCCGTAACCGGTGATCGCCACCATCAGCGGGCGGCGCGTCCAGCCCGCATCCGCGCGCACGCGCCGCGCCACCTCGTAGCCGTCCATGCGCGGCAGGCCGATGTCGACCAGCATCACTTCCGGGCGCGTGCGCAACGCCGTAGCAAGACCCGATTCCCCATCGGGCTCCGCGTTGACGCGGTGGCCACCGGTTTCGAGCAGCATCCTGAGCGTCTCACGCGCGTCCTCGTTGTCCTCGATGACGAGGACGTCGCGCCCGCCCGTGGCGTCGTAGCTGACGGCGGGTGCGTCGCGAGCGGCCGGTGCATCGATGGCCGGCAGGCGTGCCGTGAACTGGGAGCCCTTGCCTTCGCCTTCGCTCGTCACATCCGCGGTGCCGCCATGCATCTGCGCCAACCTGCGCACCAGCGTGAGACCGATGCCGAGGCCGCCGAGCGCGCGGTCGAGGTCCCGATCGCCCTGCACGAAGAGGTCGAACACGCGCGCCCGCAGGTCCGCCGGAATGCCGATGCCCTCGTCGCAGACGCGCAGCACCGCGTCACCGCGCTCGCGCATGAGGCTCACGCGGATCACGCTGCTCGCCGGGCTGTATTTGACTGCGTTCACCACCAGGTTGGCGATCACCTGGTCGAGGCGGATCGGATCCGCGTCCACCCACACGGTCTCGAGGGTCGACTCGATGCGATGTTTCTGCGTGCGGCCGGAGGCGGCGAGCGTCGCGAGCGATTGCCGCACGATGGCGGCGAAATCCAGCGGGCGGCGCTGCAGCACGATCTTGCCCATGATGGCGCGGCCGGCGTCGAGAAGGTCGTCGGTCAGGCGCGTGAGGTGCGCCACCTGCCGGCCGATGATGGCATTCGCGTCCTGCTTGCGGCTTTCCTCGATGCCCGGATGGTCGAGCAGCGCGGTGGCGTTGGAGATGGCGGAGAGCGGGTTGCGCAACTCGTGGCCCAGCATCGCGAGGAATTCATCCTTGGCGCGGTTGGCGGCCTCCGCCGTCGCGCGCGCCGACTGTTCGCTGCGCAGCAGGTTCTCGCGCTCCGCTTCCCCGCGCGCGCGTTCCTGCTCGGAAGTGACTAGCGCCCGCGCAACATCCTGGATCTCGCGAATGTCGGTCTCGGGCACCGTCATGGGATCGATGCGGCCCTCGCGCAGCGCCACGTCGCGCAGCTGCGCCATCGGGTGGTTGATGCTGCGCGCAATCGCCAGTGCCGCGGCGACGCCCAGCAGGATTGAAACCAGGATGCCCGCGCCAAACGTCATGAACGAGGTGCGCGCGGTTTGTTCCACGCCACTGACGGGAAGGCCCACGGCCGTGATCCAGGAGGTGGCGCGCGAGCGCGTGAACGCGGTGAATACCTGCGTGCCTTCGGTGGTGGTAGTGACGCCGGAGCCCTCGCCGCCGGCGCTGTCCATCATCGCGACCAGAGACGGGCTGTACGGCGTCCCGGCAGTCTGCGCCGCGGAGCGTGTGCGCGTCACGCGCAAACCCTTCGCATCTGCAACCGAAACCACCCATTCACCGGGTACGCGGGTGGCGACCAGCACCTCGAGGATCGCCGCAGGATCGATGACCGCGGTGAGCACGTAGCGCACCGCGCCCCCGCGTAACACCGGGTAGCGCACCGGAAATCCCCAGCGGCCGGAGGGTCCCTTCACGAGGAACCCCACCAACGGTTCTGCCTTTTCGATCGCGCTCGCAAGGCTCTCGCTCTCCACGGCCGGGGCCAGCGGCGTCCCGAACGGCGCGCCGCTGTTGATCAGCGGCTTGCCGGTGGCATCGAACAACAGCACGGCTTGCCAGTTGCGCTGGCGCTCGATCGTGCGGCGCGCGCGCTCGTGGAAGCCGCGCAGGTTGCCTTCATCGATGAGGGAGGTGGTGGAAAGCACCTCCAGCACCGCCATGGTCCGGCGCAATTCAGCGTCGATGGCGATGGAGAGGGCCCGCGCGACCTCGAGGACGCTTTTCTCGGAGCTCTGGCGGTTCTGCTGGTGCAGGTAGAAAAGCGCCATGCCCGAAACCAGCGCCAGCGGCAGGATGCCAGCGACCACCAGGAGGAAGAGTCGGCTGCGAAGCGGGACACGTTTCATCGCTGGTGAGTATCCCATGCGAAAATGCCGCAATGGCGATAAAGGCAACGATCTTCAAGGTCGAACTCCAGGTTTCCGACCTCGACCGCAACTATTTCGAAACACACGCGCTCACCATCGCGCGCCACCCCTCCGAAACCGATGAACGCATGATGGTGCGGATTCTTGCGTTCGCGCTGAATGCGCACGAGTACCTCGAGTTCGGGCGCGGCCTGTCCGCGGAGGATGAAGCGGACCTGGTGAAGCGCGACCTCACGGGTTCGATCGAGCTCTGGATCGAGGTGGGACTTCCGGACGAGCGCGAAGTGCGCAAGGCCTCGGGACGCTCGCGCGAGGTCAAGGTCTATACATACGGCGGGCGCGCGGCGGCGATGTGGTGGGCCGAGAATCGCGTAGCGCTTGCGCGCCTCGAAAACCTCACCGTAATCGACATCGAGGCGAAGGTGGCGCACCTGGCGGCGCGCAACATGAGCGTGCAGGTCACGATCCAGGACGGGATCGTCTACCTTTCGAGCGGCGGGGAGACGATGCAGTTCGAGCCCCTGGTGCGCACGTGATCCGCGAGCAGGTGCTGCGCGGCGCTAACGCGACTCCACCAGGCGCCACGTCTTGACGTGGGCTACGGTGACGTTGGGCTCGTCGTGCACCATCGTCCAGTAACGCGTGCTGAAGGCGACATTCGATCCGCCTTCGCGCTTGATGAGCGCGCGCAACGCATCAAAGATGTCTTCCAGCGCTTCGTCCGTGGCCGCGTCGCCGCCTTCCGCCCATTCATCCAGCTGCGCCATCAACGCGGACAATGAGCGTATCCACTCGAATTCCGGATGGTTCAGCACCAGGCCGAGGAATTCGCCGCTGGTCTCAATGCGGCCGAAGGCGCGTTCGTACTCGATACGCTGGGCGTCGAGCATTGCCTTGTGCAATTCCAGCAGCGTCTGGCGCAACTGTCCTGCCTGTCCCGCACGATCCACAGCAGCCATGCCAGGACCTCCTTTAGTCCAGCCCCTAGTTTGCCCGAGAGGGTAAGATTGGGACACGCATTCCCGGAGAGACCCGAAATTGAAAACCCTGCTGATATCGATCATCGCCACCGTTGCGCTATTCCTCGCCATGGGTGATTCGGAGGCCGCCAGGCGTTTCGGCGGTGGAGGCAACCTCGGCAAGCAGCGCGCCGCCCCGACCCAGAACACCGCCACGCCGGCACCGGCGGGCACGCCCGCTTCCACCCCGTCCACTCCCACTGCGTCTCCGGCCGCTGCTGGTGGTGCTGCAGCCGCCGCCGCCAAGCCCAGCTTCATGCAGCGCTGGGGCGGCATGCTGGCCGGCCTCGCCATCGGTGGCCTGCTGGCCTCGATGTTCGGCGCCTCGATGGGCCCCATCATCGGCATGTTGCTGATGGGCCTCGCGATCGCCGCCGTCGGCTTCCTGTTGTTCCGCCTGTTCGCCTCGAAGTCGGCGGGCCCGCAGCATGCTGTCTCCCCGTCGCAGGCCGGGGCCCAATTTTCACGGGAAGAGCCGCAGCAACGCTCGCCGGGTTTCTCCGGCATCGGCAGCAACGTTGAAGGCGCAAGTGCACCGGTGACCGCGCCCGCCGCGGTTTCGCCGGCCGTCGCCAAGCCGAACATCGACACCGAACCCTTCCTGCGCGTCGCCAAGACCTCGTTCATCCGCCTGCAGGCCGCCAACGATTCAGGCGACCTCGACGACATTCGCGACTACACGACGCCCGAGGTGTACGCCGAGATCGCGATGCAGGTGAAGGAGCGCGGCGCCACGCCGCAGCGCACCGAGGTCGTGAGCCTCAACGCGGAACTGATCGAAACCGCGGTGGAAGGTGAATACGACATCGCCAGCGTGCGTTTCTACGGCCTGCTGCGCGAGGACAACGCCGCCAACCCGGAACCGTTCGATGAAACCTGGCATGTCCGCAAGGATCGCCGCGAACGCAACGGTGCCTGGCTGATCGCGGGTATCCAGCAAGCCGCTTGAAGCAACTGAGGGGATGGGTTGCGATCGCGGGCCTTCTGGCCTGCACCGCTACCCCTTCCCTCCTCGCCGCCCCCAAGGTCGCCCTCGTCCTCTCCGGAGGCGGCGCGCGCGGCCTGGCCCACATCGGTGTCCTCAAGGTGCTGCGCGAAGCGCGCGTGCCCGTGGACCTCATCGTCGCCACCAGCATGGGCTCGATCGTGGGCGGCGCCTATTCCGCGGGACTCACGCCCGCGGAGATGGAGGAGATGGTCACCGCCGCCGACTGGGAGCAGATGTTCTCGGATCGCGCCCCGCGTGAGTACCTCTCTTTCCGGCGCAAGTCCGACGACCTGCGGCTGATCGGCAAGACCGAACTCGGCCTCAAGAAGGATGGCCTGGTGCTGCCGCGCGGCGCGCTCGGCTCGCAGAACCTCGAGGAATTCCTGCGGCGGCTGACCCGGCCCGCGAGCGATGCACGCACGCTCAACGACCTGCCGATCCTCTTCCGCGCGGTCGCCACCGACCTCGCTACGGGTGAACAGGTAATCCTGGAGAACGTGCCACTGCCCATTGCAATGCGCGCCTCGATGTCGGTACCCGGCGCTTTCGCGCCCACGCAGGTTGACGGCCGCCTCCTCGGCGACGGCGGACTGGTGCGCAACCTGCCGGTCGAAGTGGCGCGTGCGATGGGCGCGGACATCGTCATCGCGGTCAACGTCGGCACGCCGCTGCTGCCCAAAGCCGCGCTGGGCTCGGCTTTTGGGGTTGCGCAGCAGATGATCAACATCCTCACCGAGCAGAACGTGGGGATCTCGATCTCGCAGCTGCTGCCCGGGGACATCCTGATTTCGCCCGACCTGCGCACCGTGACCTCGCTCGACTTCGAACGCGGCGCGGAGCTGATCGCGCTCGGCGAGGCGGCGGCGCGCAAGGTTCTTGATCGCCTCAAGGCGCTGGGCACCACGGCGGAGCGATACGCTGCGTGGGAAAACCTCCGCACGCGCAAGACTGGCACCTACGACCTGCCGATTGCCGAGGTGATCGTGAAGGGCACGGATCGCGTGAATCCGCAGGCGCTCAAGAACGAAATCGCCGCGCGCGAGAACATCGTGGCGGGCGCAAGGGTCGACGACGAGCAACTGGTGCGCGGCGCACGCATCCTGCATGGCAGCGGCGACTTCGAGCGCGTCGATCTCCGCTCCCAGCTCGACAATGGGCGGCGCAACGTGATCGTCGACGTAGATGAGAAACCCTGGGGCCCGAACTACGTGCGCCTCGGCGCCCGCGCCGTTTCCGACTTCGATACCGAGTCGAGCTTCTCGCTCACGTTGCAACACACGCGCACCTGGATGAACTCGTGGGGCGCGGAGTGGCGCAACGAGGTGACGCTGGGAGATTCGCGCCGCTTCGCGACCAGCTGGTACCAGCCGCTCGGGCCGGGCAGCCCGTGGTTCGTCACCGCCGAGGCGGAGACGCGGAAGAACAGCGCCGACATCTTCGACGCCGGGTTCCGGCGCACCGACCGGCTCACACTCTCGACCACCGCGGTGCTCGCCTCCTTCGGTGCGCGGCTCGGCAACTCCGGCGTGGCGCGCGTGGGCATGGGCTACCAGCGCTTCCGCGTGGCGCCGCTGATCGGCACGACGCTCGCCGGAGGGGCGGTGAAAGACAACGCGCGCTTCCTCGCCGCCGACGTGACCTTCGACACCCTCGACGACACCAACTTCCCGCGCCATGGCTACGTCGTGAATGTCGGCGCGAGCTCGCAGCGTTACCACGATGACGCGCCCAACGACGCGGTGAGAACCTACCTCGTCACCGGCCTCAAGCCGCTGACCTTCGACAACTTCACGCTGCTGGGCATCGCGACGGCGGCTCGCTCGCGCGATGATCGCGGCGGCTTCGGGCTGGGCGGGCTCTTCAATCTCAGCGGCACGCCGGTGGGTTCGCTGGCGGGCTCGCAGGCAGTCGTGTTCTCCGCACTCGGCTACTACCGCATGGGTGAGCTGCTGCCGCGCGCCCTCGGCCGCAACGTCTACCTCGGCGCCTCGCTGGAGACCGGCAATGCGTGGCAAAGCAGGTCCAACGTGCGCCTGGGCGACCTGAAAAAGGCGGCTTCGATGTTCGTGGGCCTGGATTCGATCATCGGACCGCTCTATTTCGCCTTCGGCCACACCTTCGGCGGCCAGTCGGCGGTCTATCTGTTCCTCGGCCGGCCCACCGATACATTTTCCGGGCGCTAGTTGAAATCCCCCGGGGGCGGCTCCAGTTGCCCCTTGAATGGCCATATTCGTCCTGCTCGCGTCGGTCCCCCTGCTGCTCCTCGGCTGGTTTGTCGGACAGCCGATGCTGCTGGAACGCCGGCGGGAGAAACACCGCAACAAGCCCTTCCCCGCGGCATGGCGCTCCATCCTTCGCCGGCGTGTCCCGGCCTATCGCGGCCTCCCGCACGATCTCCAGCGGCAACTGCAGCGCCATATCCACGTATTCCTCGCCGAGAAGCAATTCACCGGCTGCGCCGGGCAGGAGATCGACGATGAGGTGCGCATCACCATCGCCGCGCAGGCTTGCCTGCTGCTGCTCAACCGGCGCGCACGATATTTCCCGGGACTGCGGCAGATCCTCGTCTACCCGGGCGCTTTCCTGGTGGAGCGGCTGCGCCCCGAACCTTCCGGAGTGCTGCAGGAAACACGCAATATACTTTCGGGGGAGTCATGGGCCAATGGCCAGGTGATCCTCTCGTGGGAAGACGCGCTGGCGGGCGCGGCTGATGCGCACGATGGCCGCAACGTGGTGATCCATGAGTTCGCGCACCAGCTGGACCAGGAAAAGGGGCACGCCAACGGCGCGCCGCTGCTCTCGACGCGCAGGCGTTACGAATCGTGGTCGACGGTGCTCGCCCGCGAATTCCAGCGGCTGCAATATTCCGCGGCAATGCAACAGCCGACGCTGCTGAGTCACTACGGCGCGACCAACCCGGCGGAGTTCTTTGCGGTTGCGAGCGAGGTGTTCTTCGAGCAGCCCCACGCGATGCAGCGCCTGCATCCCGCGCTATACGGCGAGCTGCAACGTTTCTACCGCGTGGATCCCGCGATGTGGCAGTGACCAACTTGCACTGACCGAAAACTGGTGTCAGACACGACTTTTGTAATGCGGCCATTGCCGAGAGGTGCAAAAGTCGTGTCTGACACCAGTTTTCAGTACGCCCAGGGACGGGCGGCGCGATCCTTAGAGCGGAAGGCGTCGATTTCGGTCATCTTCGCCAGCGTGAGGGAGATTTCGTCGACGCCGTTGAGCAGCATCTGGCGCAGGGTTGCCGGGGCGGTGAAGGGGTAGGTCTTGCCGGAAGGCGACTTCACCGTCTGCGCCTCGAGGTCCACGGTCACCTGGCCTTCGCCCTTCGAGGCTTCGACCTCCGCCACGATCTCGCGCACGCACTCAATCGGCAATTCCACCGGAACGATGCCGTTGCGATAGCAGTTGTTGAAGAAGATGCCGCCGAAGGAAGGCGCGACGATCGCGCGGAATCCAAATTCGCGCAGCGCCTTGGGCGCGCGCTCGCGCGAGGAGCCGCAACCGAAGTTGCGATCGGCCAGCAGCACTTGCGCCTTCGTATAAGGCGCCTGGTTGAGGATGAACTCCGGGTTATTCGAACCATCCACCAGGTAGCGCGAACCGTGGAAGAGGTTCTTGCCATAGCCCTTCGCATCCGTGCCGCCGAGGAACAGCGCCGGGATGATCTGGTCGGTGTCGATGTTGATGCGCATCATCGGTGCCGCGATTCCGGTGACCTGCTTGAGCGCTTCCATCAGGTTTTCCTCACATCGGCGATGGCGCCCGCGATGGCGGAGGCGGCAACCGTTGCGGGGCTCGCCAGGTGGGTGCGAGTGAGTGGCCCCTGCCGGCCTTCGAAATTCCGGTTGGTGGTGCTGATGACGCGAAGGTTGGCGAAGCGGTTGTCGCCGATGTGCCCGCAGAAGCCACACGCGGACTCATGCCACTCGAATCCCGCCTCCTTGAAGATCACGTCGAGGCCTTCCGCCTCCGCCGCATGTTTGACCGGTGTGGACCCCGGGATGCAGACCGCCTGGATACCGGCCTTCACCTTTTTTCCCTTGAGCACGGCGGCGGCGGCGCGTAGATCGGAGAGGCGCGCGTTGGTGCACGAGCCGATGTAGGCCACGTCGATAGGCAGGCCGATCAATGAAGCCCCCGCTTCGAGCTGCATGTATCCCAGCGCACGCTCACCCAGCTGGCGCGCTTCGCTGTCGGCGGCATCCGCGGGATCCGGCACGCGCCCGTCGATGGAGGTGACCTGCTGCGGGCTGATGCCCCAGGTAACCTGCGGCACCAGCGTGTTGCAATCCACCGTGACTTCGCGATCGAACACCGCGCCCTCATCGGTACGCAAGGTGCGCCAATGCGCAACCGCCGCGTCCCACATCGCGCCCTGCGGTGAAAACTGCCGGCCGGCGAGATATTCGAACGTCACGTCGTCGGGCGGCACGAAACCATATTTGCACGAGAACTCGATCGACATGTTGCAGACCGTGAGGCGCCCCTCGATCGGCAGGTTGGCGATCACCGGACCCGCGAATTCGGTGGCGTACCCGATGCCGCCCTGCGCGCCGATCTGCCCGATGAGCGCAAGCACCATGTCCTTCGCATAGACGTTGGGCGCGAGCTTGCCGGTGAAATTCACGCGCATGCGTTTGGGCCGCGACTGCGCCAGCGCCTGGGTCGCCAGCACATGCTCTGCTTCCGTGGCGCCAATGCCCCACGACAGCGCACCCACGCCGCCGACGGTGCTGGTGTGGCTGTCGCAACACACAAGTGTTGCCCCCGGAAACGCAATGCCCATCTCCGGCGCCACCACGTGTGCGATGCCCTGGCGCGGATCGTTGTAGTCGATGAAGTGGAAGCCCCAGTCGAGCGAGGCGCGGCGGGTGGTCTCGATCATGATGGGGCCGCTTTTCGAAACCGAGTCCGTGGGACCGCGCCCCGGCAGCGTCGAGATCAGATGCTCGATCACGGTGTAGACCTGGGTGCGGCTCATCGGCACCCGGCCGGCTTCCGCGAGCGCGCGCACCGCCTGGCTGCCCGAGAGCTCGTGCAGCACCAGGCGGTCTATCTGCAGCAGGTCCGCGTCGTCACCCAGCCTTGCGATGACGTGTTCGTCCCAGACTTTGTCGAAGAAGGTTTTCAATCTTGTTTTAAAACCCTAAACCGTTGTCCGCCGATGAACGCCGATGAACGCGGATAAAAGCCTGAAAGTGTTCGTGCCCCAAGACCGAGGGGCTGCCAGCTTTGACACTGAAAGCCCTTTTTCTTTTATCCGCGTTCATCGGCGTTCATCGGCGGACCAACCCGTAGTCAGTCACCCGCGTAGCGTTTCTCCAGCGCCTTGAACATGTCGGCATCAAGCACCTTCTGCCGCTCGGCGAACATCATCAGCCTGTCCTCCACACCAACAATGGAACCTTCAGTGTGCAGGTGCGCGAGCACCTGCTGCATCGCCAGCAATGACGACTGCAGCGCGGCGTTGGCGTAGCAGATGACGGCGTAACCGGCCGCAGCAAGTTCGGCTCGCGGCAGCAGCGGCGTCTTGCCGCCAATTACCATGTTGCAAAGATGAATTCCACCCACGGCCTTCGGAATCGCCAGCAACTCCTCCTTGGTGAGCGGCGCCTCGACGAACAGGAAATCAGCACCGGCCTCTTTGTAGGCACGCGCGCGATCAAGCGCCTGCTCGAAGCCTTCCACCGCACGTGCATCGGTGCGCGCCAGGATCATCATGTCCGGATCGACGCGCGCATCAACAGCGGCTTTCAGCTTCGAAACCATCTCGGCCGTGGGGATCACGTCCTTGCCCTCGAAGTGCCCGCAGCGCTTCGGGTAGGTCTGGTCTTCGAGCATGATGGCGTTGGCGCCCGCGCGCTCCAGCAGCTTCACCGTGCGGCGCGTGTTGATGGCGTTGCCGAAGCCGGTGTCGGCATCAGCGAGGATCGGGATGTTGGTCACGTCGCGGATCGCGGCCACGTGGGCGGCGAGTTCGGTCACCGAAACCAGTCCGATGTCCGGCACGCCCAGGTACGTGTTGGCGACGGCAGCGCCACTGACCATCATCATCCTGTGGCCGGCGGCCTCGATCACGCGGCCAGCGAGCGCGTTCGCCGCGCCCGGCATGATGTGTCCCGCGCCCACGACCAGCTCGCGGCGCATCACCTGGTTGAGAGACTCCTTCATTCGATCTTCACCTTGGCCCTCTCGGCCACCGATTTCCAGCGCTCGATGTCGGAGCGCACGACCTGCATCATCTGCTCGGGGGTGCCGCCCACCGCGGTCGCGCCCTCCGCTTCCATCTTCTCCACCACCGCCTTGTGCTTGAGCACGGCGTTGAGTTCCGTGTTGAGCAAGGTCACGACGTCGGCGGGGATGCCCTTCGGCCCGGCGACCGCCTTCCAGTCGACGACGTTGTAGTTCCTGTAGCCCTGCTCCTCGAACGTCGCTACATCCGGCATCGAGGGCATGCGCACCTGGCCGGCGATTCCCAGCGCGCGAATGCGGCCCGACTTGATGTAGTTGGCGGCGAAAGTGGCGCTGGTGAGCATCATGTCGACGCTGTTGCCCAGCAGGTCGTTGAACGCCTGCGAGGACCCCTTGTAAGGCACGTGCACGAGTGTCACGCCCATGTCGAAGGCGAGCTCCTCCATGCCAAGATGCGCGATGGATCCCACGCCGGCGGAGCCGTAGGTGATTTTGCCGGGCTCCTTCTTCGCGGCATCAACCAGGTCCCTGGCGGTCTTGAGCCGCGAGGACGGATGCACCACGAGCACGACTGGATCTCGCGAAACCATCATGATCGGCTGCAGGTCGCCGATCGGATCGTAGGGCAGCTTGCTCACCGCCGCCTGGATCGGATAACTGCTCGACATGTTGAGGAGGGTGTAGCCATCGGGTTGGCTCTTGAGCACGAAGTCCGAGCCGATGTTGCCACCGGCGCCGGTCTTGTTCTCGACCACCACCGGATTGTTGAGCCGCTCGGAAAGCCGCTGCGCCAACATGCGCGCGGTGACGTCGCCGCCGCCGCCGGCAGCGAATGGCACGATGAACTTGATCGGCTTGTTCGGATACTTCTGCTGCGCCCACACTTGCGGCATGACCGAAGCCATGGCGAGCGTGAGCCCGTACTGCACGAAGATGCGCCTGCGCATTGCGTTTCTCCTCCGGGTTTTTTCCAGTATAGGACCGGCGGCGCGAGCGCCCCTGACCCATTGTTACCAACCGATGGGGCGCCGCGCGCTAACGCGCGATGAATAGCTTCCTGTCGGCGTCCAGCGTAAAGAACCGCGTCATCTCGACGTGATCCGTGCCCGCCAGTGCAGCGGCAGGCGGCGGACCGAAAGAGCCGACCTGCGCCACCAGGCTCAGGACATTGTCGTCAAGGTTCCGGTCACCCGAGGGCTTTGAGGTCTTCAATTCCGCCTTGCCATTGGCGTCGATCCGGATCGTCACCCCGGTGGTGCCCGGGACACCCTGCACCCGTGAGCGGTACTTGACCCTGGTGAACTCGATGCGCGCAACGACATGGTCCTGGTATTCAGGGGCGGTCATTTCCACCGTCGGCTTCGGGGTCGGTGGCACGGTCATCTTCCTGTAGATCTGGTAGCCGAAGACTGCCGCGGCGATGAGCGTGACGACCACCAGGAACTGCAAGCCCATTCCCCGGAAGCGATACTTTTCCTCCTCCTCGATCTCGTCGAGCAAGGCACGAACGTCCTTGAGCGCCTTCTTTTCGCGCGCGACCTGGGGGTCGTGGAGGTCTTGTTCCATGAGCTCATTGTCTCTCAATGGGGTTGCTGCATTGCAGCAGCACCCCCTCGTTCCCGCATTTCGCGCCGCCCTCGCCACGTTTCGTCGCGGCAGGGGATTCGCGCCCGGGGCGAGTTGATATCCTTCGGCCCATGTCTTCCGCCTTTTTTGTCTTCCGCCACACCCTGATCGCCTTCCTCGCGACGCTGTTCGCGGTCCTCATCTGGAAGGGGGTGATCGGCCGGGGGCCCGATTGGATGTTCGTCCTCCTCTGCATCGGCATTCCGTTGTGGGCATTGGTCGACGCCTTTTCCCACGTTCGCCGCGTACGCCTCCTCGCGGACCACCTGGACTCCTCCAGCCTCGCCAATCGCCACCGCCGGCAGGTTGAGTTGCCGTTCGGCGCCAACGAGGCCTTCGATCTCGTCGAGGCCACGATCCGCGAGTTGCCCAACGTAGACATGGTGGAGGCAACACGCGACAGCCTGCAGGTGCGCGCTCGTGTCCGCAGGGTCGATCCGTACGCCAGCGGCAGGAAGGGCCCGAAGGACGCAACCGGCATGTGGGGCAACAAGCAACGCAACCAGGTCTTCGCGATCGTGAAGCCGGGCGAAGGCACCAGCACGCTGCGGCTGATGTGTGAGCCCGAAGGTGGCGCGTGGCTTGATTTCTTCCTTGTCGACGGCGGCACCAACCTCGAGAACGCCGAAGCCATCACGCGAGCACTCGCCCGCCGTGTCGCCGAAGCGCGCAAGGACGAAGCCGCCGTGGTGCGCGAGACCGCCACCGACAAGGAGCTCGCGGTGGCGAAGCTTTCGCTGCTGCACGCCCAGGTGGAGCCCCACTTCCTCTACAACACACTCGCGAGCGCCCAGGTGCTCACGCGGACCGACCCGGCGCGCGCCGACGAGATGCTCGGCAACCTCATTACGTACCTGCGCAACTCGCTGCCCCGCGCCGAGGACTCGATGTCCACCGTGGGCGAGGAACTGGTACGCGCGCAGGCCTACCTCGAAATCCTCCGGATCCGCATGGGTGAGCGCCTCGGCCTGCAGATCCAGGTGCCCGAGGGCCTCAAGCGCGTGCTGATGCCGCCGATGATGTTGCAGACGCTGGTGGAGAACTCCATCAAACACGGCCTCGAACCCGTCACCGGCGGCGGCAACATCTGGATCATCGCGCGCGAATCCGATGGCAAGGTTGCCGTGACGGTTGCCGACGACGGCCAGGGTTTCTCCGAAGGCACGGGCGGCACCGGCATCGGGCTGAAGAACATTCGCGAGCGGCTGCGATTGGCATACGGCGGTGACGCGTCGTTCACGATGGTCGCCAACTTTCCGCGCGGTGTTGCCGCCACCATCACGCTTCCGGCCGCTGGCCCTGCGGGAGGTGCACATGCCTAAGTGCGTCGTGGCCGAAGATGAGGCGCTGCTGCGCGACGACCTGCTGCAGCAGTTGCGCACTGCATGGCCGGAGCTGGAAGTGGTCGCGGCTTGTGACGATGGCGGTGCTGCGCTGGACGCCATCGAGACGCACGCACCCGACGTGGCCTTCCTCGACATTCGCATGCCGGGGCTCACGGGGCTGGAAGTTGCCGCCGCTGCCGCGGAGGTCGCTCCCGCAACGCAAGTGGTTTTTGTTACGGCCTACAACCAGTACGCCATCGACGCGTTCAATCGCGGCGCGCTGGATTACCTGCTGAAGCCGATCGTGCCGGAGCGCCTCGCGGAGACGGTGAAGCGTGTGAAGGCTCGGCTCGCCTCCGGAGTTTCAGGATCAAGCGAGCTGGCCGCAGTCATCGAGCAGTTGCGCGGCAAGATGCCCGCCGCCCAGAGCAAGGAGCCGGCGATCGCGTGGATCACCGCAAACGTCGGCAAGGAAACACGGCTGATTGTGGTGGACGACGTCGCCTACTTCAAGGCCGACGACAAATACACCGTGGTGATGACCTCCGATGGCGAGGCGCTGATCCGCAAGCCCATCCGCGAATTGCTCGACGTGCTCGATCCCAACGTCTTCAAGCAGGTGCACCGCTCCACCATTGTCAATATGAAGGCGGTAGCAGCGATCTCGAAGGACGATTCGGGGCGCGGAACGCTCAGGCTCAAGAACCGGCCGGAGACGCTGGCCGTGAGCCTCACGTTCATGTCCCTGTTCAGGAACATGTGAAAACTGGTGTCAGACACGACTTTTGCAGCTGGCGGCAAACCGCCCAAATGCAAAAGTCGTGTCTGACACCGGTTTTAAAGTAGGGTGCGCCCCCGGTTTTCGGGGTTTGCCCTAAGCAGCCTCGATCAAATCCAACTTGCCGAGGAAGTCCGTCTTGCCGACCTCGACGCCGTTGTGGCGCAGCAGCGCGTACGCGGTGGTCACGTGGAAGAAGATGTTGGGCAGCACGTGGCTCAGCAGGTACGCCTGCGCCTTCATCGACCGCTTGGCGGTGCGCGAGGACCAGGTGACGACGCGGTCCTCGCTGCCGTCGAGCTGCTCGGGTTTGATCGTCTCCAGGTAGGCAACGGTTTTCCTGCAGCGCTCGATCAGCTCCGCGAACGTCGCTTCGTTGTCTTCGTAGGATGGGGGCGTGACGCCAGCGATGCGCGCGATGCCCAGCTTGGCGCTGTCAGCAGCGACTTGCACCTGCTTGCCAAGCGCGAACATGTTCGGGAAGAGGCGCGAACTCACAAACGCCGATTCGTCGATCTTCTTCGCTTCTGCATGGGCCTGGGCCTTGGTGAGGAGGTCAGCCAAGTTGTTGAGCGCACGGATGGCGGTGGGCACGGCGG
The DNA here is from genome assembly GCA_039915735.1 of Usitatibacter sp. Taxonomy (GTDB): domain Bacteria; phylum Pseudomonadota; class Gammaproteobacteria; order Burkholderiales; family Usitatibacteraceae; genus Usitatibacter. The sequence continues at coordinate 5,085 of JBDSMR010000010.1, read as the reverse complement.
CCTGGTACATCGAAATCGTCATTTTCTTGAAACTCCTGGAATGGGAATGCAGTCGCAGTCTACGCCGGTAAAACTGGTGTCAGACACGACTTTTGCAGCTGGCGGCGAACCGCCCAAATGCAAAAGTCGTGTCTGACACCAGTTTTTACTTCCCACGCCGCCTGATCTCGGCCAGCCCCGCCGCGAGGTTGGTCAAAGCAAGCTTCCGATGCGTTGTCTCCGCAGTGTCTCCGTCATGCGCGGCAATGGCGCGCACCAGCCTGCGCCAGGTGGCCAGCGATTCATCGCGGCGCTGCCGCGAAGCGAGTCCGAGCCGCGCGTAGCGCCGGAAGCGCAGTGCAGCCTCCGCGATGTAATCCTCGATCTGGTGATTTTCCGAAAGCCGCGTGACGGTGGCGACCAGCGCGGTGCTGGCGCGCGCGTATTCGGTGGCGCTGGCGATGGTGGCTTCCAACTGCTTCACGCCCGCGCGTATTTCCTTGAGTCCCGCGTCATCCGTTCGCTCGGCCACCCGGCGTGACGCCACGCCCAACAGCGCGGCGCGGATTTCGAACAGGTCTTCCAGCTCCTTGGGCGAAAGCTCCGTCACGCGCGCGCCGCGCTGCGGAAGGATGCTCACCAGCCCGCGTTTCTCCAGCAGCCGCAGGGCCTCGCGGATGGTGGCGCGGCTGACCCCGAACGAAAGCGCCAGCTCCACTTCCTTCAGCCGCTCGCCCGGCTTGAACTGCTCCTCCACGATGCTGGCGCCGATGCGCTCGGCGATCTGCAGCGGCAGCGTGGGCACCAGGTGTGCCGGGGAGAAGATCGCACTCATTTCGCAATCATGCCTGAATGTCGACATTTTTGATATGATTCGACCTCCAACCCCACAAGACGAATTCCCGGAGAGACCGATGCTCAAGAAGACGCTGCTCGTCGCCACCCTGCTGCTCGCCACCGCCGCCCACGCGCAGGAAGACAAATTCCCCAGCAGGACCGTGCGCATCATCGTGCCGTTCTCCGCCGGCGCCCTCACGGACACGCTCGCGCGCATGTATGCCGAGGAGCTCTCCAAGCGCTTCAACCAACCGGTGGTGGTCGAGAACAAGCCCGGCTCCGGTGGCATTCCCGCCACGCAGGCGATGCTGGGTGCCGCCGACGGCTACACCTATCAGATGGTGTCCTCCGGGCACGCGGTGAACCCCACCCTCTTCAGCAAGTTGCCCTACGACACACTGAAGGACACCGTGGGTGTGGCGCTGGTCGCCAGCTCGCCGACCGTCGCAGTGGTCAACCCCGCCTCCGGCATCAAGACGCTGGCGGAATTCATCGCGGCATCGAAGAAGAAATCGGGCGGCCTCAACTACGGGTCGGCCGGCATCGGGAGCTCCACGCACCTCGTCGCCGAGTACCTGCGCGATGAAGCGAAGATCGACATGGTCCACGTCCCCTACAAAGGCGTGCAGGAAGCGGTCACGGAAGTGCTCGCCGGTCGCATCGATATTGCCTTCCCGCCCATCGCGCTGGCGTTACCGCAGATGAAGGCCGGCCGCATCGTCGCCATCGCCCAGACCGGGCCGCAACGCTCCGCGCTCATCCCGGACATTCCCACGGTGCAGGAGCAGGGGATCAAGGGCTTCGACTACAGCATCTGGTACGCGCTGATCGCGCCGGCCAAGGCGCCGCACGCCGCGCTCGAGCGCATGGCGAAGGAAATCCGCGAGATCTCGGCGCTGCCGGCGGTGAAGGAAAAGATGCAGCAGCAGGGGCTGGTGCAGAACCTGCTGACGCTCGGCGACTTCGACAAATACATCAAGTCCGAGGTCGAGAAACAGGGCCGCCTGGTCAAGGCCAGCGGCGCGAAGGCGGACTGACCCATGGGACAGATCAGCGGCGGCAAGGCGGTAGTCGAATCCCTCGAGGCGGAAGGCACCCAACACGTCTTCGGCCTCATCGGCTCGGCGGGCATGGAAATCTTCGACGCGCTCTACGACTCGAAGCAGGTGAAGTTCATCGGCGTGCGCGACGAACGCACCGGCGTGCACATGGCCGATGGTTATGCGCGCGCTTCACGCGGCGCGGGTGTGTTCCTCGCAGGGCAAAATGGTCCGGGCGCGACCAACCTCGTCACCGGCCTTTCGCAGGCGCGCGCGGCGTATTCGCCGGTAGTCGCGCTTGCGGGCTCGCTCTCCTCCGCGCATATCTATCGCGACGCGTTCCAGGAAGTCGACCAGCAGGCACTCTTCACGCCGGTCACCAAGAAGACCTGGACCGTGACGCAGAGCAAGCGCATCCCGGAAATGATGCGCGAGGCATTCTCCGTGGCGCTCGCTCCGCGCCGCGGCCCGGTGGTCCTGAACCTGCCGCGCGACCTGCTGGCCGAAGTCGCCGATATCGAATCTGCGCCTGCACCCTCCGGTTATCGTGCCGGCGCCGCGGCAAGCGGCGACGCGGAGCTGGTCCGCCAGGCGGCGAAGCTGCTCGCAGGCGCCAAGCGTCCGCTGATGATCATCGGTGGCGGCATCAAGAATCCGGGCACGCATGCGCAGGCACTCGCGCTTGCAACGAAACTCAACGTGCCGGTGGCCATGTCGCCCGGCCATGGCGATGCGGCGCCCTGCGACCATCCGCTCTACGCGGGGCAGGTCGGCCCCCGTGGCAATCCGGTGGCGTCAACAATGGCGAAGGAAGCCGACGTGATCCTCGCGCTCGGCACGCGCCTGGGCTTCAACACCACCTTCTATTCGTACGACAACATCAGCCGCGAAGCGAAGATCATCCAGTGTGACCAGGAGTACACGGCGGTAGGCCGCTTCTTCCCGATCGCGATCGGCATCGTCGGTGATGCGGCGCGTGTTGCCGACCAACTGGCGGCCGAACTGGGCAGCCACAAGGTTGGAGGCGACGTAAACAACTGGACGAAAACCTTCCAGGACAATCGCCGCAAGCTGCTCGCCGAGCGCGACACCGAAGGCAGGAAACTCGGCGAACCGATCCAGCCCGCAATGGTGTTCCAGGCGCTGCGAGCTGTTGGCCCGCGCAATGCCACCTACACGATGGACGCCGGCACGCTCTGCCTGCAGGCGACCGACCAGCTGAACTACTTCGAGTCGCCCGCGCTCATCACGCCCCTCGACTTCGGCCTTGTGGGTTTCTCCTATGCGGCTGGCCTCGGCATCAAACTCGCGCGTCCCGACCGCAGCGTGATCTCCTTGATGGGCGATGGCGGCTTCGGCATGGCGGGCGTGAGCGAGATCGGAACCGCGGTGGAAAACGGCATCAACACCGTCTGCGTGGTGATGAACAACGGCTGCTGGGGTGCGGAGAAGGCGTACCAGCGCGACTTCTTCGGCCAGCGCTACATCGGCGCCGACGTGCCGAATCCGCCGTATGACAAGTTAGCGGAGCTCTACGGTGCAGCCGGCTTCCGCGTCGACAAGGCGGCGAAGCTGGAGGAGACGCTGAAGGCCGCGCTCAATTGCGGCAAACCCGCGATTGTCGACGTGATGGTGGATCCGGCCGCGCTCTACAGCTTCAGGCGCGATTCGTTCAAGCATCGCGACACTTCGCAGAAGTAGCGCGGGAATGACGATGTTTGACTACATCGTGGTGGGCGCGGGCTCTGCCGGCAGCGCCATCGCTGCGCGCCTGACGGAATCGGGCAAGTTTCGCGTGCTGCTGCTGGAAGGCGGCGGGCGCGACGCCAATCCGTGGATCCACATCCCGCTGGGCGTCGGCAAGCTGCTCACCAACGAAAAGTACGCCTGGAAGTTCGAGACCCAGCCGCAGGAGCAACTCAACGGCAACAAGGTGTATTGGCCGCGCGGCAAGGTGCTGGGCGGATCGAGCGCGCTCAACGGCATGGCGTACGTCTGGGGCGATCCGCTCGAATACGATGCCTGGGCGGCAATGGGCAACAGCGGATGGGGATGGAACGACGTGCATCCCTACTTCCAGAAGCTCGAGGATAACCCGTACACCTCGCAGCCGGGCCGCGGCCATGGCGGGCCGATGAAGATCACCGACCGCCAGTTGCGCGACACTGACGAGCTGTCCGATGGCTTCGTCGCCGGCTGCATCGAAAGCGGCATCGCGGAGACAGCCGACTACAACGCGGTGAGCTACGAAGGCGTGCGCTACCTCGAGCAGACCGCGCACAACGGGCGGCGCTGGTCGACGGCGGTGGGCTACCTGCGCGAGGCGATGAAGCGTCCCAACCTGGTGGTCGTCACCAATGCACTGGTTTCCCGCGTGACTTTCGAAGGCACCGCTGCGAGCGGCGTCGAATATTTCCATCACGGGCAGAAGGTTCACGCGCGCGCATCGGGGGAAGTGATCCTCTGTGCGGGCGCCATCCAGTCGCCGCAACTGCTGGAGCTTTCCGGCGTGGGTAACGCGGAGCGCCTCCAGGAGCTCGGCATCCCGGTGATCGCCAACATCCCGGCCGTGGGCGAAAACGTCATCGACCACCTGCAGCTGCGCTGTACCTACGAGACACAACTGCCGATCACCATCAACGACGTGATGCGCAGTTTCTGGCGGCGCATGGGCGTGGGCCTGCAGTACGTGCTGACGCGCAAGGGGTTGATGGCGGGCACATCTTCCACGGCGCATGCGATCACGAAAACCTCTCCCAGGCTCGAGCGTCCCGACGTGATGGTGCGCATTTATCACATCAGCGGGAAGGACCGTTACTCGCGCACGCCGGGCGCCGGCATCGATCCCTTTCCCGGTTTCTCCCTCGGCGGCTTCCAGCTGCACCCGTACTCGCGCGGCTCGATCCACATCACGTCCAATGACGCGCGCGTCTTCCCGCAGATCCAGCCCAACTACATGACCGACGAGCGCGATCGCGCCACGGGATTGGCGATGCTCAAGCTCATCCGCCGAATAGCCGCGCAGCCGGCGATGAAATCGGTAATCGTGCGCGAGACGCGGCCTGGCCCCGAGGTGACCGAAGACGCGGCGCTTTTCGACTACGGGCGCGGTAGCGGGCAAACCGCGTGGCACACGGTGGGCAGCTGCCGCATGGGATCGGCTTCCGACTCGGTGGTGGATTCGCAACTGCGAGTACACGGCCTGCAGAAGCTGCGAGTGGCCGACGCC